>JAIESI010000204.1 GCA_019746135.1 Xanthobacteraceae bacterium
CGCCGGATGATTCGAGGTTGAACATCTCGGAGACTACGCCACCCTCATTTCCAACCAACCCCGCGACGGCACCCGACAGGCACGCGTCGTATACTCACGGAAGTCGTCGGCAGTTCGATTCCCGAATGTCAGCCTGATGCGCTTTCCACACGCGCTGCTTGCGTGGCGGCTGATCCGTGATTCAATGAGGGCATATTAGCTAGCGACTATTTTTATGCCGGTCATGCGCGCGAAATTTCGTATCGCAACAATTACGCAGATGGAGGACAAGTGACCTGCGAGCAGACCGTTATGAGCGGCTCCATGAAGGTCGCGGGCGGTGATCTTCTTACATTTTCATCCGGCTTGATCGTGTTCGTTGCACCGTATGCAGGAACACTGTCGAGCTCAACTAGCAAAAATTCAATAGAGGCCGCTCTCTTGCTGGACGCGATCGAAAATTGACCGAGGCGCCCTCGCAAACTCAGAGCGGCTTCCTGCCTCGCCATCTCCCGGCCGCGTCGTTGCAACCATGCCGATTTTTGTAACTGTCAGACCTTCATGCGTCGGATCACAGCGGTCCGCCTTTACGCTGGGGACAACCACCATATCCTCGTGTCCGCGGAAACGCGCGGCCAGGGACCATTCGACTTAGCGCGGGTTCTCCGGATCTATATCGTCCTCCACCACGGTGACCAGCTTCAAGAGATTGACCTGTCCCATGGCCAGCATCACGGCACGCTTACCTTCGCCCAGACGTGGCTGATGCATCGTGATGACTGCGTGCAGGCGGCCCATGCCGCCGTCGGTGATCAAAGCGCGGCGGACGGCGGGGATCATCTTCTGCAGAGCTGCGCACAATGTCGTTCCGATCGCGAGCCCGCCTAGCAGGCAATGCTCGGCGAAAAAGCCGGGCAGAACAGCCTGATAGACCGGCTTCTCACGATGGGTCACGCAGCGGATGGCAACGCCGAGACCCGGTCCGTAATCCACGTAGAATCCGTGAAACTCGGACACTGAGCCTTCCGGCACGAGATCGTCGGGATCGAGTTCGCCCTCGAGCACGATCTCCGCGTCGGCCGGCACTTCGAGATCGACGGTCCGGCAGCGCACCAGCCGCAGCGGCTTTCCAAGCAGGCCGCCGATATTGTCGTATTCGTCGTCGCCGAGACCGAGATAGAGTTGCGAGCCAAGCAGCACCGCCGGGTGATTGCCGATTGCGACAGCGATTTCCAGCTTGCGGCCGCGCGCCTTGGCTTTCTCTGCCAAAACACAAAGGTGGTGATTCTTGGCGATGCCGGCCATCAGCCGGTTGCTTCCCTCGAGCCGTAGCCGCGCAATTGAAACATTGCGCTTGCCGGTGTCCGGGTCCTTGGCAATGATCACGCCTGCGGTGATATACGGCGCCGCTTCGCGCTCGAACCAGTGCGGCACCGGTAGCAATTTGCCGACCTCAAGTCCCTCGTCGCGCACTACGGCCTGCACCGGCGCATCCTTCACCATCACCGGTTTGACCGGCTGTGCCAGCGACTTCAGGCAATGCGCATCGAGGTCTTCCCGTTTCACGCCGAAGGCCAGCGCGAAACGATCGCGTGACACCAGAAGATTGCCGGCAACCGGCATCGTGCTGCCCACTACATTCTCAAACAAAAGCGCCGGGCCTCGATCTTTTAGCGCCAGCACGGCGCCAAGCTCGAATTTCGGATCGACGTTGCGTGTCACGCGATGCAATGCGCCTGCCTGCTCCAGCGCCGACAAAAAGCCGCGCATGCTTTGATCGGTCATTGCGGCAGCCTGAAATGGTTGATCGATTTCCGCTTCGCCTCGTCCAGCGCGTCCTCATAGCCGGCGTCGGCGTAACGCATCACACCTGTGGACGTGTCGTTCGTCAGAGTCAGCGACAAACGTTCGTCGGCCGCCTCGCTGCCGTCGGCAATCAGCGTGACGCCCGCGCTTGTCATATATCCCGCGTACCCGCCGCCGCCCGAATGAATGGCGACGAGATCTGCCTGCGAAGCGCAGTTCACCATTGCATTGAGCAGCGGCCAGTCGGCTATCGCATCCGAACCGTCGCGCATATTTTCGGTCATGATATTGGGATGCGCCATGGCTCCGGCGTCGAGATGGTCGCGCGTGAACGCGATCGGCGCAGACAAAGTGCCGTCACGCACCATGCGGTTGACTTCGAGACCTAGTTCCGTCCGCTCGCCGTGGCCGAGCCAGGCGATACGGGCCGGCAATCCCTCGAATGGCACATGCTTACGCGCGAGTTGCACCCAGTTCGACACGATCTGGTTGCTGCCGAACTTTTCGAGCAGAAGATCGTCGATCTTGCGGATGTCATCCGGATTGTTGGACAGCGCGACCCAGCGGAACGGGCCGATGGCGCGCGCGAACAGCGGCCGCAGGAACGCGTCGGTGAAGATCGGAATATCGAACGAATTCGTCACGCCGCCATTCTTGGCCTGGGTGCGGATCAGATTGCCGTTATCGAAGACCACCGCCCCCTTCTTCTGGAACTCCAGCATCGCGCCGACATGGCGCACGATCGAGCGGGTTGATTCTTCCATCAGGACTTTCGGGTCGCCTTTGCGCATCTGGCGCACTTCATCGAGCGAGCGACCGGAGGGGATATAGCCATAGACAAGGTCATGCGCCGACGTCTGGTCGGTCACCACGTCGGGAACGACGCCGCGCTTCACAATCTCGGGATAGATATCGGCCGCATTGCCGACGAGCCCGACGGACAGCCGCCGCTTCTCGCTCTGCGCCTTGCGGATCATCGCAAGCGCTTCCTCGAGTGAGTTCGTCTTAGTGTCAAGGAATCCGATCGCCATGCGCTTATCGATGCGCGTCTCGTCGGCCTCGACGCAAAGGATCGCAGCCTTCGCCATCGTACCGGCCAGCGGCTGCGCACCCCCCATACCGCCAAGGCCGGCGGTGAGCACGAAACGGCCCGCAAGGTCGCCACCGAAATGGCGCGCAGCGATGCGCATGAAGATCTCATAGGTGCCCTGAATGACTCCCTGCGAACCGATATATTGCCAATCGCCCGCGGTGAGCCCGCCCCAGCAGATCAGATTTTTTTCTGCCAGTTCGTAGAACTTCTCGGCCCTGGCCCATTGGCCGACGATATTGCAGTTCGCCATGATGACGATCGGCGCTTTGGCATGCGTGCGCAGGACGCCGATCGGCTTGCCGGATTGCACGAGCAGCGTCTGTCCCGTTTCCAGCGTCTTCAGTGTTTCGACGATCTTGTCGTGCGAAGGCCAGTCGCGCGCCGCGCGGCCAAGCGCTGCGTAAACCACGAGATTGTCCGGGTCTTCGCCGACCGACAGGACATTCTCCAGAAGACGCAGCAGCCCTTCCTGCCGCCAGCCACGGCAGCGCAAGACATTGCCGGATGTCACGGGGAATGTGTGTTTCATAGGAAGAATTCCTCAGCTCAATGCATACTTCGTCAGATTGATGCCCAGCGCCTTCTCCACAAACGGATAGACCGAAGGACCGGTGACACTGGACGAGAGCGGAATGTTCCTTTTCGCGATCCGCAACACCGAAAGATCATCGCCTTCGCGCAACTCACCAACGCTGACAGGAACGCCATCCGGACTGAGCGTCGTGATCACATCGGGAAATCCCGCGAGCCGCGTCTCCTGTGCATCGTCCACCGCCATATACTCATTCATGACATGCAGCACGACCGCCCTGGGGCCCTGCCCGATCGTCACGGCGCCAATGTCAAAAGCCTCGCGCGTATATTGCACGGCTTTCTTCGTCACCTTGCCGCCGCCGATGATCTCGCCTTTGGTCTCCTTGCAGATCGCGTCGATCACCGCCTTGCCGCCTTTCGGCTCGGCATTGAAGATCGCCTCACCCAGCGCCAGCGCAATCGAGATGCCGCCGAGCGCCGCGTGCTTTTTGACATAAGACGCGCGCACCGGATTGCGGCATGATGCGATGAAACCGCCCGACATGTCGGACGCGGTGCGCAGCACAGGCGAGATCCTTCCGGTCGCGCCACGGATCACCATTTCGATATAGGCATTCTGACTTCGGTTGCCGCCAACGGCGGACTGGATCATAGGCTCTGGCGAATTGGCGAGACCGATCGAACCCATGTCGCCGGTCGGATGCGCGCGAATGTCGCCGACCGCGTCGATCACCTTGATGCCAAGAATGGCCGATGAAAGCCAGGCATTCAAGGTCGACGACTTTCCGTTCTGGCCAATGATGAGGCCATAAATCGGTTCCCCCAATTCCTTCTCCACGAGCTGCACGGCCTTCACATAGTCGGCGCCGCGCATTTCCCATTCCGTCGTAGAGGCCGGTGCGCCGATAGCCGCGGCAGTCGCAATCCAGGCCTCATCCGGCACTTCATCCATGCTGACGAGTTCCGGCTTGCCGGCATTTACCGCCGCGGTGCCAAGCATGCGGCCATGATCGGCCCAGCCGCCACCACCGGCAGCAAAGACCGATCCACCCTTCACGGCGTACTCGACGTCGCGCGGCCCGAGAATACGTCGCATCGGATCACCTCCGGATTACTGATTTTGTCCGTCCAGCATGCGGACGGCCTCGTAAAGCGTGGCCGCACCCGATGCGGCCTGATGTTTCTCTGTCCACTCCTCGGGCGCGTGGCTTTTGCCGTCGCGGCAGGGAATGAACAGCATCGCGCTCGGGGCGATGCGAGCGACAAACGCTGCATCATGCCCGGCACCAGACGCGAGCGACATTGTGGAATAGCCGAGCGCTTCCGCTCCGCGTTTCAGCACAGCTCTCAGATGCCGGTCGCAGATCGTCGGCTTGGTGCTGGACAGCGTATTGAATTGCGAACGCGTCACACCGAAGCGCGCAGCGGCAGCCTTGCTCTCGGCATCGAGCTCCGCGAGGAATTCGTCGACCATCACATGATCTTCAGCGCGGATGTCGAAGACCATGCGTGCGCGTCCTGGCACGACATTGGATGCATTTGGGTGAATTTCGAAGACACCCGTCGTGGCAACGAAATGACCCTGCCTGCGCGCGGCAAAAGCATGCGCCCGCTGGGATCCGAACAGCAGCAATTGCGCCGCCGCAAGGCTCGCATCCTTGCGATAATCCATCAACGTCGTGCCGGCGTGGTCGGCCGCGCCCTCGAATATGACTTCGATGCGGGTAATGCCGACGATTGCAGTGACAAGACCGAGGTCGACCTTGTTGCTCTGCAGGACCACGCCCTGCTCGATATGCAATTCGAGATAGCCAGCGATATCGCTGCGCCGCGCGCGATCGAGCTGCGCGACATCGCCACCAACACGATTGATGGCATCGGCGAGATTTTCTCCGCCAGCATTTGTGTACGCGAGCATCTTTTCATCGAGCACACCGGCCATCGCGCGGCTGCCAACGCACGACAAGCCATATTCGCTGGGCTCTTCGGCGAGAAAGTCCACGACCTCGATGGCATGACGCGGCCGGTATTCCGCCGCCTTCATCGCGCGCACCACCTCAAGCGCCGCGAGCACACCCGCCGGACCATCGAACCGGCCGCCGGACGGCACTGTGTCGGAATGCGAGCCAAGCACGATGGTCGTCGCATCGCGCCCGGCCCCGTCGAGACGGCCGATCAGATTGGCCGCAGTGTCGAGCCGCACCGTCAGACCCGCCTCTTCAAAGCGCTCCCTCAGCCAGTCGCGCCCCTTCAGGAACAGCGGCGAGAACGAGCGGCGCGTATAGGGCTTGTCCGGATCGGTGATGGCGGCCAGCGCCATCAGATCGTTCCACAAACGGTCGCTGTCGATCGGCGGCTTTTGCATCAGCCCGCCTTTTGCTGCGCATGTGCGATCGGAAATGGCGGACGCACGAAGGCACCACTGCCTGGTTCGGCCAGAACAGCCCTGCCGTCATAAATCATGTTACCGCGCAGGAAAGTGGCAACTGGACGATAGGGCAATTCGATTCCGGCATAGGGCGACCAGCTCACGAAATTGTGCCCACTGGCCGCCGGATCATAGTGATGCGGATCATGCGCCATGACGAGAATATCGGCGTCGCGATCGACAGCCAGCGCACCCTTGCGATCGTCGATACGGAACAGCCTGGCAGGATTTGCGGCCAGCAGCCGCGCTGCCCAGGTGACCGGCAGTTTGCGCTCGGTCAGGCCCTTCATCAGCAGCGCATAAAGCACTTCGAGACCCGGTACGCCCGACGAATTCTTCAACATGTCCGGATTGGTCTTGCGATCCTCCGACCAGCTCACGTGATCCGTGGACACCACCGTGACATTGCCGGCATCGAGGTGACGCCACAGCGCCTCCACCTCGCGGCGTTGGCGGATCGGCGGATTGATCTTGGCCTTGCCGCCGAGACGCTTCACATCATTCTCTTCGTCGAGGATGAGATAGTGGATGCAGGCCTCGATGGTCGTATCGAAGCCCTGCCCACGGTAAGCCTTGCATAAATCATAGCCGCGCCCGAGCGAGCAATGCACGACATGCGAGGAGCAGCCCGCCTGCGCGCCAATCTCATAGACCTCGGCCATGGCGAGCGTTTCGCTGACGGGCGGCCGCGACATGGCATGGGCGCGATAATCGCGAATGCCGGACTCTTCCACCGCCCTGATGGCGGCGCGCACCATTTCGTCGTCCTCGTTGTGAACGCCGGCCATCAGGCCGTGAGCGCCAATCTCCTTGAAGCACGCGTACAATGTCTGCGGCGGGATGCGCGGAAAGCGCTTCGGATCGGTGCAGAAGGTCGAGAACTTGAACGCCGACGCGCCTGCGGCAATCATGTCCGGGATGTGCCTGGCGCCGTCGTCCGGATCGATCGTTGCGTAAAGCGCGAAATCCACGCGGGTCTGCGCGCCGGCCTCCGCGATCTTCTGCTTTACACGCTCGCCGGTACAGACCAGAAAGCCGGCATCATAGGGCATGTCAACGATAGTTGTGACGCCGCCGGCAGCCGCCGCCCGCGTCGACCAGATGAAATCCTCCTGATCTTTCTGAGAGCGGGAATGCACCTGCGAGTCGATGGCGCCCGGCAGGACGTAGGCCTGTCCAAAGTCGTAGCGGACCTTGCTTTGCGGTGCCGCGCCTTCACCAACACGCGCGACGCGGCCATCGCGGACTGCGGCATAGCCGTCATCGATCACACGCTCGGCGGTGACGATACGGCCGGTAACGACGAGATCGAAATCACTCATGGCTACACCCGATCTTGCAACTCAACTCGCGCCGACAAACACGTCGAACAGGCGGTCGTTGGCCTTCGTCTGCGCGGCCGAGCCGGAAAAGGCCAGAGAACCTGAGGTCATGACACAAACCTGATCAGCGAAATCCAGCGCGCGTGTGGTGTTCTGCTCGACCAGCAGGATGGTGACGCCGTCCTTACGCAATGCGGCGAGTGCGTCAAAGCACAGGTCCACCATCTTGGGCATCAGGCCGAGCGACAATTCATCGATCAGGAGCAGTTTCGGTTCGGCCATCAGCGCGCGGCCCATCGCCAGCATCTGCTGTTCGCCGCCGGACAAGGAGCTAGCGATCTGGGCGCGTCGCTCGGCGAGGCGCGGGAACAACGCGTAGACGCGCTGCCGATTCGTATGATCGCGTGCCATGGCATGGCGATAGCCACCGACGGTGAGATTGTCTTCCACGGACAGATCGGAGAACAAGAGGCGCCCCTCCGGCACCAGCGCGATGCCGAGTTCGACGCGTTTCACCGGTGGCACGTGTGTGATGTCCTCGCCGCGGAACAGGATGCTGCCGCCATGGATCGTGGTGTGGCCCATGATGGCCATGATGGTCGAGGTCTTGCCGGCGCCGTTCGGGCCGAGCAGTGCCAGCGTCTCGCGCTCGGCGATGGCGAGTGAAAGACTGTGCACGGCGCGGACGGGGCCGTAGCCGCAGCTCAAATTTTCAAGCCGCAGCATCGTCGCCCGCCTTTCCGATATAGGCTTCACGCACGGTCTTGTCGGCCATCACGGCCTTCGGCTCGCCATTGGCGATGATGCGGCCACCGTCGAGCACGAGGAGACGGCGGCAGACGCGCAGGACCTCGCCGAGATTATGTTCGATTAGGATGGTTGTGACGCCTTCGCCATTCAGCGCGGCCACGGTGTCAGCCTGAGTCGCGGCCTCCTTGTGATTGAGGCCGGCCAGAGGCTCATCGAGAATCAGCAGCCGCGGATCGACGGCGAGTGCCCGCGCGACTTCGAGACGTTTGAGCTGGCCAAGCGGCAACGCACTGACCGGCTTGTCTTCCGTGCCGCCGAGGCCAACACGCGCAAGTAGCGTGCGGGCGTGGTCATCCTCCCGCTTGCGAGCGAGGTGGAACAGCGCACCCAGCGGGTTCGACGTGACTCTGTGCCCGGCCGCGAGCGCGGTATTGTCGAGGACGGTCATCGAGCGGAACGGCCGCACGATCTGATGCGTGACCGCAAGCCCGCGCTTCACCCGCGCAGCGGTTGCAAGCTTCGTGACATCCTCGCCGTCGAGCAGCACACGGCCAGTGTCCGGCCGCAGCACCCCGGCGATGATCTTGAGCAGTGTCGTTTTGCCGGCGCCGTTTGGGCCAATCAGTCCGACGAAGTCTCCGGTGGTGACGGAGAACGAGACATCAATCAGCGCCTGCACGCCGCCGAAGCGGATGGAGACATTCTCGACCTGCAGTGTGGGTGTGGTGTGCACCTGTGTCATACGCGGCGCAGCCTCCGCGTCAGCGAACCAACGACGCCGGCAAGTCCGCCGGGCGCAAAGCGCATCACCAGCATCAGCAGGCCGCCATAGATCAGGAGGCGATAGTCGTTGATGAAGCGAAACGCTTCCGGCAGCAGCGTCAGAATAATGGCCGCGGCAACCACGCCCCATGTCGAGCCTGTGCCGCCGATGACCACCATCGCCATCAGCGTCACCGAGAGGATAAAGCCGAAGGAATCCGGCACTATGAACTGCGTGAAATAGGTGTAGAGCCCGCCGGCGAGCCCCGCGATCGCACAGCCGATCGCAAAGGCCACCAGCTTGTAGGTCGAGGCCGGAATCGCGATGGTGCGCGCTGCCTGCTCATCGTCTGCGACCGCGCGGAACGCAAAGCCCATCCAGCTCCGATTGAGATAGAGACTGAAGGCGATCGTCGCAGCGGCAAAGATCAAGATCATGATGGCGTTGCCGTCTGGCCCAAAACCACTCGCCGGAATCTTGCTGAGGCCCATTTCCGCGCCGAGCCAGTGCTGCTTGCGCACGAAGCCGACGAACAGGAAGCTCACACCGATCGTCGTCACCGCGAGGAAGTCGTCGCGCAGGCGCACCGAGGCAGAGCCGACAACGAACCCGAGCACACCGCCCACGACGATGCCGGTCAGCAGCGAAACCGGGACCGAATAGCCCGCCGTTGCGCACAAAGCCGCGGCATAGGCGCCCGCGCCATAGAAGGCGCCGTGCCCGAGGCTGAACTGCCCGCATAGCCCGCTGATCATGTTCAGGCTGACCGCCAGCATGATGTTGATGCCGAGAATCGACAGGAGGCTGTATGCGTAGAGGCTCACGACGCGCGCGCTCCCGTCAGACCCTGCGGGCGCACCAACAGCACGATGATCAGGAACAGGAAAGCGAGCGCGTCGCGGTCGAGATATTTCCCGACCAAGATCGTTCCGAAGGACTCGACGAGACCCAGCGCAAAACTCGCAATCAGCGTGCCGCGCACGCTGCCGAGGCCGCCGAGCACAATGATCGCCAGCGCCTTGTAGCTGACGACAAAGCCCATGGTCGGCTCGACATAATTATTCAGTAGCGCGATCAATGCGCCGGCAAGCGCTGCGAGCCCCGAGCCGGTCAGGAAGTTAAGATAGCGTACCTGGATCGCATTAACGCCGAAACTCGTAGCAATCTTCGGGTTCGACACCGTGGCGCGCCAGGCGATGCCGACGCGGGTCTTGGTGGTGAACAGGATCAGTGCGGTGAGACACACAGCCGTCGCGACAATCATCGCGATCTGGATGACATTAATGGTCAGGCCGAACAGGTTGTAAATCTGCGTCGGATAGGGATTACGTGTGAAGGTCAACCCCTGTTCGCCGAATACGATGCGAAAGCTGTCTTCCATGAAGATCAGCAATCCCACCGACGCGATCATCGGCACATAGGGCGGAAATGATAGAAGCGGCTGGTACAAGAGCCGGTATATCGCTGCACCAAAGATCGCGGAGGACACGATCGCGACCAGCATGCCGAGCGCGATGCTGCCGGTCGCGTTCGCAACAATCACGGTGATGAAGGCGCCGAACGCGTAAACGGCCGCGTGCGAGATATGCAGAATGCGCAGCAGACCATAGACCAGCGTCAAGCCGACGGCCATCAGCGCATACATGCAGCCGAAGATCAGGCCATTTAATACGAGGTCGACGTAGTACACGCGGCAATATCCGTTATGCGCAAAGGCGGTCCGGGCACCGCAGCAGCGGCCTCGAACCCGCCTCATTCTGACTAGCACGCGCAGGGCGCGTCTCGAAGGACGAGGCGGCCCATCCTTCAAGACGGCTTCTTCGCAGCCTCCCCAGGATGAGGCCGATAGAGACCTCGCTTACTGCGTCGGCGGCGCGAGCAGCTTCAGATCATCGATCCAGGCGTGATGGATGAACTTCCCATCCTTCACGACATTGACGTTCATCGGCATGTTGATCTCGCGGAGCTGATTGAAGCTGACAAGTTCGCCCGCGAGGTGATTGAAGTTCTTGGTCGCCGCGAGCGCGTCGCGCGTCTTCGCCGGATCGATGGCACCGGCGCGCTTGATGGCATCGGCCATCAGGATGATCGCCGAATAGACGGTGGCGCCGACATTTTCACCGAGATAGCCGGCGCGCTTCTGGAAGTCGGCAAGATATGCCTTCAGCTCCGGGTTATCGCGGTCGCGGTTGAGGCCGCCGACAATATATACGCCCTCAACCGCGGAGCCCGAGATCTCGATCAGCTTCTGCGCATCAAACGCCTGCGAACCGATGATCGGAACCGTGATGCCGGCGGCGCGAAGCTGCGTCACCAACGGACCGGCAGTAAAGAAATAGCCGGTGATATAGATCGCTTCTGGATTGTCGCGCTTCACGCTCGCAACGATGGAGCCAAATTGGCGGTCACGCAGCGGATAGCTGTATTCGCCAATGATCTTCACACCAAACTGGCCGATCGCGCTCTTGAAGCCCTCGAGCGTCGCCTGGCCATAGTCATTGTCCATCGAGATGACGGAAATATTCTTGTGCTTCAGGTTTTCGCCGACGAACTTGGCGCCGGCGCGGCCCTGTGGCGGACCGAGATGAACCGTGCGAAAGGCATAGTCGCCGGCGCGCGTGATATCCGGATGCACACCATAGGCTGAAATAAACGGCACCTTGGCATTCTGGAAAATGGGAGCTGCAGCGCGGCCCGAGGCCGAGTAGCTGCCGGAGACTACGAACTTCACACCATCCTGGCCAACCAGCTTGTTGGCGGTGAACACCGCTTCTTCGGTCTTGGCCTGGTCGTCATACATGACGAGTTCGGCCTTCTGGCCGAGAATGCCGCCGGGCGCATTGATCCGCTCGATGGCAAGCTCGGCCGCTACTTTGGCAGAAACGCCGTCCGTTGCGGCCGGCCCGGTGAGCGGCGCCTGAAATCCGATCTTCACCTGGGCGAAAGCCGGCATCCCGGCAAGCGAAAGCGTGAACACAGCCGCGCCGATCGCGGCTGACGACCGCGGTGCTGAGTGAATGAATGTCATGAGCAGGTCCCCCTTGTTCCGGTGCGGCCTAAACTCGCCCACCGCGTCGCCTGCTACCGCCTCCGGCACGCCGGTAGCCATGCCGCAAGTGTGCGGCGCGGCTCGAAAGCCCGCCAATACAGATTGACAATGACGGTCATCAGAAAATCCTATACCCTACCCGCAGCACCAAAAGCTTCCCGGGCATGGATCTTCGGCAACTTCAATATTTCATGGCTGCTTTTGAGCGGCGCGCAATGAGCGCCGCCGCCCGCGTCTGCCAGGTGACGCAGCCGACCTTGAGCGCGCAGATCAAGCGGCTGGAGCTTGAACTCGGCGAAGCGCTGTTTGGTCGCACCACTGTCGGGCTGGAGCCGACACCTTTCGCCGCGGAGCTTTATGGCAAGCTGGCGCCAGTGCTCGACCAGGCCGTCGACGGATTACGCTCGATCCGGGGACAATCGAAGGCCAGAGCATCGGACACCTTGCCGGTAGCGCCGCCGAGCACGCGGCAATTGCGATACTTCATCGAGGTTTTTGAATCCGGCGCGATCTCGCGGGCTGCCGCCAAGCTGAATGTCGTGCAGCCCGCGATCAGCATGCAAATTCGCTCGCTGGAAACGTGTTTTGGCGACACGTTATTCGAGCGTACCAAGCAGGGGGTACGTCCAACCGAATTGGGCCGCAAAGCGTATGCAATCTACGCCCCCATCCTTGACGCATTGAGAAACAGCCGGCGGCGCAAGCCATCTGGCAAACAGGCTCGTCCAATCCTGCGTGTTGGGATGTTGCCCGGTCTCGACGAGGACTCGCTCCTGGTGCGGGCATCCACCGCGACGATTATGGAATGGGCCAAGGTCTGCCCGGAAGTCGAACTGAAGGTCGTGGAGTCCCATAGCGGCGTTCTGCTCGAATGGCTCTCCGACAATATCATCGATGTTGCTGTCGTCGAGCACATGTATGCACGTGCAGCACTGCGAGAAACAGTCCTGTCGTCGGAGCCGCTCGCCATCCTGACCAGTGCATCTTATGCCCTGCACTCACCGGGCCCGATCCGGCTGGCCGACATCGCAAGCCTGAATCTCGTCTTGCCATCAAAGCGGCACGGACTGCGCGCGCTGATGGATCGCGCCTTCCTCAGCGCAGGCCTGCCCCTCGTGCCGAAGCTTGAACTCGACTCGATGGCGTCGGCAATGCGCCTTGTAAAATCCGGCGGTTGGGCCACCGTGATGCCGCCATCGGCTGTCCAGCGCAGCATCGACGACAAACTTCTGGTGGCGCACACCATCGTCAAGCCATCGGTGACACGGGAACTTCGGGCGGTTCAGTTGCCGCGGCGCCGCAACCAGACGTGGGAATCGGCTTTCATAAATCTGTTGCGTGAGCGGCTGCAAATCGGCCGCCGTCTCGCCTGACTGCCTACGACGGCCGAAAATCCGGCTCCAACAATCAAAGTCTGGCTGTCCGGTGGTTTATCGGTGGGGAGCCGCTCCGGGCGCCGCTCGATCGGACGGACCGGCGCGGACCGCTGATCCTGGTGCGGCCTCCGAAGTCTTAATCCGCGGCCTGCCAGCAACCGCTGCGCGATCGCCGCCGCCGTCCGGTGATCACACGACCGTGTCTACGACTGTCTCCGACACGGCGATGCTAACTTGCAGTTTCCATAAAGGTGGCCGCGCCAATAAGAGTGGCGCGGCGGCCTGATCGGTCGTGCAGCTTGATTTCCGTGGGAATGGATCATGCCTGACGCAATTCGTTTAAATGCAAAACCATTGTCCGCGAAAACTACTACCACCGCGCGCGAGCCGTTGAGTCTCGAACCACTGCCATCTGAAGATCGGCTAGTAGCTCGTCACAGTGATTTTGACTCTTTGGGAGTGTCTGGATAAGCGCGGCCGATTTTGGCTCGGGCTTTA
>JAIESI010000126.1 GCA_019746135.1 Xanthobacteraceae bacterium
CTGGCGCGAAACTACCTGGCGGCTGTCTGCCTGACCGCCGCGCTGGTATGGTGGATTTAATGAGTCTGGACCCTAGCTCCGCCGGCGGCGCGAAATTCGCTTCCAGATCAGAGAGGTGAGGTATCGGGCAAGCTCATCTGGACCGCCTATCTCCTTGAGATCTCGTCAGTTCCCCGAGGTTCCGCCGGACTTATGGGGATAGGCATGCCTCGTCAGTCGTTGTGCTGCCATGCTTGGCATGGGTTAGCTGATTCTATACAAAATCATAAGTCCCACTGTGCCACACGATTGCTGAGCCGCCGCCAATCTATACATCTCGTTCGCAACCAATCCGCCCAAACCTCGGTGCAACGATGCGCAACTCAAAGAAGTGCTCGAAGTGCGGGTCAGTCGATATTATTCACGTGCCCGGCACGGTTGGCGGCTTCGGCGCGGGAAACAACATTGCGGTAGGGCGCACGGTTTTTAGCTCAGTTAAAGTCTCGCGCTATCTGTGTGCCTCTTGCGGATTTTTGGAGGAATGGATCGATAGTCCGTCGGACATGGAGCAAGTCAAGCAGAAATACAAATGACGAATTTTGACTGACGCTGTGCGGCACTGCTGACTTCGATGATCTCGCCGCCTACCGCGGCTGCATCGACGAGATTGTCAGCCGCCGCAATGCCCGCAACGCCAAGCGGATCGACCACGAGCGCGCCACCCTGCAGGCGTTGCCAGATGGCCGCACCTCGGACTACGAGGAGGTGATTGTCCGCGTGACGTCAAGCGGCGGCTTCACCTTGCGCAAGGTGTTCTACACCGTGCCGTCACGCCTGATCGGCCACCAGCTGCGGGTGCGCCTTTACGACGATCGTCTCGACGTGTTCGTCGGCGGCACCCATCTCGTCACCCTGCCGCGTGGGCGGCCGCATCCCAACGGCAAGCAAGGGGTTGCGACGCTCAACTATATCAATGAGCAGCTCAAGGTTGTCGCAAGCGCAACCGCGTCCCCGGAGTGTAATGTTCGGCCAGAGCCGATCAAGCACCCTCGGCCCGGTGTGCCTTGGTCGGGCCTGATCACGCATGGCCTTCAGCTCGATCGCTCGATCCTTGAGCAGCGGTTTGGACACGTCGGCAAACGCTGTTCTCGATCGCATCGTGGAGCCGCTTGAGCTTGACGTTCACTCGCTCGCTTGCGCGATCGGCGATATGCGCCGTCTAGATCCACGTCCCGCGTCCCTTCGGACCGGAGGTAGTGTACCGGACGGCAGCGGTCGCATGGGCCGATATATGGGGAACAATCATTGTGGCCCTGTGGCCACTATGATCGTGATGACCACGGTTCACATTGCCGGTTCAATAACCGCGCTTGCAGGCAGCCTACAATGATCCCTGGATGGCCGAAGATGATCGCGGGTGATCCCGTGCGTGTCTCCGAGGAGGGTCGCCGACGCCGAGGCCCGGCCACCCTTCCCGAATGGAGTTTTTCAAGATTTTCTGATTATCGGCGCGTCCGTTTGCTCTCGCTCAGTGACCGTGATGACCACCGCCGTGATGACCACCGCCGTGATGACCACCGCCGTGATGACCACCGCTGTGATGACCACCGCTGTGATGACCACCGCTGTGATGACCACCGCTGTGATGACCACCGCTGTGATGACCACCGCCGTGATGACCACCGCCGTGATGACCACGGCCGTGATGACCACCGTGATGACCACCGCCATGGTGGCCATGGTTCACCTGTTCCACCAAGCCGCTGGTCGCCGTATCGCTTCCGAGGATGTGCGCAGCATTCGAAACTGGTAGTGCCTGAGCCGCTGCAGGCAGCATCGCAAGCGCCAATGCGCCTCCTGCAAGCATGAGGCCGCGGTGGAATGCGCGTGTCTTCGTATGCATGTTGTCTCCTCCTGCCGGTTCCAAGGTGAACCCGGCGCTGGTTGCAGGGCCGGCCCGACATACCGACTGGCTGCCTTCAGACCCTCTTCCCCGTAGTCGTTCCAACGGTTCTTTTGGTTCAGTGCGAAGCCACACCGAGTTGATCGTCCAGGCCCGGTGTCCTCGAGCTCCTTCCGATTGGGTCTTATTTTTGAACTTCGCTGATGGAGAGACGAACTGGCGCCAAGAACATTGCATGCGTTTGTAACATCGCGCTATCCGCGCGCGAACGCCGCCAACGAAGAGCAAATGTCTCTGAAACTATCGCCAAGTACCACGATCTTATACCGACTGGAACTCTCACAGGCCGTAGCGGCAGGAGGCTCGGCTGCGAGCCGAATTCGTTCTGCGGGATGCGCCGCTGCCTTCCTTGCCGCTCGCTAATGGCAGTGCTCTGACTTAACTCGATGCGGCCCTATCGTGCTCAATGAGAGACGGGACACGCGGTTAATAATTAAGTGGAATTTCAATGACATAAGTATTCGCGGTTTTATTCTGACCGGCGCGCCAAAGACCGCCGATAGCCCTCTACAGTGCGATCTAGCCGCCGATTGCCGCCAGAACCGCGGCCGAGCAAAGAACATGGAGTATCCAACGGGCGAAAAAGCGTAGAAACGGCGGCGTTAGGCAGTAAAAAAGTTCGAATCGCTTATGGTCGAATGATGGACTTTTGATCCCAAGCAGGCTTCGCATTTTCATCACTGGACGGCTGCTATGTGGCGCGGTTCACTTCGCCGCTTTCCTTGCGTTCGGAATATCGGTCATTGAGATACGACGAGATATCGCGCGTCAGCAGCGTGAATTTGACTAGCTCCTCCATCACATCGACCACTCGGTCGTAGTACGAGGACGGCTTCATTCGGCCCGCTTCATTAAACTCCTGGTACGCCTTGGCGACGGATGACTGGTTCGGAATCGTCACCATCCGCATCCAGCGACCGAGCATGCGCATCTGGTTGACGGCGTTGAAACTCTGCGAACCGCCGGAAACCTGCATAACGGCAAGGGTGCGGCCCTGCGTTGGGCGAACCGCGCCGACCGACAGGGGTATCCAGTCGATCTGTGTTTTCATCACCGCGCTCATGGCGCCATGCCGCTCCGGACTTGTCCAAACCTGGCCTTCCGACCAGAGCGAGAGTTCCCGCAGTTCACGCACCTTCGGATGATCGACTTCCGCTCCATCGGGCAACGGCAAACCGTGCGGATCAAAGACGCGAGTTTCCGCGCCGAAGTGCTTCAGCAGGCGCTCGGCCTCCAGCGTCAGAAAGCGGCTGTATGACCGCTCGCGGAGAGAGCCGTAGAGCAACAGAACGCGAGGGGGATGGGTCGAGGATGTTGCGCGCAACCGCTCATTTTGCGGCACAGCGATGCAAGCGGCATCGACATTGGGGAGGTTTCTCAGCATCAGCGGTTCGCCTCCACGACAGTCGCCGCCTTACCGTCGCGCTCATACCAGCCCTTGGAGCGGTTCACGATCCACACGACGGACAACATGACCGGCACCTCGATCAGCACCCCGACAACGGTCGCGAGCGCCGCGCCGGAGTGAAAGCCGAACAGACTAATGGCGGCCGCAACAGCCAGCTCGAAGAAATTGGACGCGCCAATCAGAGCCGAGGGGCCGGCGACGCAATGCTGCTCCCCCGAGATCCGATTGAGCAAATAGGCAAGACCGGAATTGAAATAGACCTGGATGAGGATCGGTACGGCGAGCAGCACGATGACCATCGGCTGCGCGATGATTTGTTCGCCCTGAAAACCGAACAGCAGCACCAGCGTCGCCAGCAGCGCGACCAGCGAGACCGGCCCGAGCTTCGCGAGCAGTCGGTCGAGCGCGGCCTGACCGCCGCGCGCCAAAAGATGGCGACGCACGACCTGCGCGACGATCACCGGAATGACGATGTAAAGCACGACCGACAGGATCAGCGTGCCCCATGGCACCGTGATCGCGGATAGGCCGAGCAGCAGCCCCACGATGGGCGCGAACGCCACCACCATGATCGCGTCGTTGAGCGCGACCTGGCTCAGCGTGAAATGCGGCTCGCCTTTGGTCAGGTTCGACCAGACGAATACCATCGCTGTGCAAGGTGCGGCGGCGAGGATGATGAGGCCGGCGATATAGCTGTCGATCTGGTCAGCGGGCAGCAACGGCCGGAACAGCCAACCGATGAAGAGCCAACCGAGCAAAGCCATGGAAAAAGGCTTCACCGCCCAGTTGACGAAAAGCGTCACGCCGATACCACGCCAGTGGCGGCCCACCTCGCCGAGCGCTGCGAAGTCGATCTTCAGGAGCATCGGAATGACCATGAGCCAGATCAGCATCGCCACCGGCAGATTGACCTTGGCGATTTCCGCTGCGCCGATCACTTGAAACACACCCGGCATGACATGGCCAAGTGCGATACCGACAACGATGCAGAGCGCGACCCAGAGGGTGAGATAGCGTTCAAAGGTAGACATAGTTTTCCCTCAAGCCGTCGCCACGCGGCGGCCTTGCTCGTCCACCACGCGCTCGCCGTCTTCCTTCGTGAACTCGCCTTGCTGCGGCGGAAGCAGGTCAATCACTTCTTCAGAGGGCCGACAGAGTGTCACACCCTTGGGGCTGACCACGATCGGCCGGTTGATGAGGATCGGATGCGCCATCATGGCATCCAGAAGTTGGGCGTCGGTCAGCGACGGATCGCCTAGACCAAGCTCCACGTAGGGCGTGCCTTTTTCGCGGAGAAGCGCTCGAGTAGAGATGCCAATACGCGTGATCAGCTGCGTCAGCAGCACGCGCGACGGCGGCGTCTTCATGTACTCGATGACATGCGGCTCGATGCCGGCGTTACGGATCATCGCCAGCGTGTTGCGCGAGGTGCCGCAGTCTGGGTTATGATAGATGATAACGTCCATGGCCTTGCTTCACGCTGCGCTGTTGCGAGGCGAGGACGTGCCGTCCGATTGCCCGATTTCCACGAGCTGCGTGCGCAACGACGCCCTGTCGAGGCTCGACAGCGGCAATGCTGAAAAAGCTGAGATTCGGTTCTTCATGTAGCGAAACGCGGCGACAAAGGCAGCTTCCTTCTGGATGTCGGAACCTTCCACGGCAGCGGGATCTTCGATGCCCCAATGCGCTGTCATCGGCTGGCCGGGCCAGACCGGACATGCCTCGCCAGCGGCGCTGTCGCAAACCGTAAACACGAAATCCATCACGGGAGCGCCGGTCCCTGCGAACTCCTCCCAGCTCTTCGAGCGGAAACCATCGGCAGGGTAGTCGAAGCTCCTCAGCACCTTCAGCGCGAAGGGATTGACGTCCCCCTTGGGCTGACTGCCAGCGGAGAAGGCGCGAAAGCGGCCGGCGCCATCCTTGGTCAGAATGCTTTCGGCGAGGATCGAGCGGGCCGAATTGCCGGTGCAGAGGAAAAGGACATTGAAGATGCGGTGTGGCTGAGCAGCATCAGACATGGGGAGCGCCTTTCGTGGGTTCGCAACAAGAGGACAGCGCGGCGACGGCCGGGTTGCACACTTCGGGATGGCCCTGGCAGCAGTCGCGCATGAGGAATTCGACAAGGCTGGATAGCGTCAGCAGGGCCGCGCTGTAGATGATCGACCGCCCTTCGCGCCGAGATTCGACAAGCCCGGCCTGTTCGAGATGGCTCAGGTGAAAGGACATGCGCGAGGAGGACGCGCTGTCCATCGCCTCTCCTATGGCGCCAGCGGACATCCCTCCGGGACCGGCTGTCACCAGAAGACGGACGATGCGGAGCCTCGTTTCCTGCGAAAGCGCGGCGAAGGCATCGAGGGCCTGCTTTTCGTACATTTTTATCTCAATATCTCAAGAATAATTGAGATATTGATACACTGAGAGGTCGTCCCGCGCCACGCCCGTTGGAGGCGGATTTTTAGCTTTCGTGCCTCCGTTTGCGTTGAGAGGAGGGCTGCGGAGCAATTTCCGTTGCTCTTCTCAAACCTCATTTCAATTGAAATGTTACAGCCGTTTCAATAAATTGAAACGATGACAGCTCCTTCATGGCTTTTGCTGACCTATAAAGTCCCGCCCGAGCCGGCGGCCAAACGCATCGCCCTTTGGCGGCGGCTGAAGGGCATGGGCGCGGTCTATCTGCAGAACGGCGTCTGCCTGCTGCCGAAAACCGATGACCATGTGCGCCGGCTGAAGATGCTGGAGAATGATGTTACCGGAATGGGCGGTGAAGCCGTGATCCTGGAGACAGTCGCGCTCGACCGCACCCAAGAGGACAAAGTTATCTCTCGTTTCAGGGCGGATCGGGACGACCAGTATCGCGAATTCCTAGGCCGCTGCGCCGATTTCGAGGCGGAGATCGCCAAGGAAGTCGCGATCAACAAATTCACTTATGCGGAGCTTGAGGAGGAAGATACCGACCTCAAAAAACTCCAGGGCTGGCTAGAGAAGATCAGAAAGCTCGATTTCTATGGCGCTGCCCTGGCTGACGAAGCGGCGGAGCGCCTGCGTGCCTGCGAGGTTTTGCTCGACAGCTACGCCCAGCGAGTCTTCGACGCTCACGACGAGAACCGATGACATGGCGGGATCAGGGCAGAACGGGTGCGACGGCCGCCGACGTGACTTCTCCGTCACACCGGGGCATTCCTACCGGAATCTGGGCGCTCGGCTTCGTCTCGATGCTGATGGACATCTCCTCGGAGATGATCCACGCGCTGTTGCCTGTCTACATGGTGACGGTGCTCGGCACCTCGACGCTGGCCGTCGGCATCATCGAGGGCATCGCCGAAGCTACCGCCTCGATCACCAAGGTTTTTTCGGGCGCTCTCAGCGACTCGCTCGGCAAGCGCAAGTTTCTGGCCGTCCTCGGCTACGGGCTTGCCGCCTTCACCAAGCCGATCTTTCCACTCGCCTCCTCGCTTGAGTGGCTCGTTGCCGCGCGCTTCATCGACCGCGTCGGCAAGGGAATCCGAGGCGCACCACGCGATGCACTCGTCGCCGACATCGCGCCGCCAGAACTGCGCGGCACCAGTTTCGGCCTGCGCCAGTCGCTCGACACGGTGGGCGCCTTCATCGGGCCGCTTCTCGCCATCGGTCTCATGTGGCTGACGGCGGACCATTTCCAGACCGTGTTCTGGATCGCCGTCATTCCAGCCTTCCTGTCGGTCGCGCTCATCCTCGTCGCCGTCAAGGAACCGGAGCGGCCGAAGGACCTGCGCAAGGTCCGTATGCCCCTGCATCGCGCGGAGTTGCGCCGCCTCGGTGCGGCCTATTGGTGGGTTGTGGCGGTCGCGGCGGTGTTCACGCTCGCCCGCTTCAGCGAAGCCTTTCTCGTCCTGCGCGCCCAGTCGATCGGCCTGCCGCCGGCGCTCGTCCCGATCGTGCTGGTGCTGATGAGCCTGGCCTATTCGATGTCTGCCTATCCGATCGGCATTCTTTCCGACCGGATGGACCGGATGACGATCCTGATCCTCGGCATGGTCTTGCTCATCTTCGCCGATCTCACGCTCGCCTTCGCCACCGGCCTTTGGAGCGTCGGCATCGGCGTCGTGCTCTGGGGCCTGCATATGGGCTTCACCCAGGGGCTGTTCGCGACATTGATCGCCGAGGCCGCTCCTGGCGAGCTTCGAGGCACCGCCTATGGCATGTTCAATCTCGTCACCGGTCTGATGCTGCTGGCCGCCAGCGTGATAGCCGGAGCGCTCTGGGACGCGATCGGACCGCAGGCGACCTTCCTCGTAGGCGCCGCTTTCGCCGTGCTGACCGTGTTGGGTCTGCTGCCCGTTCGCGGCCGGCCGAAAAAACCACGCCAAGTCTGAAGGACAACGCACCGACACTTTCACAAGATGCCAACAACAAGATGAGGATTCAGAGTTGCAGCTATACGACGTCGACGCCGCAGCGACCCGCACCATCAACGACCTCGCCGGAGCAAGCACTACGATCGATTTTCTGATGATCTGGGTCTCGGCGATCGGCATTCCTCTTCTTGTCCTGGCTGTCGCCGGACAATGGTGGCGGCGCGACGACCGGCAGTACATTCGGCATGTGTTGGTCGCCGCTGGGTTTTCCTTTCTCCTTGGCCTTGCGATCAACCAAATCATCCTCTTGTTCGTGCATCGGCTACGGCCATATGACTGCGGCATCACGCATCTTCTGATCGACCGCAGCGCCGATCCGTCATTCCCTTCCGATCACGCCACCGCGACCTTTGCCATCGCCGCGACCTTTCTGCTGCACGGCATGCGGCGACTTGGTCTGTGGTTCCTAGCCGCCGCCGTGCTTGTGACGATCTCCCGCGTCTACGTCGGAACGCACTATGTCGGCGACGTTCTCGGCGGAGCCTCGACCGGGATTGTCGCTGCCATGCTGGTCCGCTCACTCTACCGGGAAGGAACTCGAGCCGATCGGTTGATCACCAGCATTCTTTAGGGTCGCCTGCGGTCCGATCGCATCCCGCTATTATGCGAGTCGTACTAAGATGCTCGATGAGCCGTCGTAAAACCTCCGGCAATCCAGGAGAAGAAAACGCCCCAGTTATCTTGGTCGCAGTTGAGCTTGGGGCGACAGAGCTTCGATGATCCGGCAATCGGCAATTGTGCCGCAGCGGCATTGATCGATCATACTGTCCAGTTCGCGGCGCAACGCGCGCAGGTCGGCGATCTTTCGATCGACCTCGGCCCGATGCGCTTTTGCGATCGCGTCGACGGTATCACACGATCGGTCATGTTCGTCGGCCAAATCGAGCAATGCGCGAACTTGGTTGAGCGAAAACCCAAGGTCTCGCGAGCGCCGGATGAAGCTCAGCCGATTGAGGTGCTCTGCGCCGTAGGCGCGATAGTTGCCGGCGGTCCGGCTTGGCGCGGCGAGCAGCCCGATCCGCTCGTAATAGCGGATGGTCTCGACCTTGGTGTCGGTTCTGCGCCCCAACTCGCCGATCGTCAGAAAATCGCCTGCCATGGCTTGACCCTATAGTTGCTACAGGGTGCATATGGGTCGTCATGTCGAACTTGTCGAGGTGACCCCAATGGCAGCCGACAGCAAACTTGGCTTGGGCTCCTTGATTTTGTGGCGACTACAGAATGTTGGGTACGCTCAGGATTCGAGCCACGCTCAAGACAGTTAAGCTATTCAGGAGTTCGCGATGACCTCAGATGCCGGGACAAGGAGCACTTCAAGGCCGTTACGCTTCAAGGTCGACGGCTTGGATTGCCAGAACGAAGTTCGGATGCTTCGTGCCGCGGTCGGTCCGGTCGTGGGTGGCGAGGACAAGTTGTCGTTCGACACCAAGGGCGGCGTCATGGAGGTGGCGGGTCAGAGCGCCCCGGCTCTCGGCGCAATCGAACAGGCGGTCGCCTCCACCGGGATGCAAGCCAAGCTGTTGCCGCAGTCGGACAAGCCGACGGCATCCGCGTGGCTGTTCAAGGTCGGAGGGCTCGATTGCAAGAACGAGGTCGCGATCCTCAAGCGCGAAATCGGTCCACTGGTGGGCGGCGAGGACCGGCTTGCCTTCGACGCGACAAAGGGGTTGATGACGATCGCGCCTCGGCAGCGTGCTTCGATCGACGAACTCTTGCGCGGCCTCTCAAAGACCGGAATGTCCGGCTCTCTCGTCGGAGATGGTTCCGATGAAGCCGTGTTTCTTCGCGTGCACGGCCTCGATTGCAAGCACGAGGTGGCTGCTCTAACCAGGGAACTGGGACCGCTCGTCGGCGAAGACAACCTCGCATTCGACACTGCGCAGGGCGCCATGACCGTTGCACCCCAGAACCGGGCAACACTCCAGCAGATCGAACAGGCCGTCGCGCGAACGGGGATGCGAGCTGAGCCGTGGTCGTCGCCATCCGTTGCTGAGCCGGCAACTTGCGATGCCGCAAGCTCCGCGTGCAGTTGCACGGCCGAGGTGCAAGAAGCCCTCAACCTGCCCCTCCCAACCAATCTGCCTGGCGGCGTCGTCTATCGAATCCACGGCATGGATTGTGCCGATGAGATCGCCGCGCTGAAGCGTGAAGTCGGTCCGCTCGTCGGCGAAGACAGGCTCGCCTTTGACCTCATCAACGGCCGCATGTCGATCGACATTACACCCGACGCGGCGTTGGAAGCTCGCATCGAGAAAGCCGTCTCTCGCGCGGGTCTGCGCGCAGAGCCATGGACCGAAGGCGTGACCAGCGAAGCCGCGCAGGAAGAAAAACGCCGGCGGCGTATTCAGTCATGGCTGACCGGCGCAAGCGGCGTTTTCGCAGCACTCGGCTTTGCGGTGCATGCCTGGCTCGGAGGCGGGATTATCGCTGCCTTCGAGGCCGGCGAACACGCTGTAGGCGCGACGCCGCTGCCGAGCATCATCCTTTATTCGCTCGCCGTGCTCTGCGCCGTGCGCTACGTCGCGCCCAAGGCATGGCTTGCGGCGCGAAGACTGCGCCCTGACATGAATCTCCTGATGGTGATTGCCGTCGCGGGCGCGATCGGCATCGGCGCCTGGTTCGAAGCTGCAACCGTCTCGTTCTTCTTCGCGCTGGCTCTGGCGCTCGAAGCTTGGAGCCTCGGCCGGGCGCGGCGTGCAGTCGCGGCTCTCATGGAGCTCGCGCCGCCGACAGCGCGCATTAAGCTCGAAGACGGGACCGAGCGTGACATTCCGGCCGCCGAGGTCCGTGTCGGCTCTCACATCATCATTCGACCCGGCGACAAGGTTCCTCTCGACGGCCGGGTGGCCGCTGGCGAGAGCGAGGTCAACCAGGCGCCGATCACCGGCGAAAGCGTTCCCGTTTTCAAGTCCGAAGGGGACGAGGTCTTTGCCGGCACCATCAACGGTGAAGGCGCGCTCGATGTCGTGACCACCAAGGCCGCAAACGACACCACGCTCGCGCAGATCATCCGCATGGTCGGCTCCGCGCAGGGCCGACGCGCACCGAGCGAGCAGTGGGTCGAGAAGTTCGCCAGGATCTACACCCCGGTCGTGATGGCACTTGCGATCGCCATCTTTCTGGTGCCGCCGCTGTTGCTCGGCGGTGACTGGGAGGTTTGGTTCTATCGCGCCCTCGTGCTGCTCGTGATCGCTTGCCCGTGCGCCCTTGTAATCTCGACGCCGGTGACGATCGTGGCCGCCCTCGCCGGAGCGGCAAAGCAGGGCGTTCTGGTGAAAGGTGGTGTCCATCTCGAAACGCCGGCGCGCCTGAAGGCAATCGCCATGGACAAGACTGGAACGCTCACCGAAGGGCGTCCGCGGGTCGTGGAGATCGTGGTGCTCGGCAATCGCAGCGAAGGGGACCTTCTTCGGCTGGCCGCGGCCCTCGAGGCTCGCAGCGAGCACCCGATAGCGCGCGCTATTCTAGCAAGGGCAACTGAAGGTGAGATCGCCGCGCAACCGGCCGAGGCGGTCCAGGCCATCACGGGGCGCGGCATGACCGGCCGCGTCTCCGGTCGCGAAGTCTGGCTCGGGTCGCGACGCTACCTCGATGAACGCGCGATCAGCTCGACGGCCATTCTGGAGCGCGCCGACACTCTTTCCGGGGCTGGCCGTACCATTGTCGCGGTCGGCGACAGCCAGGAGGTCTGGGGACTGATCGCCGTTGCCGACGCTGTGAGGGCTGAAGCCAAGGACATCGTAACAGCGCTCCATCGCGCTGGCGTCGAAAAGGTCGTGATGCTGACAGGCGACAATCGGGCCACCGCCGAGGCGATTGCCAAGCAGACAGGCATCGACGAGGTTCGCGCGGAACTTCTGCCCGGCGACAAGGTCGCCGCCGTCGAAGACCTGGTTCGGCGTTATGGCGCGGTCGCGATGGTTGGCGACGGAGTCAACGACGCTCCTGCCATGGGCCGCGCCAATCTCGGCATTGCCATGGGCGCGATGGGTAGCGATGCGGCCATCGAAACCGCCGACGTTGCGCTGATGTCAGATGATCTTTCGAGGTTGCCCTGGCTGGTGCGTCATTCACGAGCCACGCTCACCGTTATTCGACAGAATATCGCCTTCTCGATCGCGGTGAAGCTATTGTTCACTGTACTGACCATAATCGGTCTTGCGTCGCTTTGGGGCGCGATCGCCGCCGATGTCGGCGCGTCCCTGCTGGTCGTCCTCAACGGGTTGCGCCTTCTCAATCGTGGACAGCGCCAGACGGAAGGTGGCCCAACCGGCGGCGCAAAGGTTCGGACAGATGAGCGCGGGCATTCTGCTGCGGCTCGCCCCGCACCCGCGCATTGAATTAACAGCAGTCGCCTTGTGTTGGGGCGGCCGCTGCCGGCAGAGAAATGCCGACCTGAACTGCAATAATATGAGGAATTGTCGTGGCCAGAAGCTCCCGTCGAGATCGCGCGATATGGGTTGGTGGCGGATTTGCCGCTGCGCTTCTGCTCGATGTCGCTACAAAGTGGTTGATCCTAAATGTCGTCATGGTCTCGCCGCGCACGATCGAGGTTGCGCCCTTTTTGAACCTGACGCTCGGCTTCAACACTGGCGTCAGCTTCGGCATGTTCCAAGATGTTTTTCGCGAGCGTCCGCTGGTTCTGGCCGGGATCAAAGTGGCGATCACGGTCGGTCTTCTCGTTTGGGCAATGCGGACCCACAGGATTGTTGAAGCCACGGCTCTCGGTTTGATCGCCGGCGGCGCCGCCGGCAACATCGTTGACCGCGTGCATCAAGGCGTGGTGACCGACTTTCTCGATTTTCACGTCGGCAATTGGCATTGGCCTGCCTTCAACATGGCGGACGCTGCGATCAGCACTGGCGTCGCGCTCCTCTTGGCGGGATCGCTTTTTCTATCCCGATCGGCGCTCCGCGCGCAGGAAGCGTCCAGTAACGGAAAGCGCTGAGGATGGCCGCGCCGGATATATCCCTGCTCGGCTTGGCGACAGCGGCGGCCGCTGGCGCTATCTCCTTCCTTTCTCCCTGCGTCCTGCCCCTCGTGCCGGGCTACCTGTCCTATGTTGCTGGTGGTGCCGGCGCGACCGGCAGCGGCGGTGCGGTATCCCGGCTTCACATCTTCCGCCCGGCGCTCCTGTTCGTGCTCGGGTTCACGACCATCTTCGTGCTGCTTGGAATCAGCGCGATGGCCCTCGGCGGCGTTCTCCAACGCTTCCAGACGGAAACCAACTTGATCGGTGGGGCTCTGGTCATCGTCTTCGGATTGGCGATGACCGGGCTCCTCCGCCTCCCGATGCTGATGGCCGACCACCGATGGAATGGGCCGCGCCAGGTCAACGGACCGGTCGGTGCCTTCCTACTGGGCGTCGCCTTTGCCTTCGGTTGGACGCCATGCATTGGCCCGGTGTTAGGCTCGATCCTCACGGTAACCGCGACCTCGTCAGGCAATGGCGCGATTCTTCTCGGAGCTTACGGTCTCGGACTCGGCGTGCCGTTTCTTCTCACGGCCATCCTCATGGGAAACGCTGCCGCCGCATTAAAGCGCATGCGCCGCTTCGGTGTCGCACTGAATATCGGCGGGGGAGCCATTATGATCGGTGTTGGCGTCCTGCTGATGACCGGCAGATTGCAGGAGATCGCTATTTGGATGCTGACGGACGTTTCCGGCGCTGGGAGCGATTGGTTGATGCGCACGCGGCCGCATTTGATGGGCGGTATGGTCGAATCTCTGCACGTTAGCTTACTGCAATTTGACCTTCGAGGAAGTAATGGTGGATCATCGCCCAGATAAAATACGTGCGCTCTTGTTCCTGAATCCGCGGAGTCGCAACGGGAGCGGTCGCGCGGCGAATGACGCCGTTCGACAACTTGAGGTCGGCGGGATCACGCTCGGTGCCGTCGCGGGGTTGGTTGGAAATGAGGGTGGCGTAGTCTCCGAGATGTTCAACCTCGAATCATCCGGCGTT
>JAIESI010000039.1 GCA_019746135.1 Xanthobacteraceae bacterium
GAGAACCTCAGCCCGGATTACCTCAAGCTCAATCCCAACGGCGTGGTGCCGACGCTGGTGCATGACGGCACGCCGGTCATCAATTCGTTCTGCATCAACGAATACATCGAGGATGCTTTTCCCGAGCCGCCGCTGCGGCCGGCCGGCGCCAGGGAGCGGGCGCGGATGCGCTACTGGGCGTGGACCGCCGACGAGATCCATCTGCAGCTTGCGCGGCTCACCCACGCGAAGATGCTGCACGCGCGCGTGAAGGATCTGTCGGCGCAGGACCACGCGATGATGCTGAACAGCACGCCGGTGCCGGAGAAGCGCGACCGCTGGCGCGTGCTGACGCAGGGCGGCTATTCCGACGGGCAGCTCGAGACCGCGCTCGACAACGTGCTGTTCGTGTTCGGGCGCATGGAGCAGGAGCTTGCCGAGCGCGGGCCGTGGCTTGCCGGGGGCACCTTCTCGCTCGGCGACATCAGCATGCTTGCGATCGTGCACCGCATCTTCGAGCTTTATCCGGATCGGCTCGACCGCAAGGCATTTCCGCGCGTCAACGACTGGTGGGACCGTGCGATGCAGCGGCCGGCGGCGAAATACGCGTATTCGGACGGGACCGACGAGACGCCGCCGCGGCCTGCGACCAAGTCGGTCGCCGGCATCGCCGAATATCGCGCGTGATGCGCAGGCGCCCCCAGCCTATTCCGTACGGCCCCACGGCGTCGGCACCGGGACGATAAACCCCTTGCTGGCCGACCTCGTGGTCAGCGACAGGCCGACATAGGAATCTTCCGAACGCGTGTTCGCGTTGATGCCCGGCACCTCGCGTCCATCGGTGAAGCGGCCGGAGCTGGCGGTCTGTCCGGACGTAAAGCCGATGGAGCTGCCGGCTGCGCCCTGAACCGGCATGCGGCCGAATTCTGAGGTCATCTCGGTCTGGACGCCCTGCGAGGCGCTGCGCTGGGTCGAGGCCGTTCGTTGCTGCTGCTGGCGCGGCCGTTCTGCGGTGTATTGCGAAGGGAGCGACGTGTTGACCGACCAATAGTCGGACGACGGGAGCGCCGCTGCTGCGGGCTTCGGCGCAGGTTTTGCCGCGGGTCTGGTTGAGCCGGCGGCCGTCTGCGCCGCCGCCTGATGGGGCGCAACTGCCATCAATGTCGCCGCAATGATCGCGCCAAAAAACTGCGCCGCAGCGCCCGGTGCAAACGTCATAATTACGCCCCGACTTGCGCTCAAAAAATTGACCGGCCGCCCAAACGGCGGCCGGTCTTGCAAGATTCCGTCAGCCTGCCTCGGCGAGCAATGACAACTGCCGCGGCGCGGCCTGCTGGCCGGTCTGGTCCGTGAGTCCGGTCGGATATTCGCCGGTGAAGCAGTGGTCGGTGAACTGCGGGCGCACCGGATCGCGCGCCTCGTAGCCCATCGCCTTGTAGATGCCCTCGACCGAGAGGAAGGCGAGCGAGTCGGCGCCGATGAACTCGCGCATCTCCTCGAGCGAATGGGTCGCGGCGAGCAGCTTGTCGCGCTCCGGCGTGTCGATGCCGTAGTAGTCCGGATGCGTGATCGGCGGCGAGGAGATGCGGAAGTGCACCTCGCTCGCGCCCGCATCGCGCATCATCTTGACGATCTTGGACGAGGTGGTGCCGCGCACGATCGAGTCGTCGACCAGCACGATGCGCTTGCCGTTGACCACCGCGCGGTTGGCGCTGTGCTTCAGCCGGACGCCGAGCTGGCGGATCTGCTGGGTCGGCTCGATGAAGGTGCGGCCGACGTAGTGATTGCGGATGATGCCGAGCTCGTAAGGAATACCGGAAGCCTGGGCGAAGCCGAGCGCCGCGGGCACGCCCGAGTCCGGCACCGGCACGATGACGTCGGCACCGGCCGGGGCCTCCACGGCCAACTGCGCGCCCATCGCCTTGCGCACGTCGTAGACGGAACGTCCGCCGACCACGGAGTCGGGACGGGCGAAGTAGATGTACTCGAAGATGCAGGGCCGCGGCGGCAGCGGCGGGAACGGCTTGTGCGAATGCGCGCCTTCCTCGTCGAACACCAGGACCTCGCCGTTCTCGACATCGCGCACATAGGTCGCGCCGATGATGTCGAGCGCGCAGGTTTCCGAGGCGAGCACCGGGCAGCCGTCGAGCCGGCCGAGCACCAACGGGCGGATGCCGAGCGGGTCGCGGGCGCCGAGAAGCTTCTTGTTGGTCATGCCGACGAAGGCGTAGGCGCCCTCGAGCTGGCGCAGGCCCTCGATGAAGCGGTCGACGAAGCGATTGCGCTTGGCGCGCGCGACCAGGTGCAGGATCACCTCGGTGTCGGTGGTCGACTGCATCATCGCGCCTTCGGCAACGAGCTGGCGGCGCAGCGCGAGGCCGTTGGTCAGATTGCCGTTGTGGCCGATGGCGAAGCCGCCGCCTTCGAGCTCGGCGAACAGCGGCTGCACGTTGCGCAGGATGGTTTCGCCGGTGGTGGAGTAGCGGACATGGCCGACCGCGGTGGTGCCGGGCAGACGGTCGATCACCTCGCGGCGGGAGAAGTTGTCGCCAACGAGGCCCATGCGGCGCTCGGAGTGAAAGCGCCTGCCGTCGAAGGAGACGATGCCGGCGGCCTCCTGGCCGCGGTGCTGGAGCGCGTGCAGGCCGAGCGCGGTGATGGCGGCCGCGTCCGGGTGGCCGAAGATGCCGAACACGCCGCACTCCTCGCGGAGCCGGTCGGCGTCGAACTCGGGTTTACCCGAGTTCGATTCTTCAGACTCGGCCGAAGTCGGAAACATCCGACTTCGGCTGGGGTCGAACGTCTCCGCGTCGGTGCTCATGGCTCAGACCTGTCCCTTACCGTCTGGTGGCGTCGATCAACTGCCGCATGTCGGTGCGGTCGGAACGTTGGTACCCGGCCGGCTGGCGAACCGATCCGGTGACCTCGGGGGAGCCCAAGGGAGCGCCCAAGGGAGCGCCCAAGGGAGCGCCCATGTCGGAGCGCTGGCCCGGCACGGCCTCCGAGGGCGGATCCTGCTCGTCGCCCTTTCGCTTCTTCAACAACTGCGAAAGATAGTTATCCATGTCCTGCGGCAGAAGGGCCTGCAACCATTCGCCGGTGTTTTCCAACACAACTCTGGACTTCGCGTTGCGCACGCCTTCGGGCTGTTTTCCGGCCGGCACCAGCCAGGCGAAGAACACGAAGGCGACCACGACGATGATCAGGCCGCGGCCGAGCCCGAACAGGAAGCCGAGGGTGCGGTCGAGCGCACCGATCCGGCTGTCGAGGATCATGTCGGAAATGCGTACGGTGATGATCGAGACGATCAGGAGCGTGATCAAAAACACGCCACCGATCACGGCCGCGGTCGCGATCATGTCGGAGGCGATGTTGGCCTTGGCGATCGGCAGGAGCTTGCCGTAGAGCAGGAGGGTGGCGACGGCGGCCGCGCCCCAGGCGGCAATCGACAGCACCTCGCGCATGAAGCCGCGGATCATCGCCAGGATGCCGGAAATCAGCATGACGCTGAGCAAAAGAATGTCGAGCCAGGTGATCGGCATTGAGCGCTCAGCTTGGCCTAATTTCAGATCGGCAAATGGCAACCGGGATCGGGCGAATCGAGACCGGTCTCAACCCACACTCTCTTGCCCGGACCGGACGAGGCAAGAGGCTCGCATACTCGGCCCAATGGTTTAATTTTGTGTCGTTTTTGGGCTTGGTACTGGCCTGCATGCGCGGGTGTATAGCCGCCCGCCCGGGTTCCGTCACCCGTCTTCTGGGGATGGTTTCCCTGCGGATTTGCCCCGCTTTTCGCCCTTTGCCGCGATCTCGGAAACCAGCCCGACCAGGGAGCCGACGGTCTCGAGGCGAAGCCCCTGATCGGAGGCGTCTGAGCTCTCCGGCATCACCGCGCGGTTGAAGCCGAGCTTCTGCGCCTCCTTGAGGCGGGCTGCGGTCTGCGCCACCGGGCGAACGGCACCGGACAGCGACACCTCGCCGAAAAAAACCGCATCGGCGGGAAGCGGCGCGTTGGCGAGCGAGGAGACAAGAGCTGCCGCGGCGGCCATGTCGGCGGCGGGCTCATTGATGCGAAGCCCGCCGGCGACGTTGAGGTACACGTCATGCCCGCCGAGATTGATGCCGCAATGGGCCTGCAGCACCGCGAGCACCATCGACAGGCGGCTGCCGTCCCAGCCGACCACCGCGCGACGCGGTGTGCCCAGGGTTGTCGGAGCGACCAGCGCCTGGATCTCCACCAGCACCGGCCGCGTGCCCTCGATGCCGGCGAACACCGCAGTTCCGGGTGAGCCGAGATCACGTTCGGAGAGGAACAACTCGGACGGGTTGGTGACCTCGCGAAGGCCCAGGCCGGTCATCTCGAACACGCCGATCTCGTCGGTTGGGCCGAAGCGGTTCTTCACCGCGCGGAGAATGCGGAACTGATGCGAGCCTTCGCCCTCGAACGACATCACCGCGTCGACCATGTGCTCGACCACGCGGGGGCCGGCGATCTGCCCGTCCTTGGTGACGTGGCCCACGAGAATGACGGCTGCGCCGGAACGTTTGGCAAAGCGAATGAGCGCCTGGGCCGAGCCGCGCACCTGCGTCACCGTGCCGGGCGCCGCGTCCACCGCGTCGGTCCACATGGTCTGGATCGAGTCGATGATCACGAGGCGCGGCGTCGCGCCTTCCGACAGCGTGGCGATGACGTCCTCGACGGAGGTCTCGGCCGCGAGTTCCACGGGCGCCTTGGCAAGGCCGAGACGCTCGGCGCGCAGCCGCACCTGCGCGACCGCCTCCTCACCCGAGATATAGACCGCGCGATGCCCGGCGCGGGCGAGCGCGGAAGCCGCCTGGATCAGCAGCGTCGACTTGCCGATGCCGGGATCGCCGCCGAGCAGCAGCACCGAGCCGCGCACGAAGCCGCCGCCGGTGACGCGATCGAGCTCCGCCATGCCGGACGGCAGCCGAGGGGCGTCGTGCGACTCTCCGGTCAGCGGCTCGAGCGAAAACTTCCGCCCCTTGCGCGGCGCGCGGCCGGGAAGCTTGCCGGCAATGCCGGTGCCGTCGCCTTCCTCGACCAGCGTGTTCCACTCGCCGCAGGCCTCGCACTTGCCGACCCAGCGGGCGGAGGCCGCGCCGCAGTTCTGGCAGACGAAGGTGAGGTTGCGGCGAGACATAAGTTACGCCGCTTCAACCAGCTGGATATTCGCCTGCGCGTTGAACTCTTCCGCGGTCAGCTCGCGCTCGATCGTCGCCAGCGCCCAGATGTAGCCGAACGGATCGATGATGGTGGCGACGCGGTCGCCCCAGCCGGCATCCTGCGCGGCCGTGCGCACGATCGCGCCGGCCACGGTGGCGCCTGCGACCACCGCATCCACGTCGTCGACGCAAAGCTGGAAGATGGTGCTGCCGCGGCCTTGCGGCGACGGCGAGCAGGGGCCGGGCAGGGCCGGATCGGCGTCGCGTTTGGGATTGGCGCAGCTCACGGTGAAGGTGGCGCGGCCGATCAGGATATCGATGCCGCTGACCTCGCCGGTCCTGGGATTGATCCAGTGGCGGGGCGAAATGGCCCCGAACACCGCGCGGTAGAATGCCGCCGCCTCATCCAGACGGCCCGGTGCCACGAACAGCGTCAGGCCGATGCCGTCGCGTGAAGTGATGCCCTCGATCGCCATGTCGGCTCCTCCAATTTGGGAGAATCGACGCTATCGGATAGAAGTGAACAAATCAAGAACATTTCACGAGCGCGGAATATTTCTGTGTCCGCGACCGCGTGACGCTGCGAAATCCTGCCGCGCCGTGCGGGCCTCGCCGTTATGGGGCCGTTCATCTGGCCGCGACTACTTTTTGTGCCGAACGACAACCAAGGAATTGCCCCAATGCATCGGACTTTGCTTTTTGCCGCGGCGGCTCTCTCGCTGCTTTCGGTTCCGGCCGACGCGCGCGACGGATGCGGCCGCGGCTGGTTCTACAACGGCCGCGCCTGCGTGCAGATGGATGACGACGAAGGCCCGAGGTACGCCCCTCGGTACCGTGGCGGATACGGATATGGTCACGGCTACGAGGGCGGATACCGCTACGGCGGAGGGCATCGCGATCCCGGCTCGTACCGCGCTCCTAACTTCGGCGGCGATACCGTCCGGCCGGTGAGGGGCAACAACGGGGCGATCTCGTGCAGCAACCGGAACTACACTTGGCAGGATGGCGCCTGTAGGCCCTATCGCGGCCCCTGACGCACGCGGATGACGCGGCCGCTGCCTCCGGCATTGGCCGCGGTGCCTAGCGCCACGACCAGAAGCGATAATTCAGCCCGACCTTGATCAGGTTGATGTGCTGGCGGAAGCCTTCGACGACACCCGGGCTGAACGCCGGGTCGGTGTCCATCGCCAGGACGCGGCGGCCGAGACGGATGTACTGGTACTCGACGTGGGCGCTCCAGTTGTCCCACAGCATCTGCTCGATGCCTGCGCCGGCGACCCAGCCCCAGCGCGTCTCGTCGGCGGTGGCGACAACGCGGTTGAACGTGACGCGGGTCGGGTCGACGTCGAGCGCCGAGTATTTGTTGTGGACCCAGGCACCGCCGCCCTTGAGGTAGAACAGCGTGCGGTCGAAGGCGAGGCCGAGCCTGGCCGTGATCGTGCCGAGCGCCTGGGCCTCCGTGGAGTTGATGGTCATCCCGGCGCGCTGAGATTGCTGCCTTCGAGATCGGCCCAGCTCGCATCGGCTTCGACGCCGACCACCCAGCGGCCGAACTGATGATTGATGCCGATCTGGCCGCCGGCGAGCCAGCCGCGGGCGATGTGCGTGCCTTCGTTGGCCGGCGGCGGATCGACCTCGTCCCATTCGGTCGAAGCCCAGCCGTAGCCGCCGTGGACGCCGACATAGATGCCCGACCAGTTGTGGGCGACAATCTGCGCCGGAGCCTTGGTCGGGAGGCGCGCCGGAAGATCGGCGGCGAAGGTGGCGGACGACGCAAGCACGCCGGCCACCACGGCAAGAGCGCTGACGCAACGACCGCGCATGTTTCCCCCAACGCGGCAATCGGAGGATTGCGGTGTCAAGACTACGAAGCGCGGCGATGGGGTTCAATCGGAAGCAGGCGGCTTTCCACGCCATGCGGCTGCGGCGTGCCTAGACTTTCCACACCCGGTGAAACCTGCGCCCGAGGCTCGTCAGCACCTCGTATGAGATCGTCCCCGCCTGCGTCGCGACGTCGTCGAGCGTAAGCCCTTCGCCGATCAGCGTCGCCATCTTGTCGCGGCGCACGTCGCTCACCGGCACGTCGGTCACGTCCACCGCCATCAGGTCCATCGAGATGCGGCCGGTCATGCGGCAGCGCTTGCCCGCGACGATCACTTCGCGCGGCGCGGTGGCGCTGCTGTCGGTGGTCGCGGCCTGCCGCAGCACGCCGTCGGCATAGCCCGCGGCGAGGATGGCGATGCGGCTGTCGCGCCTGGCAGTCCAGGTGGCGCCATAGCCCACGGTCGCGCCCTTCTCGATATGACGCACCTGCAGGATGCGCGCCTGCAAGGTCACCACGGGCTTCATCGGGTTTGTCCGGCCCGGCGTCGGATTGCCGCCGTAGAGCGCGACGCCCGGGCGCACCATGTCGCAATAGGTCGAGCTGTCGAGAAAGATGCCGGGCGAATTGGCGAGCGAGCTGGAGATGCCGCGGAACAGCGAGCGGATCTCGCGGAAATGCCGGATCTGCCGGTCGTTGAGCGGATGGTTCGGCTGGTCGGCGCAGGCGAGGTGGCTCATCAGCAGCGCCACGCTGTGGTTCGCCATCTGAATCCGCGGCGCGACCGCGGCGGCCTCCTCGATGGTGAGGCCAAGCCGGTTCATGCCGGTGTCGACGTGCAGCGCGGCGCCACCGGTCCAATTGCTCGAAGCAACAAAGTTGTCCCACTCGGCAAGCTCGACCGAGCTTGAGATCACGGGGCGGGCGTCGCAATCGACGAAGCCCTGCGCCGACGCCGAGGAGAAGCCGTTCAGCACATAGATCGTCGCCTCCCGCGCCTGCGCGCGCACGCGGCGCGCCTCGGCGAGGTTGGCGACAAAGAAGGTCTTGCAGCCGGCCCGGGAAAGCGCGGCGCTCACCTGATCGATGCCGCAGCCATAGGCGTCGCCCTTGACCACGGCGGCGCATTCGCCGGGCACGACGCGGCCGGCGAGCAGCCGGTAGTTGGCGTGGATCGCGGCAAGGTCGATGGTCAGGATGCCGCCGGCCTCATGCGCGGGCGGTCCGCCGGCGGTGTTGACCGGTTCGGCGGCTGGCTGCGGCGCGGGCTGGACGGTGGGCTGTCGGGCCATGAATGCGGTTTATGGCCGGATCGATCCGGATCGTAAAGTGCGGGAAGTTACATTGCATCCATGCGCGGAGGGGTTTTCCGTCATAACCGCTTCTGCGCCAGTTTATTTGCGCCAAGCGGGCGCAAGCCGATAGCTGACGCCTGCCTTGGCCATGATCATTGCGCCGATTTTCTCCGCCTCGCCGACAACAGCCTGCGGATCGGCGAGACGGGCGAACACGCCATCGCTGTAGACGACCCGGCCATCAACCAGCACCGCACGCACGTCGCTGCCTTTGCCGGCGGTTACAAAGCTCGACAGCGGCCGGTGCAGCACCCCGACATAAGGTTTCTTCAGGTCGAAGATGGCGATGTCCGCGCGCTTTCCGGCTTCCAGCGAGCCGATCTCGTTCTCCAGGCCCAGCGCCTTGGCGGCGTTGATGGTCGCCATCTCCAGGCTGCACTCAACCGGCATCCGCGTCGGATCGAGATGGCGGACGTGCTGCATCAGCGTGCAGACCTTCATCTGCTCGACCATATCGACCGAGTAGTCGACCATCGGACCGTCGGTGCCGAGCGCGACGTTGACGCCTGAGCGGTGCGCGTTGGCAAACGGCGAGATACCGCCGCCGCGAATGGATTCGCTCGTCGGCGTGTAGACGAAGCTGCAGCCGACGCGCGCCATCTGCTCGATGTCGAGCTCGGTGGCATGAATGCCGTGGATCAGAATCCAATGCGGGTCGAGGATGCCGAGCTGCATCAGATAGCGGACGTCGGTGCGGCCGGTTTCCCGCAGGTATTTCAGAAAGCCTTTGTCCAATGAGAACGTGCCGCCGGCGATGTGCGCGGTGATCTTGAGGCCCAGCCGCCTGGCCAGCTCATAGCCACGGCAGATCAGGTCCTCGGTGCTCATGCCCGCGGCGACCCAGTGGGCGTTCGACTCGATGGCGATGCCGAACCGTACCAGCCCGTCGTGCTTGCCGTTCCAGCGCGCCGCTTCCTGCTCGAACTCCGCCAAGGCCTCGTCCAGGCTGAGCGGATGGCGCGGGTTGCCCGGCGTCCTGCAGCGCAGCTCCTTGGCGTAGACTTGGCGGATGCCGAGCTCGGCCTGCGGCTCGATCGAGGCGGTGACCAGTTCGGGTGTCGTTGTCGTCACCGAGTGGTTGAGCGAGCAGGTGGTGCCGGTCGCGAGCATCTCCATGCCGGCGAGATAATTTGAAAGGCGCATCGCCGGCGCGTCGAGGTGCAGCGACAGCGGCAGCAGGATGCCGCTCACCCAGTCTTCGAGCAGCAGCCCGTCGGCGATGCCCTTGAACAAGGTGTACCAGTGATGCTGGTGCATGTTGATGAGGCCGGGCACGACGATCGAGCCGGCCGCGTCGATCACGTCGTCGAATCGGTCGGACGCCGGACACGCCTGCGACGGTCCGACGGCGGATATCCTGGACCCATCGGTGGCCACGAAGCCGCCGGGATAGACCTGCCGCTGCCGGTCGACCGTTACGACGTATCCGTTCCTGATCAATGTTTGGGTCATCGCAGTGCCGCTTTGCTTCGGAGCGAGCCGAGCATAGGCGAACGTCAGACCCGCGCTAATCCCCTATGCGCTCGGGCAGATACTGCTCCTTGGCGAGATCGCTGAAGCGGGTGATGTGGGATTCGAACGCCACCTGCACCGTCCCGGTCGGGCCGTGGCGCTGCTTGCCGATGATGACCTCGGCCTTGCCGGTGACGATCTCCATCTCGGTCTGCCACTTGATGTGCTCTTCCGTGCCGGGGCGCGGCTCCTTGTTGGCGAGGTAGTATTCCTCGCGGAACACGAACACCACGACGTCGGCGTCCTGCTCGATCGAGCCCGACTCGCGAAGGTCCGAGAGCTGCGGCCGCTTGTCGTCGCGGCTTTCGACCTGACGCGAAAGCTGCGACAGGGCGATGATCGGTACGTTCAGTTCCTTGGCCAACGCCTTCAGCCCGGTGGTGATCTCGGTCACCTCCTGCACGCGGTTATCAGACTTGCGTTGCGAGCCCGACAGCAGCTGGATGTAGTCGATCACCAGCACGTCGAGGCCCTTCTGGCGCTTGAGCCGGCGCGCGCGCGCGCAAAGCTGCGCAATCGACAGACCGCCGGTCTCGTCGACGTAGAACGGCAGTTGCTGCAACTCGACCGACACGTCCTTGATCTGCTCGAAGTCGGCTTCGGTGATGCCGCCGCGGCGGATGTGGCTCGACGGGATGCCGGTGCGCTCGGCGATGATACGGGTGGCGAGCTGCTCGGCCGACATTTCCAGCGAGAAGAAGCCGACGATGCCGCCGTTGACGGTCTCCATGTGGCCGTCGGGCCGGGTCTGGCCCTGCCAGGAACGGGCGATGTTGTAGGCGATGTTGGTGGCGAGCGCGGTTTTGCCCATGCCGGGGCGGCCGGCGACGATGATCAGGTCGGACGCCTGCAGGCCGCCCATCTTGGCATCGAGGTCCTTCAGGCCGGTGGCGACGCCCGAGAGCTTGCCGTCGCGCTGATAGGCGCGGGCGGCCATGTCGACCGCGGTGGTCAGCGCCTGCGCGAAGCGCTGGAAGCCCGAGCCGAAGCGGCCGGTCTCGGCGATCTCGTAGAGCTTGCGCTCGGCGTCCTCGATCTGCTCGCGCGGGGCGAAGTCGACCGGCGCGTCGAACGCCTGATTGACCATGTCCTCGCCGATGCGAATGAGGTTTCTCCGCACGGACAGGTCGGCGACGGTGTGCCCGTAGTCGGCGGCGTTGATGACGGTGGTGGCTTCCGCGGCAACGCGCGCGAGGTACTGGCTGGCGTTGAGCCCACCGATATCGACGTCGGAGGGCAGGAATGTCTTGAGCGTGACCGGCGTCGCGATCTTGCCGGCGCGGATCAGGTCGGAGGCAAGCTGGTAGAGCTGCTGGTGCAGCGGCTCGAAGAAATGCCCCGCCTCGAGGAAATCCGAGACCCGGTAGAACGCCTCGTTGTTGACCAGAATCGCGCCCAGCAGCGCCTGCTCGGCCTCGATGTTATGCGGCGCAATCCGCGGCTCGGGCGCGGACGGCTCGGGAAGCTTGCGGACGGCGGAATCGAAAGGAGGCATGAGCAGCGATCGGAGTGGCCGGTGGTTGGTTCTTTAAGGTGCCGCAGCACGAGGACTTCGGCGAAAGGCGACTCACGACGCTACATCTTGGCACTCACGAAAGAATTGTCGGCGATTGCCGCGTTTTGATGACGCCGCAGGCGATGCGTGTCGGTGACGCGCCGATATGGCTTAGCACCGCGATTTCGCGGATGGGACAGCGAGGCTAACCACGCTGTGTCCCTTCCCCGATTCCCACATAAACGGGAAGCGGTGGAGAGTTCTCCGAAGTTTCTTGACGGTCGGAAACCGTTGAAAAAGGGGCGTTGAAATCGCCCGGCTATTCGCCGGCGAGCCGCAGCGGCGGGCGCTGGCCGCCTTCGAGGGCGCGCAGCCGCGACTCCTCGCGGCCGATATAGTCGCGGGTGATCGGCACCACGTCCTGGCGCTTGGTGATCTGGATCTGGAACACCATCATCGCCTGCTCGCGGAACGCCATCTCCGAGGCGGCGAGGTAAAACTCCCACATCCGCACGAAGCGCTGGTCATAGATGCGCCCGGCTTCCTCCCTGTGCGCCATAAAGCGGTCGCGCCAGTTCTTCAGGGTTTCGGCGTAGTGCAGCCGCAGGATCTCGATGTCGGTGACGAGCAGGCCCGCGCGCTCGATCGACGGCAGCACCTCCGACAGCGCCGGGATATAGCCGCCCGGGAAGATGTATCTGGCGATCCACGGATTGGTGACGTTCGGGCCTTCGGAGCGGCCGATCGAATGCAGCGCCATGACGCCGCGCTCGTCGAGCAGCGCGGCGCATTTGCGGAAGAAGGCGTCGTAGTAACCGACGCCGACATGCTCGAACATGCCGACCGAGACGATGCGGTCGAATTTTTCCGGCACCTCGCGGTAGTCCTGCATGCGGAATTCGACCGCGCCGGACAGGTTCTTTTCGGCGGCCCGTTCGGTCGCGCGCTGGAACTGCTCGCGCGACAGCGTCACCCCGGTGACGTTGGCGCGGCAGAACTCGCCGAGGTAGAGCGCAAGGCCGCCCCAGCCGCTGCCGATGTCGAGCGCGCGGTGGCCGTCACGCACCAGCAGCTTTGCGGCAAGATGCCGCTTCTTGGCCAACTGCGCGTCATCGAGCGACTGGTCGGGCGCCTCGAAATAGGCGCAGGAGTATTGCCGATCGGCGTCCAAGAAAAGCGAGTATAGCCGCCCGTCGAGATCGTAGTGATGCGCGACATTGCGCTGCGCGCGGCCGGGGCGGTTGAGCTGCTGCAGCCTTCGGTGGAGGTAGCGGATGATCCATTGCGGCCGCGCCCAGCTTGGCGGCATGCCGTCGGGCGTCTGGCCGAGCACGATGGCGAGGAAGTCGGCGATGGTGCCTTCCTCCACGCGCAGCGTGCCGTCCATATAGGCTTCGCCGAGGCGCAGTTCGGGATCGATGATCACGCCGCGCTGGGCGGCGGCGGTCATGAAGCGGATCGCGACCGGCCGGCCGGTGCCGTCGCCAAATGTGAGAACAGAACCGCGCGCCGTCGTGATCCGGAGAGTTCCGCGGCGAACGAATTGCCTGAGTAGTAAGTCCAGCAGCCGGTCCATCGGGCCGCACCCACCACGCTGTATCGAACCTGGTCCCGTTCAGCCGTCCCCACAGCCGGGCCAAGTCCGCCGAACAAGCCAAATAATGCCTCGGACGACGGTTTATTAGACCAAAATCCTCACATGACGGCAATGCGACGGTCCATCCCTCGCCACGGCCTCACTTTCGCGCGATTATGGGTTAATCAGCGAGATTCGCGCGGGGTTCGCGCGTTTTTGGCGCGGGCAGGGAGGTCTGGTTAGCGGTGAGCAAGCGTCCGACGAGGGGGGCGTTGGGGTTCGGCGCGGCGGCGATAGCTGCCATGCTTTGCCTATGGGGGGCGCCTGCGGCAAGCGCCCAGAACGACAACACTCAGCCCTCGTCGCGGGGCGAAAACTTCAGCAACAAGCCCGCGCCCGCGCTGTTCAAGGACGATTGCACCGGCAGCGGTTGCCACAAGGGGCCGCAGGGCCTTGCCAAGGGCCAGAGCCAGGGCAGTCTCGCGGGCTTCCTGCGCGAGCACTACACCAACAGCCGCGAGAGCGCGGCGGCGCTGTCGGCATATCTGTTGAAGCTTCCGCCGGCTCCGGCACAGCCATCGCCGCGCGCCGCGAGCACCCGCGACGCGCCGCCGAGCGCTCCCGCCCGGAGCGGGCCGTCATGGTTCGATCCGGAGCCGTCGGGTCCGTCACGCCAACAACAGCAGCAGCAGCAACAGCAACAGCAACAGCAAAGGCCGGCGCGCGCCGCGGCGCGCTCGGGTGAGGACGCCGCGCCGACGCCACCGGCTGCGGTGCCATCGGCACCGGCTGCAGCCGAGC
>JAIESI010000369.1 GCA_019746135.1 Xanthobacteraceae bacterium
TGTGGACCAAGAAACGAGTCCGCCAAAAGCCCTTCAAAGGCCGCCGTATCACTCAGCTCTGATTCCGGGTACTAGGAACGGCATAAGCAATCGTTCAGAGAGGGGCCGAGGAGCGGCGCACTGGAATTGATTTGGTGTGGCCGTTCGTTGTCAGAAACGCCGCCATCGTCGCCTCCGCATCGTTCGGCGCTTTGGCCTCACCCGGATTTGTGAATGTTGCCCGAAGCCTTCAGCAGGACGGACACTTTGACCGAAACACGGTGTGAGGACAGGAAGCGGTGAGCGCACAATCAGGGCGCGCCCCAATTCAGGCGGGGCTCAAGGGCTGCCAAAACTCCCTGACGCCGGCTCAGTGAGGGTTCGAAGGCCAGAAAATCAGGGCTTTCCAGGTCTCGATCCAGCGTGCAGACGGCATGGGTTCGTTTTATCGAAATCGGTTCGCGACGGCGTGGTGAAGACGGCCCAAGCGACGAGGGTCTGGCAAGTCTATTCATCGAGTGTCATCACGCCGCAGGTTTTAAGAAACGCTGCGGTGCCTTCGTAGAACTCGGGACTGCGAGTTGGATCTTCCGCGTCACCGCGCGGAACGTAGATGATCATGCCTTGCCGCGCGCGTCATGAGAACGCGGTAGGCGTTTAATCGCCTTTGCGGTCTCCGCGTCGCTTCTCCGCACAGCCACCGCGTCGTGTATCGGCAGGGCGACAACGCCGCGCCTAAACAGCGCCAGCGTCGCGGCAACGATGAGGTCGCTCTCGGTTCGCATAAAGCGCAGCCCATGACCACGCTCGAACAAGTGAGCAATCGGCGCGTGCTTCTCTTTGATGGCCTTGATGGCGTCGCGCGGCGTTGTTCCTGGCGGGAAGCCAACTCAGATCATTGTCGCTGGGAGACGAAATCCCGGATACACGAACGCCCCCGAAATCATCTCGCAATCCTTTTCCGATACTCCCGCACGGCGGCAAACTTCGTACCAAGTATCCTTGACGCGCTGCTCCATCTCATCGATCAGCGCCTTGCCTTGGTCCGGCTTTACGAGGAAGCGGATGCTCTGTGAAAGCAGGTTTTGCGCGTTGGCATAACGGCCGGCATCTCCCGCGGCGAGCGCGAGATCTCGTCTATCTAGGCTGATCACCGGAGAGGGTGTGAGATCGTAGGCCGGAGAAAGCCTCCAATCGCGCTCCATGGCGATCATCGCGTGATTGCGCGGATGATCATCAATGTTGGAGATCAGCGCGTTGTAGGTCATCCTGCGGAACAACTCCGGCGCATCCTTGTCTGGCTCCGCAGAGGCTCGCCGCAATTCCTCGGCGAGGAGTACGTATGACCACTTGTCGCGCGCGGCAAGGGTATCCTCCGTGCGCAACAAGGTCAGGGCGCTGACCATACGCGCACGAAAATACCCACCTTGGGTTTTCTCGCGGTCGAAGCGCTTGACCATGAGAACGTCGCGACCACCGACCGTCTCAATTTTGCTTTCAGCGGTGGTCAGTCCACAACTGCGGGCGAGCACCAACATCGCGTGCTCGACACGGGCGTGATTCCACTTGTCATCAGACCGATTGAACTTCGCGAGCCATAGGCCATCGTTATCTTCGACTACGGCCTTGGGCCTGGCGCCGCCCATCGATGTGCCAAGCAGCAAGAGATCCTGCACTTGCGCCGCGGCAGCGTTGCCCTTGAGATCTTCGTCGTGCACCAGCGCGTCAGCGGCAGCTTGCAGCTTATCCAAGTCGAGCGTCCGGTTGAACTTTGGCTGCGGGGCGGGCGGCACTTGATTGAGTCCGAATCCCAGCGCGCCTGCGCGATCGTCCGGCGAGTGCAGCAGATAGTCGAGTTCGCTCAGTTGCGGCTTTCCAGCGTGCTTCTCGATGACCCGACGACCCCAATGGTCGGGACCGGAATCGCGGAGCGCTCCGAACATGCCCTTCATTGCCGCGGTCTCGTAAGCTCGATCGGCGAGCTTGAGCTCGACCGGGTCGAACTCCACCGCATCGTTTCGGGCCAAATAGCGTCGACCGTATACTAAGCGACCGACGGGATTGTCGGCGCGGTCAGAGGTGAGCGTAAAGCGCGCGGCCGTGACCGGATGCGTCTCGCCCGGCAACGTGATGTAGACGTAGCATTCGCTCGGGTTCGGTTCAGAAGTCATTGTCGGGAGCTCGGCTGCGGCGCGCGCGGGTGCGTTCGCGTGTTTTGGCAAGTGCTACGCCTTCGGCATCGCGCGTTGGATCAGCGACGGAGTCGAATTGCCCCAAGAGGTCGTAGGCCCAAAGCAAAGCGAGATAGATAGCAACGCCGGTGGAGGCCTTGCCATTCTCCGCGTCTGTTACGGCCCGGACCCCCGCACCGATTTTCTTCGACACCTCGTCCAAGGTAAGTCCCCGCCGCACCCTGGCGGTCCGCAGGTTGGCTCCCAGATGTTTCAACGCTTGCTCAACCGCATAGGGGGGCGCTGACAGGAGGGCGTTTGTTTTGGCCATTTTATGCTCTCAAAAGCAGATTAAGGCTTCTAATCTGCCTTATTGAGCATTTTCAAGAGGTGGATGTCTATCGTCTTTCTGACATATGCTCTGAAAAGCAGTTTAAGTGTCCTAAAATGCTTTACAGAGCGTACACAGCGAAACGAAAAGTGCTGGCTGCGTGCCCAAGCCCAAGACGCGGTCTCAACGCGCCCTCGGCCATTTGCGGGCCGACGTGGGGCCTTCAATCCGAGGCCGACGAGGTCTCTTTTTGGTTTTGGCAGATCGCTTTCGGCTGAACACCATGTGGTGGATATGGGGGCGGGGGGTAGGGCGCGGCAGCAATCATTTCCGAGCGGGCTTTCTCCGGCCCAGCCGCTGGCAAACGAGTCGGTCGGCACTCGCAAGGGTGCCCTAGGAGCGGCTTTCTCCTGGATTTGGCCCTGGAGAGCACTCCTATGCCGTAGGGACTTGGCACTTCAGCCTACAAACAACCGCCTCTTCATGGCCCCATGGCAGTCCGTTTTTTTTACGGCAGCGCACGCCAGTGCGGACAACAGCGATCCGCTTCAACCAATCCGCTGCGCACCATCGTTGGCTGAGCTCCTTCCGGGCGCGAACGTCCCCACGCTGGCAGCGGCCTTCAAGGCGACCGGAATACAATCATCCACTCCCTTGCTCAGGCTGTTTCCTCGATCAAGAAACCCTCGACGTCACAGGGTGAAGACCTCGGACGCGACTGAGGGAACACTCGCGGAACAAGTCCGCCGTACGGACGAGTTGGCGGACGAGTTGCAGAAAAACTCGCACGTCGTCATCACGCTGGTAGCGCAGAAAGCGCCGGGATTGTCGCGAGTTTGAGGTTGGTGGAGCCGAGCGGGATCGAACCGCTGACCTCCTCATTGCGAACGAGGCGCTCTCCCAGCTGAGCTACGGCCCCAACCTTGGACACCCGCGAAAAGCGGTATCCGGCAACGAATTGGGCGCCATTTACGGCCCGCCCGGGGGAGAGTCAAGAATGGCCCGGATCGGGCCGGCCTGATTGGCTTGTTCGGGGGCATCCAAGCGGCTAATTTCGCCGCGATTCATCAGGCCACCGCCCGCCATGCGCTCGATTCTCTACATCATCCTGCTCGTTCTCGACATTTACATCTGGCTCCTGATCGTTGCGGCGATCCTGTCGTGGCTGGTGGCCTTCAATGTGGTCAATTCGCGCAACCAGTTCGTGGCGATGGTCGGCGACTTCCTGTACCGGATCACCGAGCCGGTGCTGCGGCCGATCCGCAACGTCCTGCCCAATCTCGGCGGCATCGACGTCTCGCCCGTGGTGCTGATCCTGATCATCATCCTGATCAAGGACATCATTGGTCGCTACATCTACCCCTACGTGTTCTGACGCGCGGGCACCGATGCGGCCTTCGGCGGTTCCCTGGACCGTCACGCCCGCCGGGCTCACGGTGACGGTCCGGCTGACGCCGCGCGGCGGGCGCGACGCGATTGACGGCATCGACGCGCGCGCCGACGGCCGGTGCGTGCTGAAGGCGCGGGTGCGGGCCGCCGCAACCGAGGGTGAGGCCAACGCCGCGCTGGTCGCGTTGCTCGCCCGCGCCGCCGCCGTCCCACCGCGCAGCGTTGCGCTGGTGTCCGGCACCACCGCGCGCATCAAGCGCCTGACGATTGCGGGCCACGGCCCAACGCTCGCGGCCGCGCTGGAGAAGGCGTGCGGCGTGAGCTAGATACATTCGTCGGGACGCCACGCATCATGACCGCACGCATCATCGACGGAAAGGCCATCGCAGGCGAGCTGCGCATCAAGGTCGCAGGCGAGGTCAAACGACTCGCCGCGCAGCACGGCATCACGCCGGGGCTCGCGGTCGTGCTTGCCGGCAACAATCCGGCGAGCGAGGCTTATGTCGGCAGCAAGGCGAAGACCACGGTCGAGATCGGCATGAAGTCGTTCGATCATCGCCTGCCGGACAGCGTCGGCCAGGACGAGCTGCTCGCGCTGGTGAAGACGCTCAACGCCGATCCGGCGGTGCACGGCATCCTGGTGCAACTGCCGCTGCCGAGGCAGGTCGACGCGCAGCTGGTGCTGAACGCGATCGATCCGATGAAGGACGTCGACGGCTTTCATCCGGTCAATGCCGGGCGGCTTGCCTCCGGCCTTCCGGCGCTCGCGCCTTGCACGCCGCTCGGCTGCGTCATTCTGGCGAAAGCGGTGCACGCCTCGCTCGCCGGGATGGACGCCGTGGTGATCGGCCGCTCCAACATCGTCGGCAAGCCGGTGACGCAACTGCTGCTCGCCGAGAACGCAACCGTTACCGTCGCGCATTCGAAAACCCGCGATCTGCCGGCGGTCTGCCGCCGGGCCGACCTGCTGGTCGCCGCGATCGGCCGGCCGGAAATGGTGCGCGGCGACTGGATCAAGCCGGGCTCGACCGTGATCGACGTCGGCATCAACCGGGTGCCTGGCGCCACGCCCGGCAAATCGAAGCTCGTCGGCGATGTGAACTTCTCCGAGGCCTCGCCGATTGCGGGCGCGATCACGCCGGTTCCCGGCGGCGTCGGGCCGATGACCATCGCCTGCTTGATGGTCAACACCGTGCGCGCAGCCTGCGCGATTCACGGGCTGCCTGCGCCGGCCGTCTGATCGCCTGAACCTCGGCGCTTTCGCGGCCGACCAATGCGGCAGGGACGATGTGTCATGCGCCGTATCGCAACACCGCTTCTGGCTCTGATCGCTCTCGCTGCGTTGGTCGGAAGCGCGACGGCGCAACCGGCCGGTTCCGCCAGCTCTGTCGAACGCGCTTATACGACGCTCGATCTGTCCAAGTGCAGCCACAAGCGCGGCCGTCAACTCGATGACTACGGCTCATGGCGTTGCGCCGGCCACGGCGGCAACTTCGTCTTCGTCAGCGCCGGGCGACCAGCGCACCACCATCAGCTATGGCCCGAAGCTCGCCGACACCGTGGCGGCCGGCGAAACGCTCGCCGCGTTCAACGGCGCGGGCAAGACCGTCGAGTGGCGGATCGAGCGCAAGAACGGCAGGCCCGTGCCGTTTGCGACCATCCTGCGCTGGAACACGACGGTGCCGCAGGACAGCGGTATCGTGCGCGGTCAGGTGCTGGTGGTGACGCGGCTCGGCCCCGGCGGCGTCTGCGACGTCGGCTATGTCGACGGCCGCGCCAATCCGGACGCCCATGAGCTCGCGGCGCAGCTCGCCGACGCCCGTGCCCGCAGCTTCAAGTGCGGCAAGGACAAGCCGGTGATCGTCGGCGAGAAGGGCCCTGGCTTCAGCGGCCCGTACAACGAATCGCCGTAAAACAAAAAGCCCGGCGATCGCCGGGCCGTGCATCTCGTCGCTTCAGTTCGACTCAGTTGTTCCAGGCAAAGGCAACCTTTTCCAGATTGCGTTCGCCGAACCGCTCCGACGATCGCGCCACCGCCTTGCCGCCGAGCGCCTTGTAGAACTCCACCGCCGGCTCGTTGTCGGCCAGCGCCCAGATCACCAGGCTCTTCAATCCGCTCTGCGCGAGATCGCGCCGCGCCGAGGTGAACAGCCGGCGGCCGAAGCCGAGCCCCTGATACTCCGGCCGCAGATAAAGCTCATAGATCTCGCCGTCGTAGAACAGGCTGCGCGCGCGATTGCGTCCGTAGTTCGCGTAGCCCGCGACCTTGTCGCCGAAGGCGAGGATGGCGATGCGGCTGCCCTTGCGGATCGCGCTGTCCCACCAGTCGGGACCGCGGCGCATGATCAGCTTCTCGAGTTCGATCGCCGGGATCACGCCCTGATAGGCGGCCCGCCAAGCCTCGTCGTGAGTCTCGGCGACCGCGGCTGCGTCGGACGACTTGGCCCGGCGAATCTCGATCAGGACAGTGCTCATGTGTGGATATGAGCAAGCGATTCCGCGGCCTTCAAGCCTGTTGTTTAATAAACGGGTAACGATGTGGATTAGTGGCTGCACTTTGTGCGCATGCAAACCTCTGGTTCCGCGGAAACCGGCATGCCGTCTGGTTTTGCCGGGATGTGGCTCCGATGACACGCAATGGATTGAAATTGCTGTTTTCATTCGCCGCGCTGCTGTGCTTCGGCGTCGATTCGCCGCGCGCGCAGGCGCCGATCGGTCCACAGGGGCCGGAAGAGGGGGTGATTCGCGGGCAAAACTGGCTCATTCCGGCACAGGATCGAATCACTCCGATGCGCACGCGCGTGTTTCGTCCGCCCGGCGCCGGTCCGTTTCCGCTGGCGGTGATCGCGCACGGCTCGACCCAAAATGAGATTCGCCGGGCCGAGTTTCGTGCGCCGCAATATCCGGCGCTGACCGAATGGCTGGTCGCGCGCGGCTATGCGGTCGCGGTGCCGCAGCGGCCGGGGCATGGCGAGACCGGTGGTCCGTACTACGAGGCGCAGGGCGGCTGCGCGGATGCGAACCACGCCAAGGCCGGGCGGGGCGCCGCGTCGAGCATCGCGGCCGCGATCGACTTTCTCTCGCGGCAGGCGTTCGTGAAAAAGTCCGGCGCGGTGGCGCTCGGTCATTCCGCCGGCGGCTGGGGCGTGCTGGCGCTGACGACGCAGGCGTTGCGCCCGCTCACAGGCGTCGTCGCGTTTGCGGGCGGGCTCGGCGGCCGTGCCGACGATGTTGCGGGCAGGAACTGCGCGCCGGATCGTCTCGTTGCGGTGTCACGGACCTATGGCGAGAGGGCGCGCGTGCCGGCGCTTTGGCTTTATGCCGAGAACGACAGCTATTTTTCGCCGGCCCTGTCGAAGCGCATGGCCGACGCGTTCCGCTCGGGCGGCGGGCGCGGCGCATACGAACTGCTGCCCGCGGTGGGATCGGATGGGCATGAGCTGATTTTCGCGCCCGCCACGGCCTGGGGCGCGGCATTGGAGCGCTTTCTCAGAAGCCTTCGCTAGCGCGATCCTGGCGTTGCCCCGCTATCCGCGTTTGCGGCCACATGCTGTAGTTGCACCGTTGGTAACCTGAAACTCTTTTTACGGGGGCGTTTATGAAGAGCACTGTGACGGCATTGGCCACGGCCGCGATGGCGGCCTGTCTTGCAACTCCCGCCTCGGCCCAGAATGTCGGCGGCCGTTATCAGGTCGTCGGCACGAATTTCAACGGCTCGCCCTATTCCGGCACGGCCGAGATCACGATGGCCGGCAACAACTGTCGGATCGCCTGGGTGACCGGCGCCACCACCTCGCGCGGCGTGTGCATGCGTAAAGCGAGAGCCTTCACCGCGGCCTATGTGCTGACCGGCCAGGTCGGCGTGGTGATCTACGAAATAAAATCCGATGGATCGCTCGACGGCCAATGGGCCCTCGCCGACCAGAACGGCGTCGGCACCGAGCGGCTCATTCCGATGCGCTGAGCGTTGCAACGGCGTGCGAAATGACCCCCAGCCGATTTTGCGGCTAGCTAAACCGCCTCGGCTTCCTTCGCGCGCTCGGCGCGCTTGCGGTCGTTCGGATCGAGCAGCTTCTTGCGCAGCCGGATCGACTGCGGCGTCACCTCGACCAGCTCGTCCTCCTCGATATAGGCCAGCGCTTTCTCGAGGGTCATGCGGATCGGCGGGGTCAGCCGCACCGCCTCGTCCTTGCTGGTGGTGCGGATGTTGGTGAGCTGCTTGCCCTTGAGCACGTTGATCTCGAGATCGTTGTCGCGGGTGTGCTCGCCGACGATCATGCCGCGATAGACCTTCCAGCCCGGCTCGATCATCATCGGCCCGCGGTCCTCGAGCTTCCACATCGCATAGGCGACCGCCTCGCCCTGCTCGTTGGAGATCAGCACGCCGTTGCGCCGGCCGGAGATATCGCCCTTGAACGGCGCATAGGCGTGGAAGATGCGGTTCATGATCGCGGTGCCGCGCGTGTCGGTCAGGAGCTCGCCCTGGTAGCCGATCAGCCCGCGGGTCGGCGCGTAGAACACGAGCCGCACGCGGCCGCCGCCGGAGGGCTTGAGCTCGATCATGTCGGCCTTGCGCTCCGACATCTTCTGCACCACGACGCCGGAAAACTGCTCGTCGACGTCGATCACCACCTCCTCGATCGGCTCCTCCATCTCGCCCTTGTCGTTGCGGCGGATCAGCACCTTCGGCCGCGACACCGACAGCTCGAAGCCCTCGCGCCGCATGGTCTCGATCAGGATGCCGAGCTGCAATTCGCCGCGGCCTGCCACCTCCATCGAGTCGCGCTCGTCGGACTCGCGCACCCGCAGCGCCACGTTGCCCTCGGCCTCGCGCAGCAGCCGGTCGCGGATCATGCGGCCGGTGACCTTTGAGCCTTCGGTGCCGGCGAGCGGCGAGTCGTTGACGCGGAACGTCATGGCCAGCGTCGGCGGATCGATCGGCTGCGCCGGCAGCGGCGCCTCGACCTCGGGATCGCAGATGGTGTGGGCGACGGTCGCCTCGGGGAGGCCGGCGATGGCGACGATGTCGCCGGCGGTGCCTTCCTCGATCGGCACGCGCTCGAGCCCGCGGAACGCCAGCACCTTGGAGATGCGGCCGCTCTCGATCAGCTTGCCGGTGTGGTCGAGCACCTTCACCGCCTGGTTCGGCTTCACCGAACCCGACGTGATGCGGCCGGTGATCAGCCGGCCGAGATAGGGATTGGCCTCCATGATGGTACCGAGCAGGCGCAATGCGCCGCTCTCGACCTTCGGCTCCTGCACATGGCGCAGCACCAGCTCGAACAGCGGCTTCATGCCCTGGTCCTTGGGACCTTCGAGCTTCTCGGCCATCCAGCCTTCCTTCGCCGAGCCGTAGAGGATCGGGAAGTCGAGCTGCTCGTCGGTCGCGTCGAGGGCTGCGAACAGGTCGAACACCTCGTTGATGACCTCGACCGGCCGCGCGTCGGGACGGTCGACCTTGTTGATGACGACGATGGGCTTCAATCCCATCTTCAGCGCCTTCGACACCACGAACTTGGTCTGCGGCAGCGGGCCTTCGGCGGCGTCGACCAGCACCAGCGCGCCGTCCACCATGTTGAGGATGCGCTCGACCTCGCCGCCGAAGTCGGCGTGGCCCGGCGTGTCGACGATGTTGATCCGGGTGTCCTGCCAGACGATCGAGGTGGCCTTGGCCAGGATGGTGATGCCGCGCTCGCGCTCCAGGTCGTTGGAGTCCATCGCCCGCTCGACCTGCCGCTGGTTCTCGCGATAGGTGCCGGACTGCTGCAGCAGCCGGTCGACCAGCGTGGTCTTGCCGTGGTCGACGTGGGCGATGATGGCGACGTTGCGGAGTTTCATAAGGGTGTCCAAAAGCCGTCGCGGGCCTCAGTGACCCGCGGGCGGCGTCGAATCCGGATGCTTGGTTGCGGCGCAATATAGCTATCGCCCGGCGCGAAGCAACCGCACCGGCGGTTGCGGTCGCCCGCCGGTTAACGGCGTCCAGACCTGCAAAAAACCTTAAGAAACTCCGGCCGAACGGCTCCATGGCCCGAACCGGAACCGGTCCGGGAAGGCCTCGCGCACCATCAGCATCTCGCCGATCGTCTCGGTCGTGATCAGCCCTTTGAGCCGGCCTTCGGCATCCACCACGCCGACCGCCGGAGCCGATTGCTCCTGCAGCACGCGAAACGCCTCGTCGAGACAGCTCCGGTGGCCGACCGTCGGGATCGGGCTGGTCATGGCGGTTGCGACCGCGGCCTGCGGCCCGCGCTCCTTCAAGGACTTGATCAGCTCGTTGCGTCCCAAGACGCCCACCGGCCGGCCTGCGCCGTCGACCACGGGAAACTCGTTCTGGCTGGTGCGCAGCAGGAGGTCGACCGCCGCGTCGATGGTGGCGTCCGGTGCGAGCGTCGCAAACTGCGTCATCATCGCCGCGCCGGTCGGCACGCCCCGCGACATGGCGCGCACCGCCACGAGCTGCGCTTCGGAGGCTGCGGCGAGATAGACGAAGATCGCGATGAAGATCAGCAGCGGATTGCCGAACAGGCCGATGAATCCCAGAACGAAGGCCGCGAACTGGCCGATCGAGGCGGCGATCTCGGTCGCCCGCGTGTAGCCGAGCCGGGCGGCCAGCGCCGCCCGCAGCACCCGGCCGCCGTCCATCGGAAATGCCGGGATCATGTTGAACAGCACGAGGAACACGTTCACCACCGCCAATCGATCGATCAGCGGCACCGAGCCCTTGTCGACGCTGGCGAGATTGCCTCCGTCGAGCGAGGCGCCGAACAACAGCACCAGCACGGCGGCGATCGCGACGTTCACGGCGGGTCCCGCCACGGCCACCAGAAATTCCTCGAACGGCTTTTCCGGGATGCGCTCGAGTTGCGCCACGCCGCCGATCGGCAACAGCGTCACCGTCGGCGTGGTGACGCCGAACCGTCGCGCCATGAAGATATGGCCGAACTCATGCGCCACGACGCAGGCAAACAGCAGCAGCATGAAGGCCAGCGATTCCCAGGCCGCGCTCGGACCGCCGGAGACGTAGCTCGCGAAGAAAATCCAGATCAGGAACAGCAGGAACGTGACGTGTAGCCGGATGGCCGTGCCGGCAATCGAACCGATGCTGAATGACCAGCCCATGGAAGCCTCGCTGTTCCGCCGCCCATCGCAAACTTAAGCCGTTCCGGTGCTTTTACGAGGGTCAGCCGGCAATTTCGCCGCTACAATGCCGCTCAAACGAGGGTGAACGGGATGGCACAGAAGCTCACCGGACAGGCCCGCGCCGACGCGCTCCGCACGCTTGGCGGCTGGAGCGAGGTTTCCGGCCGCGACGCCATCAGCAAGAAGTTCGTGTTCAAGGATTTCAACCAGGCGTTCGGCTTCATGACGCGGGCCGCCCTGGTCGCGGAGAAGATGGATCACCATCCCGAGTGGTTCAACGTCTACAAGACCGTGGACGTGACGCTTGCAACCCACGACGCCGGCGGCGTCACCGAGCTTGACGTCAAGCTCGCCGCGGAAATGGACCGGCTGGCCGGCATCTAGAGGCATCTTGCCACCGGCCCCGGTCATGACCATGTGATGGCCGGTGCGATTGCGCCGAGAGGACTTCAACCATGCGGTTTGCACACGCTGCGGCCATGAGCGACGACGAGCGGTTCAAGCGGGACGAAGCCACCGTGCTTCGCGAGTTCTGGGGCAAGTTCCAAAGGCTTGCCGCGCATATCCCGTTCGCGGAGGACCTGCTCACCGCCTACTATTGCGCGTTCGACCGCGCCACGCCGAGCCACGTGCGCTTCGCACTGATCGGTGCGCTCGCCTATTTCATCTCGCCGCTCGATCTGCTGCCCGACCTGCTGCCGGTCCTGGGTTTGACCGACGACGCCGCGGTTCTCGCCGGCGTGGTGCGGGTGGTCTGGGGCAACATCAAGCCTGAGCATCGCGACGCCGCGCGGATGACGCTCGAGCGTCTGAAGCAGGCGCCCGAGGTGTAGGCGCAAGGTCCGAACCCGATCCCAAACCCAAGGGAAGCCAAAGCAAGAACCCCGGCGCCGGGCCGGGGTTCTCTCCGTCGACTACTGCGTCACGACCGGCGGGTTCATCGCCATCTCGGCGGTGCAGCGGTCCTTGAAGACCACCGCGTCCTGCGGCGTGTACTCCTTGCTCAGGCAGGTGCAGGGACCCGGCGTCGCCACGACCGGACGGGCCGCGAAGTGAGCCCGCTCTAAGGCTTCAGCACCACCTTGCCCATCACCTTGCGGCCGGCGATATCGTTCAGCGCCTGCGCCGCCTCGGTCAGCGGATAGGCCGCATGCACATGCCCGCTGATGGTGCCCGCGGCGCACCAGCGCATGAGGTCGGCGGTGTTCTCGCGATGGCCGTCCGGATCGCGCTCGGTCCATGAGCCCCAGAACACGCCGCGCACGTCACAGCCTTTCAGCAGCATCAGGTTGAACGGCAGCCGGGGGATTTCGCCCGCGGCGAAGCCGACCACGAGATAGCGGCCGAGCCAGGCGAGCGAGCGCAGCGCGGGCTCGGCATATTTGTCGCCGATCGGGTCGTAGACCACGTCGATGCCGTGCTCGCCGCCGAGCGCCTTGAGCTCGTCGCGAAGATTTCTGGTGGCGTAGTTCACGCCGTGATCGGCGCCGTGCTCGCGGGCGAAGGCGAGCTTCTCGTCGGCTGACGCGCAGGCGATGACGCGCGCGCCCATGATCTTGCCGAGCTCGACCGCGGCAAGCCCCGTGCCGCCCGAAGCGCCGAGCACCGCAAGCGTTTCGCCGCGCTTGAGCGCGCCGCGTTGCTTCAGCGCGTAGTACGACGTCCCGTAGGTGACGATCAGTCCCGACGCCTTGTCCGCGTCGAGCCCGGCGGGCATCTTCACCAGCCGCTTCGTGGGGATCGCGAGCTTCTGCCGCGCCGCGCCCCAGCCCGAATAGCCGATGACGCGGTCGCCCGCGGCGAACCCGCTCACGCCAACGCCCAGGCTTTCGATCGTGCCCGCGAACTCCGCGCCGGGCGAAAACGGAAACGCCGGCTTGTATTGATACTTGCCGGCGATGATCAGCAGATCGAAGAAGTTCAGCGCCGCGGCTTCTACGCGCACCACGGCCTCGCCCGGTCCCGCCATCGGGTCCGGCAGATCGGCCACCGTCAGGTCTTCCGGCTTGCCTGGGCCGGTGCAGAGCAATGCTTTCATGGCTCGAATTCCCAGGTTCTATCTGGCTTCTGGCGCGCCGGGCTCAAGACCCGTTTCCCGGCATGGGGTTCAACTCGGACCGCGGCTTGGGTCCGGCTTCCGCCGGGTGCGACGTTAGGGACTTTCCGTTCCAGATTTTGTCCATTATTCAGCTATACTTACACTGACGTGGTGCGTCGTACTTCGGTTATACGAGAGGCCCGATGAAGGTGAATAACACGCGCTCCCTGGTCCTTTTGCCGCTGGTGGCTGCCGCGCTTGCCCTGCCGGCCACGGCCTTGGCGCAGCCGAGGTCTTCCAATCCGACGGCGCAGGCGACGTTGCTCGGCCAGTACGGCGACTGGGGCGCCTACACCGCGAGCCCGGGCGGCCGCAAGGTCTGCTTCGCGCTGTCCAAGCCGACCTCGCAGCAGGACAACCCGCCGAACCGGCGCACCGCGGCCAACGCCGTCTACCTGTTCGTGTCGACCCGGCCGGACGAGAAGGTGAGCAACGAGATTTCCGTGCTCGTGACCGGCTACGCCTTCAAGGCCAACACCGAAGCGACCATGACCATCGGCGGCGGCGGCTTCCCGATGTACACCCAGAACGACGGCGCCTGGGTCAAGAACGCCGCCGAAGAGGCGCGGCTGATCGAGGCCATGCGGAAATCCGGCGACGCCGTGATCAAGGCCCAGACCTCCAAGGGGACCGCCACCACCGACACGTTCTCGCTCAAGGGCATTTCGCAGGCGCTCGACCGCGCCGCGCAGGAATGCAAATAGCCGCGCAAACCGGCGGCTGGCGGCCGAGGCAACCAGTTCCCATTTAAGATCGTGGCGCGTCGTCCGCGCGCCACTTTCGTTTTGTGCTACACAGGCGCCGATCATCGCGCCCTGAACCATGACCGCTTTGCAGACCGATATCCCGCTGGAGAAGACGCCGCTCGAGCGCTACGTGCCGCCGGCGAAGCCG
>JAIESI010000145.1 GCA_019746135.1 Xanthobacteraceae bacterium
ACCACGCCCTGCCCCCACTTCTTCGTCAGATAGTCGGCGACGATGCGCGGCATGGCGTCGGCGGTGCCGCCGGCCGGGAACGGCACGATGATCTTCACGGTGCGCGTCGGATAATCCTGCGCGGACGCGCCTTGCGAAATCGCGAGCCCCGCAACGAGCGCCAAACCGAGGCCGGCAAGCCAGCGTGTCATGTTCATTCTCCCATCCCGCTGTGGTTTGGAACGAAACTAGACGCTTGCCGCGGCTGTTTCCAGCGCAGGCACGTCGCACCCGCCGCACGGCTCGCCGCTTTCGCAGTCCGAAAATCAGGTCAGCCGAAGGAGCGGACGAGCCAGTCGTGAACCCCGGCAGCACCCGCAGGCCCGGCATAGCCGAGGTAACCGTCCGGACGGACCACGATCACTCCATCCCCATAGATGCGATGCGCCTGCCCATGCGCGTCGATCAACGTCGCATCGCCCATCCCAGGGCTACCGGCCGGAACGACGCGATACGAACGCACGCCCCCGCGGCCCGCCTTCCCGTCAAGGACGGGCGGCGCGGCGCCGCCGAGCGCCAGCAGCGTGAAATGCCCGCCGCGAAACGCATCGAACAGCCGCACCGGCGCGCCGCGCGCGTCGGTCAGTTGCGCATCCGGCGCGCGGTCGCCCGCCCGTGTGACGCCCTCGCCCACCGCGCCGCGCTCGTCACACGACAGCGGCCCGCCGCGATAATTGAGGCCGAGCTGCATGTGCTCGCCCTTGCGCGGCTCCTCCTTGTCCTTCGCCTTACCGAGCCAGTCCTTGTGCATCTGCACGACGAACTCGAGCAGGTGGGCCGCGACCGGCAGCCGCTCCTCCTGATACGTGTCGAGCAACGCGTCGGGCGCGCCGTGGCGCAGCACCTGGCCGAGCTTCCAGCCGAGATTGTAGGCGTCCTGCACCGCGGTGTTCATGCCCTGCCCGCCCGCGGGCGGATGCACGTGGGCCGCGTCGCCGACCAGGAACACGCGGCCGATGCGGAAATGCTTCGCCAAGCCGCTGCGCGAGCCGAAATGCGAGGCATAGAGCACCTCGGTGACATTCAGCTCGGGCTTTTCCGTGCGGTCACGCACGAGCCTGCGCAGCGCCTCGAACGAGAGATCCGGCTCCTCATTCTCAAACTTGGCGTAGAGCTGGAACGCGTTGGTGTGCACCAGCGGCCCGAGCCACAGCGCGCCGCCCTTGGCGTTGTCCCACATGTGCCAATGCTCGCGGTCGAGGCCGCCCTCGATCACCACGTCGGCGGTGATCATCGGATGCGGGTCGATGGTCTCGCTGGCGAACTCGACGCCGGAGCCCGCGCGCACGACACCGCGCGCGCCGTCACAGCCGGCGAGATAGCCCACGCGCAGGCTCTCTTGGCGCCCGTCCGGATGCGCGAGCATGCACGAGACGCCGTCGGCATCCTGCGTGAACGTCGCGAGCTTCGTGCCGAACTCGACCTTGCCGCCAAATTCAGCGAGCCGCGCGCGCAGGACGTCGAGCGCGCGCGGCTGCAGCAGCATCCACATGCTGGGATAAGGCACGTCCGGCGTCGGGTCGCGCCGCTCGATGCGGTGAAATTTCGCGGCACCGAGCGGTTTCGGCCCGTCCCAGGCCTGCGCCGGGGAATAAGGCCCACCCAGCCCGTGCACGCGGTCGATGATGCCGAGATCGTCGTAGATTTCCAGCGTTCGCGGCTGGATGCCCTTGCCGCGCGAGCCGGAGCGATGGTCCGGCGGCGCGGGAAGCGCATCGACAATGCGGAACGCGACGCCGCGGCGCGCGAGATCGCAGGCGAGCACCAGACCGGCGGGACCGGCCCCGGCAACCAATACATCTGTATTCATATGAGAGAGAACGACTGCGGATTGCGACGCATTGGGACACCCGTGGCGAGGTTGCGAAAGATGGACTATAATTTCCTCATGAATCAACACACCCGGGATGTCCTCAGGCGCGTTAAAGACTGGCCGGAGGAAGATCAGGCCGAGCTCGCCGAAGTCGCACGGGAAATCGAGGCGCGACGAACCGGCGTCTATGTCTTGAGCGACGACGAGAAGGCGGCGATCAAGGCAGCATTGCAGAGCGGCATCGCTTCTGAGGAAGAGGTTGCAGCGTTCTGGAAACGTGTCGGCGTTACATGAAGGTTCACTACCGCGAGGCCGCATTGGCCGACCTCGCAAAAATTTCCAGTTATCTCGAACAACGAAGTCCGTCAGGGGCACTGAATGTGCTCCGGGCTCTTCATTCCGCGATCGATGTCATCGCGGAAGCGCCGTTGTCCGCGCGGCAAAGCTCCGATCCGTCCGTGCGGGTAAAGGTCGTCGAGCGGTACGGCTATAAGATATTCTACACACCCGGTACGGATACGATCGAAATCCTGCACATCCGGCATGGGGCACGTCGCCCCTGGCCTCCTGAAATGCCAACCTAGTCAGACGAGTCGGGCAAACCATGCACCCCCACGAACGCCTCGCCTACTCTCCGATCGAAACGCGCCCGCCGCTGAAGCTGCCGGACGGGCTTCGGCTCATCCTCTGGCCGCTGATGTCGCTCGAGCAGTGGGACATCGCGCGGCCGATGGCGCGCATGGTGATCACGCCGCCGCAGGGGCAGCCGATGCTGCCGGACCATCCGAACTGGAGCTGGCACGAATACGGCATGCGGGTCGGGTTCTGGCGGCTGAAGCGCGTGTTCGACCGGCTGAAGATGACGCCGACGGTCACGGTCAACGGCCGCGCCTGCGAGGCCTATCCGCAGGTGATCCAGGCAGTCGCCGACGCCGGCTGGGAATTGAACGCGCACGGCTACGACCAGATCCCGATGCACAAGGTCGAGAACCAGCTCGGCGACATCAAGCGCGCCATCGACATCGTCGGCAAGTTCTGGGGCCGGCCGCCGCGCGGCTGGTTCGGGCCCGGCCTGACGCAGACCTTCGACACCATCGACTATCTGTCGGAGGCCGGCATCGAATACATCGGCGACTGGGTGCTCGACGACGAGCCGGTGACGCTGAAGACGAAGCACAAGCCGATGGTGGCGCTGCCCTACAATTTCGAGCTGCACGACATCGTCATGATGGTGCTGCAGAGCCATCCGTCGGAGGAGCTCTACCGGCGGTCGATGGACGCGTTCAACTGCCTCTACGAGGAGTCGAAGGACCGCGCCAAGATCATGTCGATCGCGGTGCATCCGTTCCTCGCCGGCCAGACGCACCGCATCAGGCATGTCGAGCGCACGTTCGAGGACATCCTGTCCAAGCCCGGCGTCGCCTGCTGGGACGGCGAAAAAATCCTCGACTGGTATCTCGGCACGCAGAAGGGCAAGGCATGAGCGGCTTTTTCGTCCCGCACGATCTCAAGGCGCCGCTGAAGGGGGCGGCGAGCGGCCCGCTCGCGGGCTTAACTGCCGCGGTGAAGGACCTTTATGCCATCGCCGGCGAGAAGACCGGTGCCGGCAACCCGGACTGGCTGGCGCAGGCTCCGACCGCGACACGGCACGCGGCCGCCGTCGACAAGCTGCTCGCCGCGGGCGCAAGCATCATCGGCAAGACGATCACCGACGAGTTCTTCTACAGCGTCGCCGGCATGAACGCGCATTACGGCACGCCGGCGAACCTGCGCGCGCCCGGACGCATCCCGGGCGGCTCGTCGAGCGGCTCGGCGGCGGCGACCGCGGCGGGCTGCTGCGACTTCGCGCTCGGCTCCGACACCGGCGGCTCGGTGCGGGTGCCGGCCTCGTTCTGCGGGCTCTACGGCATCCGCACCACGCACGGCCGCATCGACACCAGCGGCGCGATGGACATGGCGCCGTCGTTCGACACCGTCGGCTGGTTTGCATCGTCGGCGGGATTGTTTCGCAGCGTGGGCCAGGTGTTGCTCGACAAGCCGGGCGTGTCGGCCCCGATCGCGAACCTGCTGGTGCCGGACGACGCGTTCGCGGAGGCCGATCAACCGGTTGCGGCACTCCTGCGCGACGCGCTCGAGGCGATGGCGGGCGCGCTGCCGAAGCCGCAGGTCATGAGCGTTGCGCCCGGCGGCTTCGACAAGTGGCGCGAGGCGGTCCGCATCATCCAGGCGCACGAGATCTGGCAGGTCTACGGCCGTTTCGTCGAGGAGAAGAAGCCGCGGTTCGGACCGGGCGTTGCCGAGCGCATGCAGATCGCGTCGAAGGTCACGAAGGCCGAGGCGGATGCCGCTGGAGACGTGCGGGGCGCGGCCCGCGCGCACATCCGCGGGCTGGTCAGTCCCGGCACGATCATGGCGCTGCCGACCGCGCCCTGCATCGCGCCCAGGATCGACACGCCGCAGGATGCGCTGGAGTCATTCCGCGTGCGGGTGATGCGGCTCACCTGCATCGCCGGGCTCGGCGGCCTGCCGCAGATCTCGGTGCCGGTGGGAACGGTGTCGGGCTGCCCGGCCGGATTGTCGTTCATCGGCTGGGCCGGCGGCGACGAGGCGCTGCTCGATCTGGCGGTCGCGGTCGCTAAACACTGCGGCCTGGAGCGGGTTTAGCTCTCCAATCGCATCACCGTAGCGCGCGAAGACGCGCGTGACCGCGCTTGTGGTGGTGTGCTGCAGACCCGGGACCCCGGTTTCATTGCAGAATAAAGAAAGCCGGGTCCCGGGTCTGCGGCGCATCATTCCGCTGCGCTCCATGCTGCGCCGCGCCCGGGACACGTGTTGCTCGAGCCGTGAACAATCACTCGTAAAATTGCGGCGACATCTTCAGCGTGTCGCGCTGCGCCTTGTCGTGATTGATCCAGAGCGTCGCCTTCTCCTTGGCGAGAATGCCCGCAATCTTTTCCATCGAAGCTTTTGACTGCTCCTGATTGAAGTTGTTGACCGGCACACCGCGGTTGTCCCAGTTGCCCTTGAAGTGCACGGCGTCACCGGAGAGCACCAGGGCGCCGGTCTTGGGCAATTTCACCAGCAGCGACTGATGCCCCGGGGTGTGGCCGGGCGTCGCGATGATGACGATGCTGCCGTCGCCGAACACATCCCGGTCGCCTTCGAGCTTGGTCACCGGGTGCTCGGGCTTGAAGCGGCCCACGCCGAGCGGATTGGGCCAGTCGTATTCGGCCTTCTGCACGTACAGCATCGTCTGCGGGAACATCTCGACATTGCCGACGTGATCGGGATGGGTGTGCGACACCGCCATGCCCTTGAGGTCGGAGGGCTTCACGTCAAGCTCCGCAAGCTGCGCCGCGAGCTTCTTCGGCCGCTTCCAGTGCGTGGCCCGCGGATCGGACGGCTTCTGGCCGTCAGGCATGTCGGCAATGGCGTCGGTCACGCCGGTGTCCCACAGGAACCAGCCCTGCGAATGCTTGATGAGGTAGCAGTTGTCGACGAAGTCCATCGACTTGCCTTCGTTCACGCCCGGCGACCAGCGGCCGATGTCGCCGGCAACGCCTTCGCCGCAATTGAGGATATAGAGCTTCTCGATGCCGGGCTTGTCGATGCCAGCTTTGGCCTGAGCGAAAGCCGTCTCGCCCGGCCACGCACAGAGCCCGGCAACAGCCGAGGCGGCGACGATCCTTGCCATCGTTTCCATGACGCCAACTCCCCATGAGTTCCCGTGCCGGCTTTGCTGCCGCGCTGTTTTTCGGGTCAGCAAGAATAACACAAGGCCGCGCGGCGTATTCCGCCGCGCGGCCCTGGTTCCAGTCATGAGGCCGGTGTTCTACTCGGCGATGTCGAGCGCCAGCACCGCGGGCGCCAGCAACCAGGTCGCAAGCTTGGCAGGCGAGCCGCCCTCCATGCCCTCCGACCGGTCCGCGATCATCAGCGCGACCCGCCAGGCAACCCAGTACATCGCGTAGTAGATCGGAATGAAGGCGGCGAGCGCCACCGTCTTGGACACCGGATCGAGCATCAAGCCGACGCCGACCGCGAGCGCCTGGCCGGCAATCAGCACAACCACGTAGGCCAGCAGAACCCGAAGCGTATTGCCGCCATTGCCCATATCGTCACCCCGCTTTTATCAATCCGAATGTCCGGATCGGGGCGATTGTCGGCGCCCTTTCGGGGGGATCAATCCGTTGGACGATCCGTCGCACCCGCAAATCATGCCGGTGCGACATTCTGCTTCAGCTTGTGTGCAGCTCGGCGATACCGCGCCGCAAGCGGGCGGGGCCGGCGCGGCGACCTGATGGCGCTCGCGCCGGCCACTCCTTCAGTCGTCGTCAGCGGCGACGGGCGCGCTTGCCCTTGGCTTCCCATTCAGGATGGGCGTCGAACGCCTGGCTCATCAGCCAGCCGCCGACGAAGGGAATGACGCAGTCCGCGGTCATCACATAGGCTTCGCGGAGCGTCAGCTCGCGCTGCACAGCGATCGTGCCGGCGATCGGAGCAAGCGCCATACAGCCGACCGTGGTGAGGACCGCGGCGCCGCCGCTGCTCACCTTGGCGTTGGTCGGATCCTTCCACTTCCAGTCGCGCAGGGCAAAGTAGCCGGCGGTCATGCCGGCACCGACGGCCAGACCGGACCAGAACAGGCGCGGGTCGTCCTTATTGCGCTTGAGGACCCTGGCATCCGCACTTTGGCAAAGCAACGCCAACCCCGTCACGACGACGGTCACAAATCCCAACCAGCGCTTCATTCCAGCCCCCAGCCTTATTTCGCGTTTCTGTGCGGCCATAGTGATGATCCGCCGCGCGCAAAGTCGAGCCACGAACTTGAAAGCATGGGGATATTTCCGACAATGCCAGCGGGTGCTGCAAATCTGCAACGGACCTGCGCCCAGAAACCGGCATGCTGCCTGGATTTTCGCCGCACTCGAGCAAATCAAAACAAAGAGAGGCCGCCCTTGCGGACAGCCTCTCCATTGTCAAACCGCGTCCGGTCCAAACCCGCGCGAGGCGGGCTCACCGTGCGCGACCGCGCAACGATTCCCGTCGCGCGGCGCTAGCTCAGAACCCCAGCCGAGGCGAGGATCCAGCTCACGGATGCCGGCATACGCGGCGATAGACAATGAGACACTGGATCACCTCCTTTCAGTTGTTTCAGGGAGCCCCAGCCTAAGGCAGATTCGGGTCTTGTCAAAAATTTCCGCTGCCCGGCCCGCGCCTCACGGTTCCGCACGCAGCGCCTGGCGCAAGTCCTCGAGCGTCAGTTGCGGCGCGGGCGCGCCGAGCAACCGCCGCAAGACGTCGACCGCCGTCGAGCACTGCTGCCGCTCGCCGGCATCGGCAAACATCTCGAAGCAGAGCGAATGCTCGGCGCGGCAGGTCCGTTTTGGCACATCAACGGGCACCGATTTCGCGCTTGCAAGCTCGAAGCGCGTCTCGGCATCGCGCTTCATGTAGGATTCGCGGGTCGAGCCCAGCAGCAGGACGGTGTACATCGCTGCAATAATCATCCCGGTCATCACCGTGACCGACTTGTCCACCCGCGGCAGCATCCCGACCTTCCCCGTTTGTGACGGAAAAATAACGGCGCGATCTGCAGCCTGCATCGGGATTTTGTCGCGCCTTGCGTTGTCGGTTAAGCGGTGGTCACCGGCGATCAACACGCGGGCGAAATTGCGAGCGGCGCCGGACGCTTCGCCAAAACGCTCGCGCGCGTGTCACGCCAACAACACAGCGCGAAATAATTTTCGCGCGTGCGGATGAAGGCGACGTTGGCACGGCGCGCCGATGCAGCGCGCCGCTGATGTGTCAAATTTCAACCGCCTGTCCGAAATTGCGACGGCCGACCGGTGTCGCCTTGGACCCGACATTGCAAAAGTGCGTGCGGAGCGGTCGTGCGCACCTCGGGTCCGGCAGACGAGATCACGGCGCCGCCGCGGCGCGCTTCAGCCGCACGATGGCCTGGTCGAGGGCCGAGAGAAACCGCGAGCGGTCGCGCGGCTCGAACGGCTTCGGCCCGCCGGTGACCGCGCCGGCGCTGCGAAGCTCGTGCAACAGGTTCCGTGTCGCGACCGTCATTCCGATGGAGCTGTCATCGAACGGCTTTCCGTTCGGCGCGATGGCAACCGCGCCGGCCTTCACGGCACGGCTCGCAAGCGGCACATCGGCGGTCACCACGATGTCGCCGTTCGCCGCGCGTCCAGCGATCCAGTCGTCGGCGGCGTCCATCGCCCCGCCGACCACGACCCGCTCGATCCACGGCTCGCGCGGCACCATGATCGGCGTGTTGCTGACGACAAAGACCTTGAGCCCGTGCCGCGCCGCGACGCGATATATCTCGTTCTTCACCGGACAGGCGTCGGCGTCGACGTAGATTTCAATCGGTTTCATCGGGAATGATTCGTTCCGAGCGTTCGGGCCTTTCGCGCCTTATGGCACGGGCGCGCCGCGCGCGCGTCTAAAAGCCCTTCTGAATTCGATCTATCAACTTTGGCTTGCCTGATCGTGCCATTTTTGACACAATTACCCATCAATGATCGACCGGTCGAAGAAAATCACAGGCCGCTTCTAAGCGGCCGACGCCCGGTGCGGGAATGGCTTTTGGACTTATCGAAAGAGGATCGGCGCATCATCGGACGCGACATCCAAAAGGTCGAATTCGGATGGCCGATCGGGATGCCGTATTGCCGTTCGCTTGGACGCGGCCTTTCGGAGGTGCGGAGCGATCTTGCCGGCGGCCGGATCGCCCGCGTGATCTTTTGCATCGTCGCGGATGAGATGGTCCTGCTGCATGGCTTCGACAAGAAAACGCAAAAGACGCCGCAACGCGACATTGAACTGGCGTTGAAGCGAAAACAGGAGATCGAGCAATGAACAGAAAGAAACGGAAAGGTCATGTCGACCGCAGCGAAACGTTCGACGAGTTTTTGGCCAAGGACGGCATCTTCGCCGAGACGGAGGACGCCGCGATCAAGGAGATCATCGCCGACCAGATCAAGGTGGCGATGGACAAGCAGGGTCTGAGCAAGACCGAGATGGCTGCGCGGATGAAGACAAGTCGGCGGCAACTGGACCGGCTGCTCGATCCGGACAATCCATCGGTGACACTGGCGACGCTGCGGCGGGCAGCGAGTGCGGTGGGAAGGAATTTGAGGGTGGAGTTGGAGTAGAACGCGCTCTCGACTGCGCCAGACTGGAACGCAATTAGAGCCAAGCGCTATATTTCGAAGCGCGCTTTCTCCGCCACGCGAAATTGGTATGGCGAATGGTGTGAAACGCCAGGGACGCAAGAGGCGCAAGTCCCCTACAACGAAGGTCCGTCAGCTACCTCACCAACTCCCGCATCGCCTGATCGAGCCCCTCCAGCGTCAGCGGATACATCCGCCCCCCCATCAGCTGCTTCATCAGGCGGATCGAGTGCGTGTATTCCCACTGGCTCTCCGGCACCGGATTGAGCCAGACGCAGGCCGGATAGGTGCGCGTGATGCGCTCCATCCAGGTCGCCCCCGCCTCCTCGTTGAAGTGCTCGACCGAGCCGCCCGGCGTCGTGATCTCGTAAGGGCTCATCGAGGCGTCGCCGACGAAGACGGTCTTGTAGTCGTGCGGATAGGTGTGCAGCACCTGCCAGGTCGGCGTGGTCTGCTGGAACCGGCGCCGGTTCTCCTTCCACAGCCGCTCGTAGACACAGTTGTGGAAGTAGAAATGCTCCATGTGCTTGAACTCGGTGCGCGCCGCCGAGAACAGCTCCTCGGTCGCCTGGATGTGCCAGTCCATCGAGCCGCCGATGTCGAAGAACAGCAGCACCTTCACCGCATTGTGCCGCTCCGGCCGCATCAGGATGTCGAGATAGCCCTTGTGCGCCGTACCCTTGATGGTGCCGTCGAGATCGAGCTCGTCGGGGGCGCCGGTGCGGGCGAACTTGCGCAGCCGCCGCAGCGCCACTTTGATGTTGCGCGTGCCGAGTTCGACGTCGCCGTCGAGGTCCTTGAACTCGCGCTTGTCCCACACCTTCACCGCGCGGCGATGCTTGCTCTCCCCGCCGATGCGGATGCCTTCGGGGTTGTAGCCGGAATTGCCGAACGGTGACGTGCCGCCGGTGCCGATCCACTTGTTGCCGCCCTGGTGGCGGCCCTTCTGCTCGGCCATGCGCTTCTTCAGCGTCTCCAGCAGCTTGTCGAGGCCGCCCAGCGCCTCGATCTGCTTCCTCTCCTCCTCGGTGAGATATTTCTCGGCGAGCGCCTTCAGCCACTCCGACGGAATTTCGGCCGCGACCGCGTCCTCCATCAGCTCGAGGCCCTTGAACACGTGGCCGAACACCCGGTCGAACTTGTCGAGGTTGCGCTCGTCCTTCACCAGGGCGGCGCGCGACAGGTAATAAAAGTCCTCGACGCGCCGGCCGGCGAGGTCCCTGTCCATCGCCTCCATCAGCGTCAGGTATTCGCGCAGCGTGACCGGGAGCCCTGCGGATTTCAGCTCGTGGAAGAACGTGACGAACATGGCGCAAGCATAGCATGGGCCGGGCCGTGCGACCAAAATGCCGCAGCGGGACCGGCCCAGCCTTCATCTGCCGTTCATCCGGCTGATCCGAAAACGTCCTCGGGCGACAAAAGGGGCAAGAAGGCCGGGGCTGAATGCCGGGGTTGATGCGTCTCGGGGCCGCGTTGGCGGCCACCGCGGTTCTGCTCGCGCCAGCGATCTGGAACCGGTTTCCGCTGCTGCAATACGACACCGGCGGCTATCTCGCGCGATGGTACGAGGGCTATCTCGTGCCCAGCCGCTCGACCGTCTACGGCCTGTTCCTGACCCTTCTCTCCTGGCTCGACTTCTGGCCGGTGGTGGTGGCCCAGTCGCTGGTGACGGTCTGGGTGCTGGCGCTGACGCTGCGCGCGCTTGGCTTCGGCGGACGGCCCTACCTGCTGGTCGGCGTCACCGCGGCGCTGTGCGCATTCACCACGCTGCCGTGGCTGACCAGCATCCTGCTCACCGACATCTTCGCCGCGTTGCCGGTGCTTGCGGTCTATCTCCTGGTGTTCAGCGACGGCACGCTGCGGCGCTTCGAGCGGCCGGCGCTGATCGCGCTGATCGCGTTTTCGGTCGCGACCCACAGTGCCACCTTCGCGGTGTTGCTGGCGCTGGTGCTGGCTGCCGTGGTGGTGCGCTTGGCGCTTCGCATCGGCGTGAATAGCCGTCCGAGGGACGGCGTCGCTTCGCTCGCCTATAGCCGTCCGAAGGACGGCGTCGCTTCGCTCGCCTATGGCGGAATCGTGCGTGGCGGTGCCGCGCTCGTGCTTGGCGCTTTCCTGCTGCTCAGCGCCAACTACGTCACCTCCGGCCGCTTTGTCTGGACGCCGGGCGGCATCGCGCTCTCATTCGGCCGCATGCTGCAGGACGGCATCGTCGCCCGCTATCTCCACGAACATTGTCCCGATAGGCGGCTGCGCCTGTGCGCGCATCGCCACGAGCTGCCCGATGACGCCGACGTGTTCTTCTGGAGCGGCGATGGCTCGGTGTTCAACCGGCTCGGCCGCTTTGCCGGGCTCGGCGACGAAATGGGCCTGATCGTCGGCGCGAGCCTGCGTGCCTATCCGGCCTGGCAGCTTCAGGCCGCGGCGGTCGCGACGCTGCGTCAGCTCGTCCGCGTCTCGACCGGCGAAGGCGTCGTGCCGACCGCGTGGCACACCGTCGGCATGATCGAGAAGTTCACGCCGCACGCGGCCCCGGCCATGCGCGCCTCGCGGCAGCAGCAGGGCGAGCTCGATTTTACCGCGATCAACGCGATCCAGCGGCCACTCGCGCTCGCCGCGATGCTGCTGCTCGTGCCGCTGATGCTGTGGGGCATGCGACGACAGCCGATGCACGATCTCGGCCGCCTTGCCGCGACCATCGCCTGCGCGCTGCTCGCCAACGCCGTGGTCTGCGGCGTGTTCGCCAACCCGCACGACCGCTATGGCGCCAGGCTTGCCTGGCTTGCGCCGCTGGTCGTGGGCCTTGCCGCCTTCAGGCTCTATGAGCAGCGCCGGCACGAAACCGCGGCTCCCGCGATGCGGCCGCAGGCCGTCCCCGACGGCACGGTCCCGTGACGCCCCCATGACCGTTTCGGGCCAAATCTGTCAGCCGGGCCGCTCCAAATTCCGCCTTATACACGCTACTAAATGCGCCGCCTCGAATTGTGGACCGAGATGCGCGCTTTAGCCGTTGCGGCGCTTGCCGCCCTTGTTGTCTCCCCCTCCTCCGTCGGACCGGGCTTCGCTCAAACCGAAGAGCCCGGCATTCACATCGACTGGGAGGTGAAGAACCGCTTCCGGCTGTTCAAGCGCAGCTCCGACTTCCAGCGGCACGTCGCTGCGGCGCGAGCCGGCAACCAGTTCGCCGCCGAGCATCAGCTTGAAAGCCTGACCGGCGGCCGCGGCTGGGCGCAGGAGATTCTGCCGCATCTGTGCGTCAACGCCGCGGGCACCCTGCTCGAGACCTGCGAGCGCGACGGCGAGCGGGAAAACTACCTCGCGCCGAAGACCCATCCGGTCGTCGTGCGGCTCACGGGCGCGGTGCCGCCGGGCGCGACCTGCAACTGGAGCTTCGACGACGGCACGATCCCGCCGAAGCAGGTGAACGCACCCTGCACCGAGACGGTCCAGCAGCGGGTCGCCTACGGCAAGCCCACCATCGCCGCGGTCGGCATCACGCGGCCCGACAACAGCGTCGAAAGCGTCTCGACCGAAATCCAGGTGCGCGATCTCCTGATCGCCGGCCTCGGCGACTCGGTCGCCGCGGGCGAAGGCAATCCCGACAGGCCTGTCGCGCTCGCCGACGAAGGCTTCTGCTTCCAGCGCTTCCTCGGCGCGGTGCGCGGCGAATATTTCCGGCCGAGCCGCGCCGGCTATCGCGGTGACAAGGCCTGCGAGGGCAACCCGGCCGGCACCGGGTCGGACGCGACCAACGACTGGTCGAGCCAGGGCGCGCTCTGGATGTCGGCCGCCTGCCACCGCTCGCTCTACGGCTATCAGGTCCGCACCGCGCTGACCGTGGCGATCGAGAACCGGCAGGCCGCCGTCACCTTCATTCCGCTCGCCTGCAGCGGCGCGACCATCGACGCGGGCCTGCTCGGCTCACAAGGCGCGAGCGACTGCCCGCCGACCGGGCGCTGCGCCGGCACGGTGCCGGCACAGGTCGCGCAGCTGGCCGACGCGCTCACGCGCGTGCGCCGTGCCGATCCGAACCGCAAGCTCGACCTCGTGCTGCTCACGGTCGGCGCCAACGACATCAAGTTCTCCGGCCTCGTCGCCGACGTCACCATCAATCCCGGCGTCGAGCGCGTGCTGTTCAACCAGGGCGGCCTGATCACGACGGTTCCGGAATCGCAGGCCTTGCTCGACCGTACGCTGCCGCAGAGCTTCGCGAGGCTCCGCACCGCGCTGAAGCCGCTGGTCGGCGGCAATCTCGCGCGGGTGGTCTATGTGTCCTACGGCCATCCCGCCATGAACGGCGACCAGCCCTGCCCTGGCGGCCGCGACGGCCTCGACGTGCATCCCTCGTTCAATGCCGACGGGCGCAAGCTCAAGCTCGTCACCGACTTCGTGATGAACCAGTTCATGCCGAAGCTTCACGCTCTGGCGCGCTGCGAGCGCGGCGTGGTGTGCGGCAATCCCGAAACCGACCGCATGACCTTCATCGACACACACCAGGATGCGTTCGCCCGGCACGGCCTCTGCGTGCGCGCGAGCGACGACCCGGAATTCGACCGCGACTGTTTCTCGCCGGACGGCAAGAGCTTCGATCCCGATCCGGTGACGGCCGCCAGCTCGCCGCTGGTCTGCCCGCGGCGGCCGAGCGAGTTTCGCCCCTACGCGCCGCGCGCGCGCTGGATCCGCACGGCGAACGACAGCTATTTCACCGCGATGACGTTCCCGCGCGGCCTGCCCTCGACCATGCAGCCGAGCAACATTCACGATGCGGCCTGGGGCGCGCTGTCGGCGGTCTATGGCGGCGCATTCCATCCGACCGCCGAGGGCCATGCGGTGATGGCCGACGCAGCGCTGCCCGCGGTGCGCGATGTGCTGGGACTGAAAGCGCCCGCAAGCGTGACCACAGGGCCGCTGCCGCCGCTGCGATAGGCGGCACAAAGGAAAGTCCAATTTTTTCAATGCTTCCCTGACTTTTTCGCGCTTCCAGGAAAGACGAAAAAACAGTTGAAATACAACCTGGGGCCGATTAGAACAAAAAAAGAACAAGCGTAGCCTAGTACCCGGAATCAGAGCTGAGTGATACGGCGGCCTTTGAAGGGCTTTTGGCGGACTCGTTTCTTGGTCCACA
>JAIESI010000002.1 GCA_019746135.1 Xanthobacteraceae bacterium
GCCCGCTCCGGCGACAGGAACGGATCATAGGCGATCACGTGCATCTTCAGGCCGATGCCGCGGTCGGCGACGATCGAACCGATGTTGCCGCAGCCGATCACGCCGAGTGTCTTGCCGAAAATCTCGACGCCCATGAACTTGTTCTTCTCCCACTTGCCGGCGCGGGTGGAGGTGTCGGCCTCGGGGATCTGCCGGGCCAGCGCCAGCATCAGCGAGATCGCGTGCTCGGCGGTGGTGATCGAATTGCCGAACGGCGTGTTCATCACGATCACGCCGCGCGCGGTCGCCGCCGGAATATCGACGTTGTCGACGCCGATGCCGGCGCGGCCGATCACCTTCAGGCTCTTCGCCTTCTCCAGGATCTTCGGCGACACCTTGGTGGCCGAGCGGATGGCGAGGCCGTCGAAGCTGCCGACCACTTCGGCGAGCTTGTCCTTGTCCTTGCCGAGGTTCGGCTGGAAATCGACCGCGATGCCGCGATCCTTGAAGATCTGCACGGCGGCCGGAGACAGGGCATCGGAAATCAGAACGCTGGGGGTCATTGGATCGTGTCCTTCAGGCTGTCGGTCTTCTTGAAGAAAGGCTGAACTTCGGTGCGGAAATATTCTTCGTACATGCCGCCGGGAAACGGCGTGAACTCGACGGCGCGGCCGGGCGGCAAGGCCTTGCGCAGCGTCGGGCCGAGCGTCTCCACCAGGCTGTCCCAGTTCTCGGCGCTGGTCAGTGCGACGACGAGATGCGCCGGCCTGCCCGGGGGCTGCGCCTGCGCGACACATGCGGCATCGATCGCGGGCGCACGCTGAAACACCACCGTCAACGCCAGCAGGACTTCGACCGGATAAGGGTCGGGTTTGCCGATCGTGGTGCCGGGCGACGGCGGCGGTGCCGCAGGTTTCGCCACCGCCGGAGCTTGCGGCACCGCAGGCGGCGGCACCGCGGGCGTTGGTGCGACAGGTCTGGCCGCAGCAGACTCGGCATCCGCAGGCTTGGATGCAAACGGGGTTTCTTTGGCGACAGGCGGCAGTTGCGCGACCGGCATGGCCGGCTCTTGCTTCACGGCCGGCGACGTCTCGGTGCTGTCAGACTGGTTTGACGCAGGCCGCTTCGCCGTGATCCGTCGCCATGCTGCCAGGGTTTCGGCCGCTGCGGCCCTGATCGCACCCGGCCTCTGCGGCGGAGCGGGCGTGGGTGCCGGCGGTGCAGCAACCGCGTCGGGTCTGGTTGCGCCCCTCTCGTTCTCACTCGGAATCCGAGCCGGCTTCTCGGGCGGCGCTGGCGCGGACAATGCGGCGATCGGCGGCGGCGCGGCTTTGACCGCGTCCGGTCTCTTCTCGTCGACAACCGGTTGCGGTGCCGGCCTCTCGGGCATCACCGGCGCGGATGGTGCGGCGATCGGCGGCGGCGCGGCTTTGACTGCGTCCGGTTTCTTCTCGTCGACAACCGGTTGCGGTGCCGGCTTCTCGGGCATCACCGGCGCGGATGGTGCGGCGATCGGCGGCGGCGCGGGCTTGACCGCGTCCGGTCTCTTCTCGCCAACAACCGGTTGCGGTGCCGGCTTCTCGGGCATCACCGGCGCGGATGGTGCGGCGATCGGCGGCGGCGCGGCTTTGACTGCGTCCGGTCTCGTCTCGCCAACAACCGGTTGCGGTGCCGGCTTCTCGGGCATCACCGGCGCGGATGGTGCGGCGATCGGCGGCGGCGCGGCTTTGACCGCGCCCGGTCTCGTCTCGCCAACAACCGGTTGCGGTGCCGGCTTCTCGGGCATCACCGGCGCGGATGTTGCTCCGATTGGCGGCGGCGCGGCTTTGACCGCGTCCGGTTTCTTCTCGCCAACAATCGGTTGCGGTGCCGGCTTCTCGGGCATCACCGGCGCGGATGGTGCGGCGATCGGCGGCGGCGCGGGCTTGACCGCGTCCGGTCTCTTCTCGCCAACAACCGGTTGCGGTGCCGGCTTCTCGGGCATCACCGGCGCGGATGGTGCGGCGATCGGCGGCGGCGCGGCTTTGACCGCGCCCGGTCTCGTCTCGCCAACAACCGGTTGCGGTGCCGGCTTCTCGGGCATCACCGGCGCGGATGTTGCTCCGATTGGCGGCGGCGCGGCTTTGACCGCGTCCGGTTTCTTCTCGCCAACAATCGGTTGCGGTGCCGGCTTCTCGGGCATCACCGGCGCGGATGGTGCGGCGATCGGCGGCGGCGCGGGCTTGACCGCGTCCGGTTTCTTCTCGTCGACAAGAGGTGGCGGTGTCGGCTTCTCGGGAACGGCAGGCTTGCCCGCGGCGGGAGGTTGCGGCACCGCAGGCGTAACAGCTGCTGGCTTGGTCGAAGCAGGCTTGACCACATCCGACTGGGCCGGATCAGACTTGGCCGCATCAGACTTGGGTGGCGCCGTGACAAGCGGTTTGAAGACGAACGATTCTTCGTCAAAGAACGGCTGTGTCGAAATCGGCGGATCCCGCTCGATCGGCTTGATGACGGGCGCTGTCTCGGGCGCGGCAGGTGCGACGGGCTTCGGTGCGACGGGCTTGAGCTCGACAGGCTTGGCCTCGGCAGGCTTGGCCTCGGCAGGCTTCGAGCCGACCGGCGGCTCGGTCACAACGGGTCGCGGCGCGACAGGCTTTGGCGATTCCGGTTGCGCCTCACGCGGCATCTCGACCGGCTCAGTTGCGACAGGCTTGGCCACGACAGGCTTCGGCACCGCCGATGGCTCGGTCACAACAGGTCGCGGCGCAACAAGCCTTGTCGCCTCCGACTTCGGCGCGAGCGGAGCGACCTCAACAGATTTCGCCTCGACAGGCTTGGCTTCGACAGGCTTGGCTTCGACAGGCTTGGCTTCGACAGGCTTGGCTTCGAAGAGCCTGGCTCCGAAGGGTGGCGCGACAGGTACAGGCTTCGGCGCGGCGGGCGGATCGGTCGCAACGGGTCGCGGCGCAACAGGATTGGGCGCAACAGGTTTGGGCGCGTCCGGCTTCGACGCATGCAGCGCGGCCTCGACAGGTTTCGTCTCGGCAGGTTTGGGCTCAACAGGCCTGGCCTCGAGAGGCTTCGGCGCGACCGGCGGCTCGGTCGCAGCGGGCACTGGCGCGACAGGCTTTGGCGCATCCGGCTTCGGCCCACGCGGCGGAGCCTCGACGGGCTTCGTCTCGGCGGGCTTGAGCTGCACAACCTTGACCGCCGGTTCGGCCGCAGCCGGTTGGCTCACGACCGGCGTCGCAACGGGGGGAGGCGCAGCGACCGCGCCGAACTGCCCGGCCAGCAATTCGTTGACATCGTCGGAGGAAAAGGTCCGCGTGTAGTCGTGGCCGGGATTGAGCACGAACTGCTTGCCGGGATGCCGCTCGAAAAACTCGCGTGTCACGCTCGGCGAGATGACAAATTTGCCCTTCATCGCCGCGCGTGCGCGCGATGCCGTCGTAAAAAACGGCAGATAGGCCTGATCGCCGACCCGCACGGTCCGGAGTGTCAGCTTGGTTCCTTCGGGCAGCGTCACCTTGCCCTCGGCGTTCGGCACCGGCGGGGCGCCATCGAACTCGAGCGCGACAAAGGTCGTGCCGTTGAACATCGCGCGAAGAAACACCGGCCCATGCGCCGGCTCGGTGGCGGCACGGACCAGGTTGCGCTCAAGTTCGTTTTCCGGCTCGAACATGATCGACTCTCGAACGGAATAGTGAACGCAGTGCGCCTGTTATCTCAGGATCGGAAAGCGATCAGCGGCACGCCAATGCTCCGGTTTTGCAGGAGCGGTCAGGCCGCTTTCGGCAGCGCCGCCTTGGCTTGGGCGTAGGCCCAGTCGAGCCACAATGTGAGCGCCTCGACGTCGGACGTCTCGACGGTGGCGCCGCACCAGATGCGGAGCCCCGACGGCGCGTCGCGATAGGCGTCGATGTCGTAGGCGATGCCCTCTTTCTCGAGCGCCGCGGCGATGCCCTTGACGAACTTCGCCTGGGCGTCGGCCGGAAGCGCCGTCACCGCCGGATCGACCACCTTGAGGCAGACCGAGGTGTTGGAGCGGATCGCCGGATCGGCCGCGAGGTGCTCGATCCACGGCGTGCGCGCGACCCAGTCGGCCAGCGCCTTGGCGTTGGCGTCGGCGCGGGCGATCAGCGCGTTGAGGCCGCCGATCGATTTGCCCCAGGCGAGCGTGTCGAGATAGTCCTCGACGCAGAGCATCGACGGCGTGTTGATCGTTGCGCCTTCGAAGATGTCCTCGCTGATCTTGCCGCCCTTGGTCATGCGGAAGATTTTCGGCAACGGCCAGGCCGGCGTGTGGCTTTCGAGGCGCGCCACCGCGCGCGGCGACAGCGCGATCATGCCGTGCGCCGCCTCGCCGCCGAGCGCCTTCTGCCAGGACCAGGTCACGACATCGAGCTTGGCCCAATCGAGCGTCTGCGCAAAGGCCGCGGAGGTCGCGTCGCAGATGGTCAGGCCTTCGCGGTCGGCGGCAATCCAGTCGGCGTTCGGCACGCGCACGCCCGATGTGGTGCCGTTCCAGGTGAACACCACGTCGGACTTGAAATCGACCTTGGAGAGATCGGGAAGCTGGCCGTAGGGCGCCTTCAGCACCTTCACGTCCTTGAGCTTCAATTCCTTCTGAACGTCGGAGACCCAGCCTTCGCCGAACGATTCCCAGGCGAGCATGGTGACGGGGCGCGGCCCGAGCAGCGACCACAGCGCCATCTCGACCGCGCCGGTATCGGAGGCCGGCACGATGCCGATGCGGTAACCGGCGGGCGCCTGCAGCACCTCGCGGGACAGATCGATGGCGCGCTTGAGCTTCGCCTTGCCGATCTTCGACCGGTGCGAGCGTCCCAGAACGGCGTCGGTGAGGGCTTGCAGGCTCCAGCCGGGGCGCTTGGCGCAGGGGCCGGACGAAAAGTGCGGGATGACCGGCCGCACGCCGGGCGTCGCATTGCTCATGAATCTATCCTTCCAGATAGAAGCCCCTCGGTGGGGAGGGGTGTCCCGCGGTCGGACATAAGGAAGGACGAAGTCGGCGTCAAGCGGGACGATCCGGGCAGCAGCCAAACGAAATCGGCACGACCTTGTGAGTTCGGCTCAAAGGTCACCACAGGCGCGTGTCGAGTGCGCGAAAGCAATCCGCTGCTCCGGAAAATCGCGTCGGCTGCAAGTCATTGTTCGGCTCCCTGCCCGCCGGCCGTTCAGACGCAATCGCCTGCATGCTCTCTCGTTGCCGCGGCGTGCTGCGCCCGGGCTTTGCAAAATCTCTTCGCGTTGCTCACCCTCTTTCGAGGGGAGCGGAGCGCCACAAAGCGCTGGTGCGGAATCCGCCGCACCCATGGCCACCTTACGGTCAGGCCTGTCCCTTCAGCGGAAGGGACGCCGGCCCATGACGCGGGCCGGCGCGCCTTGCGGCGCTCCACCACGGTGTTCGTGAGACCTTGCCTCACTACCTCGGGCCGTCGTTTGCCGCCCGGTCGCAACCGGCGACCGGTGGTCCAGCAGGCTCCCTGCGCACAGGTCGTAGTGCCCATAGAGCGGTGTCCGAGGCTTCCCGGGAGTCCGGCCGGCTGAGCCGAACCCGCAGGCGCACCGTTCCTGCCTCTGCCAAACGGGAGCCACCCGGATGGCGCCCCTCAACAAGCAGGATAAAAGAACAAATAGAGAACATTTTGCAGGAGTCAACCCCATGAACGGGGCGTGCACGGGGCGTGCGGCCCACGCGAAGGGCGAGGTCAGCGACGCGGACCACGAGCCCAGCGACGCCATTGACCCCTGCCGGCGCAAACGCATCACGGCTGTGGAGGATTTTCGGGCTCCCGAATCAGTCGAGGAGGAAGCGCAGCCCGATGCGGACTTCCTGAGCTGACAGGCGCTTCCAGGTGGTGTGGTCCAGGACCGAATTGGTCCCGGCCGTGGTCGGCAGATCGCCCATGCTGAGATAGCGATAGCCGACATCGGCAACCCATCTCTCGCTGATCTGATAGGAGATGCCGCCCATCGCCGCCCAGGAGAAATTGGTGCGGCCGCTGGACGGCGCACCGGCGATCGGCGGGATGGCGGTATCGTTGTAATCGCGGCTGCGCAGATAGGTCACGCCGGCGCCGGCACCGACATAGGGCGTGAAGCCGTACCATGTGCCGAGGTCGATATAGAAATTCGCGAGCAGCGAAAGCGCGTCGATCTTCGTCGTGTATTGCGGCTGCCCTGTCGCCGCGGTGGAGGTCGCACGTGCCGTGACGCGGGGCGCGTAGTCGACCGTCGCGTCGAAACGGAACCATTGGTACTTGTAGCCGCCGCCGGCCGTCACGCCGAGCGAGTCGGGATAGTTGAAGCTCGTCACCGGCTGCCCGGCCTCAACCGACTGCATTTCGTTGAAGCGATAGCCGAAGTCGCCGCGCACATACCAGCCGGACACCATCTCGACATAGCGCGGCGCGGGCCGCTCGTAGACGGGCCAGGAGCGGGGCGGATCGGCGGCGTGAGCCGCTGCGCACGAGAGGAGCGCAGCGATCGTGCCGGTGACAAGCGCCCTGCCCTTTGTCATCATCATTGCACTCCGATCAGCCCCGGCTTCGCAGCGGCGGCAGCAACACCGGCCCCCTCTCGACCGGCGCATCAAGCAGCCAGCGCACGCCGAGCTTCAGGTCATGCGAGGTAATCTTGTTGAAGTTCATCGGATTGTTGAACTCGTTCACGCCATCGGACCTGATGATGTCACCACTGATGCCATCGCCGAGGTTGACGTAGCGATAAGCGAACTCAAGCGAGAGCTGTGAGTTCACTTTGTAAGAAACACCGGCGTGCACCGCCCAGGCGAAATTCCACTTCGATGCGGTGTCGGCGTAAGCCACAGCCGGCTGCATCGTATTGACATCCAAGAAATTGCTGATCGTGACTTGCGCCGCGCCGATGCCCGCGCCGACGAACGGCGTGAAGCCGTACCAGGTCCCGAGATCGGCGTAGACGTTGGCGAGCACGAGCCACTCGGACTTGGAGCCACGATATTCATTGGTCCTTGTAACGCCGCCGTTCTGCACGATGTCCAAACCGTGGAAGTTCGCCTTGCCGCGGTATTCGCCCGTCACGTCGGCGCGAAACCAGTGGTTGAACTGATAACCGAAGCCGAGACCGAACAACGGCGCGCTATCGAAGTCCTTTTGGACCACTGTGACCGCGCTTGTGAACAGCAAGTTGTCGAGGCTTTTGACCCGCTGATTGCTCATGCCGATATCGCCGCGCAGGTACCAGCCTGCGGCGACATATTCTTCGATCGGCGGTGCGTAGACTGGAGGCAATTGCGGCAGATCCGCCGCGTGGGCCCTTTGGACCGTCTGGGCCGCCGACGCAAACAGCGCAACGGCGGCAACAAAGGACGCAACCTTCACGCTCACCATGACATCACCCTCTCTCGCGCAACTGCGCGAACACGACTCAACGGAAACCGACTCGTACGCGGAGGATGACAGCGAAGACTTAAGCGAGGGTTAACCTTACTTTTTAACTGCGATTGTTAACTCTTGCGCCGAATCAAAACGGCCCGAGCGCTCCCTGCCGGGAATTCTCGGGCCGTTTCGGTTTTCCGGGCGAACGCCGCGGCGAAATTTTCAGCCTTGCGCCGGAGTCCGCGTTAACATTTGCATTACCGCGCTACCGCGCGCCATACGCGCGGCGAATCACTTGTCCTCGTCCGGCTCGCCGATGTGGTGCTGCGAGTAGAGCTCGACGCCGAGCTTGCTGACGAGATCGATCTGGGTTTCGAGGTAGTCGATGTGCTCTTCCTCGTCGTGCATCAGCTTCTCGAACAAGTCGCGCGTGACGTAGTCGCGCACGCCGTGGCAGTGGGTTGCCGCCTCCTCGTAGAGCGAGCGCGCCGAGTATTCGGCCTTGAGGTCGCAATCGAGGACTTCCTTGACGTTCTGGCCGATGTGCAGCGGATCGAGCACCTGCATGTTGGGGAAGCCGTCGAGGAAGATGATCCGGTCGACGAGCTTGTCGGCGTGCTCCATCTCCTCGATCGACTCCTTGCGCCAGATCTTGGCGAGGGCCTTGAGGCCCCAGTTGTCGAGCAGCCGGTAATGCAGCCAGTACTGGTTGATCGCGGTGAGCTCGTGCCGCAGCGCCTTGTTGAGATACTCGATGACCCTTGCGTCGCCCTTCATGGCGGACTCCCAATTCCAAGTCCCAAAGTTCAAGTCCTAAAGCGGGATGACTTTTCTTCGAATCGTCATCCCGCTTTAGCTTCTTGTTTGAGCATGATCTTTTCCGAAAACCGCTTCACACTTTTCGGGATCATGCTCTAACGTTCCAGCCCGCGACACCCGAGGGCGTCGCGCGCTATATTAGATCAATTCTAAAGTCTCGAGACAGTTTCGGCCATAGCCAAGTCGGCGGCCGTCCACTGCAGATTCCCGCAATAACGCTGAAAAATGTCAGGGTTTGGGATGGCCGGAGCAGCCGCCGCAAGCGGCTTCGGCGGCGCCGAGCGCCTCGTCCATGATCTTGCGGATGGTGCGGGCGCAGCGACCGCACTGGGCGCTGCAACCGAGGCAGCCATACACCTGCCCGGCCGAGCGCGGACGCGTTTCCGCCTGGCAGGCGGTGCGCACGTCGTGGTCGGTCAGCACGTTGCAGGAGCAGACGATCATGGAAATCCCGGACCCCAATTTGGTACCGGGACAGTGGTGCTGACGCAAAGAAAATCGGCGGTTTTTATACGTTATCTAAACTGTGAAAGCGCTGAAAAGATTGAGCTTTTCCGAAGCCGCTCTCAGGCGGCCACGTCGGTCAACGCCTCGACGATCCCGTCGACCACGTTCTCGACCAGCGCCTTGTCGTCACCCTCGCCCATCACGCGGATCACCGGCTCGGTGCCGGAGGGGCGGATCACCAGGCGGCCCTGCCCGTTCAGCTTCTGCTCGGCGCTCTTGATCGCCAGGCGCACCTTCGCGTCCTCGAGCGGCTTGCCCTTCTTGTAGCGGACGTTGCGCAGGATCTGCGGCAGCGGCTCGAAGCGGTGGCAGACCTTCGAGACAGGCTTGTCCTGCTTCTTGACCACCGCCAGCACCTGCAGCGCAGCAACCAGGCCGTCGCCGGTCGTGGCGTAGTCCGACAGGATGATGTGGCCGGAGGCTTCGCCGCCGACGTTGTATCCATGCTCGCGCATGTGCTCGAGCACATAGCGGTCGCCGACCGCGGTGCGGGCGAGCTTCAGACCGAGGCCGTCGAGATAGCGCTCGAAGCCCAGGTTCGACATCACGGTCGCCACCACGCCGGGCTTGGAGAGCCGGCCGTCGGCCTGCCAGCTTTCGGCAATCACCGCCATCAGCTGGTCGCCGTCGACCACGTGGCCGCGCTCGTCGACGATGATCAGGCGGTCGGCGTCGCCGTCGAGCGCGATGCCGATGTCGGCACGCACCTCGCGCACCTTCGCCGCAAGCGCCGCCGGCTCGGTCGAGCCGCAGTCCTTGTTGATGTTGAAGCCGTTCGGCTCGACGCCGAGCCTGATGACCTCCGCACCCAGCTCCCACAACGCTTCCGGCGCGACCTGATAGGCGGCGCCGTTGGCGCAATCGACCACCACGCGCAGGCCCTCGAGCGAGAGATTGCGCGGCAGCGTGCGCTTGGCGAATTCGATGTAACGGTCCTGCACGCCGTCGATGCGCTTGGCGCGGCCGAGATCGGCGGACTTGGCGAGCCGGTTGCCGAGATCACCGTCGACCAGGTTCTCGATCTTCGCCTCGATCTCGTCGGACAGCTTGTAGCCGTCCGGGCCGAACAGCTTGATGCCGTTGTCGTCGTAGGGGTTGTGCGAGGCGGAGATCATCACGCCGAGATCGGCGCGCATCGAGCGCGTCAGCATGGCCACTGCCGGCGTCGGCATCGGGCCGGTGAGCAGAACGTCCATGCCGACCGAGGTGAAGCCCGCGACCAGCGCGGTCTCGATCATGTAGCCGGACAGCCGCGTGTCCTTGCCGATCAGCACGCGATGCCGGTGCTCGCCGTTCTGGAACACGACGCCCGCGGCCTGGCCGACCTTCAATGCGAGCTCGGGCGTGATCGTGCCGTTGGCGCGGCCACGAATGCCGTCGGTGCCGAAATATTTGCGAACCACGCTGTACGTCCCCAGCTCGTCGTCCCGCCGTCGGGTGGCCGGCCACCAGCAAACGGCCGAGCTTAGCGCCCAATCGTTTTGCCGGATTTTAATTGCTTACCGCCAGCCCCATCGGCTGCGATGTAACCTTATTAGAGCGTTACCGGGCGGGGAGCAACCAAGCAAAAGCCGGCCCAAAGGCCGGCCTTTGCTGCAACGGACTTCTATCGACGCGATCAGTGCCGCTTTTCCGCGTCGTGCTTGTCGTTTTTGCTCTTGGACGGCTGGGTGATGCTGACCGGATCCGACCCTGCCATCGACTCCTCCAGCCCTTGCTCAAGCTTCCGCTCCAGCGCGTCGGCGGCCCTTTCATGAGGCATCTTGTGCTTCACGTCAGGATCGCCACCGCGCTTCTTGGTTGCAGGATGCGCCATGATTTTCTCCATTCCAGGGGAATCGTGTCCCAGGATAACGCGCGGCGAGGCGCTCGCGTTCCACGGTTCCCGGCACCGCGCCGGGCCGGTTTTCGTGCTATTCAGAGCCGTTCCTGGGGAGGGAATGAATGAAGCAGATGGCCTGCATCGAGGACTTGCGCGAGACCGCGCGGCGCAAGGTCCCGAAGATGTTTTTCGATTATGCCGATGCCGGCTCCTACAACCAGGAAACGCTGCGCGCCAACCGCACCGACTTCGAGAAGCTGAAGCTCCGCCAGCGCATCCTGGTCAACATGGACCAGCGCAGCACGGCGACCACCATTCTCGGCGAGAAGGTGCCGGTGCCGCTCGCGCTCGGACCGATCGGGCTCGGCGGCATGATGCACGGCGACGGCGAGATCCTCGCCTGCCGCGCGGCGCAGGCGATCGGCATTCCCTACACGCTCTCGACCATGTCGATCAATTCGATCGAGGACGTGGCGGCCGCGGTCGACAAGCCGTTCTGGTTCCAGCTCTACGTCATGCGCGACCGTGGCTTCATCAAGGAGCTGATCCAGCGGGCGGCGGCGGCGAAGTGCAGCGCGCTGATGCTCACGGTCGATCTGCAGGTGCTCGGCCAGCGCCATTGCGACGTGCGCAACGGACTGACCGTGCCGCCGGAGATCAAGATCCGGAACGTGATCGACATCATGACCAAGCCGGCGTGGGCGTGGTCGATCCTCAAGGGCAAGCGCAAGACGTTCGGCAATCTTGCGGGCCACGTGAAGGGCATGGAGAACGTCAATTCGCTGGCGCAATGGACCGCGAGCCAGTTCGACCCGACCTTGAGCTGGAAGGACGTCGAGTGGGTGAAGAGCCTGTGGCCCGGCAAGCTCATCCTCAAAGGCATCCTCGACGTCGATGACGCCAAGATCGCGGTGACCACCGGCGCCGACGCGATCAGCGTATCGAACCACGGCGGCCGGCAGCTCGACGGCGCGCCGTCGGCAATCTCGGCGCTGCCGCGTATCGCCGACACCGTCGGCTCGCAGGTCGAGGTGCTGATGGACTCCGGCGTCCGCACCGGGGCCGACATGGTGCGGGCGATGGCGCTCGGCGCCAAGGCATGCATCATCGGACGCTCGTACATATATGGGCTGGGTGCCGGCGGTCAGGCCGGCGTCGCGCGCGCGGTCGAAATCCTCGGCAAGGAGTTCGACACGACCATGGCGCTGTGCGGCAAGCGGAGCGTCGCCGAGATCGGCCCGGACGTGCTGGCCGATACGGAAACCCAGCGGAGAGCGTCATGAAGATTCCGGGTCCCGATCATCCGATCACCATCACGCCGAGCAAGGAGCGGGTGCGCGTCACGTTCAACGGCAAGGTGGTTGCCGACACGAAACGGGCGCTGGTGCTGCAGGAGGCGTCCTACAAGCCGGTGTTCTACATCCCGCGCGAGGACGCGCAGATGGCGCTGGCGGCAAAGACGACGCACGCGACGCATTGCCCGTACAAGGGCGACGCCTCGTACTACACAATCAAGGTCGACGGCCGCGAGGCCGAGAACGCGATCTGGAGCTACGAGACGCCGTTTCCGGCGATGAAGGAGATCGAAGGGCATCTCGCGTTCTATCCGAACCGGGTGGACGCCATCGAGGCGACGCCGGCGTAGCACTCGAATAGCCGCAACAATCGTTTTGGCGCTCTGGGTCCCCGCTTCCGCGGGGACGAACGGGGAGAGAGTCGCGAACCTCTCAACCGCTCGTCCCCGCGGAAGCGGGGACCCAGTATTCCCTCAAGCGGCCCGTTATCCCGACCTAGCCATGGCTCCTCGCTCTATGCTGTCCTAACGCGACAGCCGCGGAGAGCCACAATGCCCACCTTCGAAAAGCCCAGCGTCGCCGATCTGCGCCACGCCGCAGAGCAGCTCGGCATGAACCCGAGCATGCATTATCTCAACACGGTGCAGGACATTGTCGCGCCGCTGGTCGCGGCCTATGCGGCGCTCGACGCGGTTCCCGACGAAAAGCCCGCGGTGAAATATCCGCGCGACGGCGGCAGGCGGCCCACGCCCGAGGAGAACAAGCTCGGCGCCTGGTATGTGAAGACCGCGATCAAGGGCAAGCCAGGCGGCAGGCTCGCCGGCCGCCGGGTGGCGCTGAAGGACAACGTCTGCCTCGCCGGCGTGCCGATGATGGTCGGCGCGGGCTTCCTCGACGGCTCGGTGCCGGACCTCGACGCGACCATCGTCACGCGCATCCTCGACGCCGGCGGCGAGATCGCCGGCAAGGCGGTGTGCGAGTACTACTGCCTCTCCGGCGGCAGCCACACCAGCTCCACCGGACCGGTGCAGAACCCGCGCAAGCCCGGCCACACCACCGGCGGCTCGTCGTCGGGCAGCGCGGCGCTGGTCGCGGCCGGCGAGGTGCCGATGGCGATCGGCGGCGACCAGGCCGGCTCGATCCGCATCCCGGCAAGCCACTGCGGCATCGTCGGCATGAAGCCGACGTTCGGCCTCGTGCCCTACAGCGGCATCGGCCCGCTGGAGATCACCATCGACACCGCGGGCCCGATGACGGCAAACGTCGCCGACAACGCGCTGCTGCTCGAGGTGATCGCGGGACCCGACGGGCTCGACTCGCGCCAGCATCAGGCGCAGGTGGACCGCTACACCGAATCGCTGCGCCAGGGCGTGAAAGGCCTGCGCATCGGCGTGATGAAGGAGGGCTTCGGCCACCGCAATTCCGAGCCCGATGTCGATGCCAAGGTGCGCGCCGCGGCCAAGCGCTTCGAGTCGCTCGGCGCAACAGTTGCCGAGGTGTCGGTGCCGGAGCACCTGACGCTGGGCTTTCCGGTCTGGGCCGCGATCCGCGGCGACGCCGCCTGCGTGATGCTGCTGGAGATGAACGGCCACGGCATCGGCTACGAGGGGCTTTATCCGCTGAGCGCGATCGAGGCCGGCATGAAGTGGCGCGACCACGCCGACGAGTTCGCCGACACGCTGAAGATCGCCTCGATCTTCTCGAAATACACGCTGCACCGCTACGGCGGGCACTATTACGGCAAGGCGCAGAACCTGCGGCGGCGGCTGCGCGCGGCCTATGACGCGGCGCTTTCGTCCCATGACCTGCTGCTGCTGCCGACCACGGTGATGAAGGCGACGCCGATCCCGCCCGCGGGCGCGCCGCCGCAGGAGATCACCCGGCGAAGCTGGGAGCCGACGCGCAACACCTGCCCGTTCAACGCCACCGGCCATCCGGCGATCAGCATTCCGTGCGGCCTGTCGGACGGCCTGCCGGTCGGACTGATGCTGGTCGGCCGGCATTGGGACGAGCGCACGATCTATCGCGCCAGCGCGGCGTTCGAGCGGTCGGGTGATTGGATGAAGATGTAAGGTGCGTCTACTTCAACGCATTCTACTAGCAAATTAGCCTTGCTTTCGGTCGTTAATAGGTATACATTCCTTCGAACGTGCCGCTGTATTGCATTTGCTGTGATCGTGAGAAGCTAGCGGCGTTGAGTGAGGGCTCCGATGGCCGAAACGCAAATCGAGTGGACCGACGCGACATGGAATCCCGTTGCCGGTTGTTCAATCATCAGCGCAGGCTGCACCAACTGCTATGCCATGGAAATGGCTCGCCGGCTCGATGCCATGCGCGTGGAAAAGTATCAGGGTCTTACGCGTCGCAGCGGCAAGCGGACAATTTGGAACGGCGTCGTTCGTGAAGATCACGCAGCCCTAGTGCCTACTTTTCATAGAACGTGAGTCGTGATTCAAGATCGGGATGATTCCCGAGGCAAGAGAAGTCTGCGTTT
>JAIESI010000344.1 GCA_019746135.1 Xanthobacteraceae bacterium
GCCGCGCTCGATGCGGTGCAGACGCGCGGCGCGCAGGCCGAGGCGCTGGCGGTGGTCGCGCCGGGCGAAGGCACGCTGGCGCCGGACGCCGATGCCGCGGCCGGGCTGAAGCTCCGCCTCTCCGGCGCGGCGCTGCGGCGGATCGACGTCGCGCTGCTCGCCGATTTCGGCGTCGAGCGGGTGATGGTGCGGCAGCCGCGCGTGCGCGTCGTCTGCGTCAGCCCGGGCACAGTCGCAAAAAGCGCGGCAAGATTTATCGGCAGCGCCATCGAGCATGAATGCGGCCAGACGATCGCCGGCGACATGACGCTCGAGGCTGCGCTGAACGATGCAGGCGCGGACATGATCGTCGCCATCGGCGGCACCGGCAGCGGCCGCAGCGACCAAAGCGTGCGCACGCTCGCGCGGATCGGCGAGGTTGCCTATCACGGCATCGCCATCACGCCGGGCGAGACCACCGCCATCGGTTTCGTCGGGCAGCGCCCGGTGCTGCTGCTGCCCGGCCGCTTCGACGCCGCGCTCGCGGGCTGGCTCACGGTCGGGCGGCGAATGCTGGCGAAGCGCGCGTTCCGGCTGATCGAGGAGCAGCCGTTCGGAGCCGAGCTCGGCCGCAAGATCGCCTCGCCGCTCGGGCTTGCCGAGGTGGTGCCGGTGCGGCGCCGGCTCGGCCGGGTCGAGCCGGTGGCACAGGGCTATCTGCCGCTGCAGGCGCTGATGAAGGCCGAGGGCTGGATCCTCATCCCCGCGGACAGCGAAGGTCATCCGGAGGGCGCGCGCGTCGTCGTGCGGCCGTGGCCATGAGCGTGCCATGAACAGCGCACCGCAGTCGCCGCAGGACGAGCTCCTGGCCGCGGTGCGCGCCGCCGCGCGGCAGGAGCAGTTTCTCGAGGTCGTGTCGGCCGAAGAGGCGCGAAGGCGGTTCGAAAGCCAAATCGACCGCTCGCCCCTGCCCGCCGAACGCGTCAGCCTGACCGCGGCGCTCGGCCGCGTGCTCGCCGCCGATCTTGCCGCGCCGATCGACGTGCCGCCGTTCGACCGCGCCAATGTCGACGGCTTCGCGCTGCGCGCCGCCGACACTGCGGGCGCGACCGACACCGCACCGAAGGAGCTTTCGCTCAACGCCGAGGTGATCGCCTGCGGCCATGCGCCCAAGGTCGAGGTCCGGCCCGGCACCGCGACCACGATCGCCACCGGCGGCGTGGTGCCGCGCGGCGCCGACGCGGTGGTGATGATCGAGCACACCGAGCTGATCGAGCGCATCCCTGCGATCGAGCTGCGCCGCGCGGTCGCGGCCGGCCAGTTCATCTCCTATGCGGGCTCCGACATCGCCCGCGGCGAAACATTGATGCGCAAGGGCCAGGTCATCGGCTCGCGCGAGATCGGCATGCTGGCGGCATGCGGGCTTGCCCATGTCGAGGCGGTGCGCAAGCCCAAGGTCGCGGTGCTCTCGACCGGCGACGAGCTGATGGCGCCCGGCGGCCCACTGCTCCCCGGCGGCGTTTATGACTCCAACGGCGCGATTATCGTCGCGGCCGTCACCGAGGCCGGCGGCGATGCCGTGACCTTCGGCGCGTTCCCCGACGATCCGGTGATGCTGGAGCAGGCGGTGCGCCGCGCGCTCGCCGACTGCGACATGGTGGTGCTGTCGGGCGGCACGTCGAAGGGCGCGGGCGACCTCTCGCACCGCATCATCTCGCAGCTCGGCAAGCCCGGCATCCTGGTGCATGGCGTGGCGCTGAAGCCCGGCAAGCCGCTGTGCCTCGCGGTCGCCGACGGCAAGCCGATCGCGGTGCTGCCGGGCTTTCCGACGTCGGCGATCTTCACCTTCCATGCCTTCGTCGCGCCGGTGATCCGCGCCCGCGCGGGCCTGCCGCCGGAGGCGGCACAGACCGTCGAGGCGCGGGTGCCGCTGCGGATCACGTCGGAGATGGGCCGCAAGGAATTCGTGCTGGTGTCGCTGGTCGCCGACGAAGGCGGCGCGGTGGCGTTTCCCTCGGCCAAGGGCTCGGGCGCGGTGACGAGCTTCTCGCAGGCCGACGGCTTCATCGAGATCGACGCGCTGGCGGCGACGCTCGACGAGGGCACGCGGGCGCGGGTGACGCTGATCGGCGACAGCGCGCGGGCGCCCGACGTGGTGATCATGGGCAGCCACGACATCGCCCTCGACGTGGTGGTGGGCGCACTCGCCGAGCGCGGCTTCAGCGCGCGCACCATCGCGGTCGGCAGCCAGGGCGGCGTGTCGGCGGCAACCCGCGGCCAGTGCGACGTGGCGCCGGTGCACCTCGTCGATCCCGCGACCGGCAGCTACAACAAGCATCTGCTGGTGCCCGGCCTGTCGCTGGTCAAGGGCTGGCAGCGCATGCAGGGCGTGCTGTTCCGGCCGGGCGACGCGCGCTTCGAGGGCAAGAGCGCCGAAGACGCGGTGAAAGCGGCCATCGCCGACCCGTCGTGCCTGATGGTCAACAGGAACGCGGGTGCGGGCACGCGCATCCTGATCGACAAGCTCGTCGGCAAGGCGCGGCCGCCGGGCTATGCCAACCAGCCGAAGTCGCACAACGCGGTGGCTGCGGCGGTGGCCCAGGCGCGCGCCGACTGGGGCGTGGCGATCGAGCCGGTGGCGAAGATGTACGGGCTTGGGTTCCTGCCGCTCGCGCCGGAACACTACGACTTCCTGCTGGTCGAAAGCCGCCGCGAACGCCCGGCGATCAAGGCATTCCTTGCGGCGCTGCGCGACGGCGGAACGCGGCAGCGCATCGCCGCGTTGGGCATGCAGCCGTCCGATGAGTGAGCAAACATTTCGACAGGTGTGCCAGTGCGTAGGGTGGGCCAAGGCGCGCGCACCAGCGCGTTCACGCGCGTCTTCCGCCTTCGCGCTCACGCGCTACTGCGGACTCGAAGCCCGCCGTAGCTCGCAGAGCGAGCGGAGGCGGGTCGACGCGCTATGGCGCCGGGCCCACGCGTTCTTGCTCAATGCAACGACGTGGGCACGCTGCTTCGCAGCTTTGCCCGCCCTACGAGCGCTTCATTCAATCAGACTTGCCAAGCTCGTCGTCGCATTCCTTGCTTTGCTTCTGGCCAGCCCCGCACAGGCGCAACTGCGCGGGCATGGCGGGCCGGTGCGCGCGCTCGCGGTCTCGGCGGACGGCACCACCGCCGTCTCCGGCAGTTTCGACAGCTCGGCGATCCGCTGGTCGCTGACCCACAACACCGCCGAGCAGGTGCTGCGGTTCCACGAGAGCGCGGTGAATGCGGTGGCGATCGCGCCGGACGGCCGCATCATCACCGGCGGCGAGGACGGCCGCGTCGCGGTCTGGCAGCCGGGGTCACCCGCGCCGGCGCGGGTGCTCGAAGGCCACACCGCGCCGGTCGTCGGCCTCGCGGTGTCGCCGGACGGCACGCTGGTCGCCTCCGCCTCGTGGGACCGGACGATCCGGCTCTGGCCGCTCGCGGGCGGCGCGCCGCGCGTGCTGGAGGGCCATCAGCAGAACGTCAACGGCGTCGCGTTCACGCCCGACGGCCAATCGCTGGTCAGCGCCGGCTACGACCTTACGCTACGCATCTGGCCGCTCGCGGGCGGGCCGGAAACCACGGTCACGCTGCCGACGCCGCTCAATTCGGTCGCGGTTGCGCGCGACGGCGAGATCGTCGCAGGCGGCGCCGACGGCCGGGTGTTCTTCGTGGCTCCCAACGGCGAGGTGCGCGGCGAGCTCGACAGCGGCCAGGTGCCGATCATCAGCGTCGCATCGTCTCTCGACGGCACACTCGTCGCCGCGGCCGGCATCCGCGGCTCGGTCGCGATCATCGACCGGCGGACGCGGACCGTGGCGCGCACGCTGGTCGGTCCCGGACTGCCGGTGTGGGCGGCAGCGTTCCTGCCGGACAACCGCACGCTCATCACCGGCGGCACCGACCGCATGATCCGGCGCTGGAACGCCGTGACCGGCGAACACATGGGTTCGGTGCCGATGGCCGACAACAACGACCCGCTTGCCGCCTATGCCGGGGACCGCGGCGCCGAGGTGTACCGCGCCTGCGTCGCCTGCCACACGCTCACGCCGGACGAGGGCAACCGCGCGGGACCGACGCTGGCCGGCATCTTCGGCCGCAAGATCGCGACCCTGCCCGGCTACAATTTTTCACCGGCGCTGAAGCAGCTCGACATTGTCTGGACGCCGGAAACGGTTTCGAAGCTGTTCGAGGTGGGCCCGATGCAGTATACGCCGGGCACCAAGATGCCGGAGCAAACGATCGGATCAGCCGAAGACCGCGCCGCACTGGTGCAGTTTCTGCAGAAGGCGACGGAACGACGCTAAGTTAGTGCCACAGCGCCTTGGCGCTCATGCAGTACGGCGTGTGGGACATGCTGAGCTCACGCCGCCCGCAGCAAACTCGCGACAGAAATATCCTCATCGACATCGGGCCAGTGAATGCCATGCCCGTGCCCGATGAGGCGCCAGTTGCGTCGCTGTTCGTCGCTTGCGTCCAACAGACGGGGAAACCAGGCGAGTGGAGCCGACAGCTCGCGTCCATCGGCAAGGGTTACGACGAGGCTGTCGTCCGTCACTTTGACGTCCGACGCGGTCGCGTCAAATTTTACGACCGAAGTGGGCATTCCATGCCTCCATGAAGCTCAAGCGATGCTCAATCACGAGTAGGCAAAGGCGGTTCAATTCATGAGGACGAAGCGAAAACTGGAAGCCCGCAGCACCGTTGGCATTGATCGCTCCCTGATCGGGAGGATACGAGCTGGCCCCGCCGGGTTCAATTCCGATATTCCGTCGCCTTGTTCTCTGCTTGAGAAGGAAGAGCGTGCAACGACTTACAGCGCGTCCATCAGGCCGGAATCGATCATCCGCCGGTGAAATTTGAGGATCTCCGCGCGCGCCGCACAGTTGCGGTAATGCCCTTCGCACAGCGCCATCAGCCGCCTGCGCTCGCGATAGACGTCGGAGAGCGGCAGGCCGGCGGCTTCGAGAATGACCGCGCCGAGATACGGCACGTCGAGCACATCGACCGCCGGCAGCGGCGGCGGCGCGTAGCGCACGCCGTCCACCGCGTAATAGGTGATGAAGGCCGCGTCCTTGCCGCTGCGCATGATCGTGTCGACCGGCTCGTCCTTGTCGAAGCCGAGCAGCGGCTGCGTTGCGGTCGGCTGGTGATCGCCGTAGTGCACGATCAGGAAGCGCTCGTTCGGAAACCGCCGCTCGAGGTCGGCGCGCATCGCGTCGTAGTCGATCTTCGCCATCGCCAGCCGCCGCAGATACTCGTGCATCCGCGGCGGCGTGCCGGGGCCGCCGCCCGGCACCTTCTCTTCCGGCATGTAGGCGTAGTCGTAGCTGCCGTGCGCGGCCATGGTCTCGACGAACAGGAACATCGGCTGCTGCGAGGTCTTGAGATGCCGCTCGAGCGCGCCGAGCGCGTTGTTGAAATAGAAGTGGTCGCGCTCGACCGGCGACGTGGCGCGTTGATCGTTGGCGTCGAGGATCTCGTGAATGCCGGTCGCGGCGAAGAACCGGTTGATCCCAAGGTAAATCCGCAGCATCGGGTAGAGCGCGACGTTGCGGTAGCCGCAGCGCGCCAGCGCCTGCGGCAACGTATCGCGCACCTTCCCGGCCATGACCTGCTGCAGAAAATTGCCGAGACCGCCGGAGAAATGCGCCGAAAGGCCGGTCAGCACCGAGAACTCGGTGAGCCACGACGCGCCGCCATAGGTCTCGACGCGCAGCTTGTGCAGCCTGCCGTCGTGCGAATGGAAGAACGAGTCGATGCTCTTGTCGTAGCGGAGCCCGGGAAACTGCGACGGCTGCGCCACCGACTCCTCGTGAATGAGGATGATGTGCGGCGGCTTCGTCGACGGATGGCAGGCCGCGGGAATTTGAAACGGCGCGCCGCCGGGTGTCGCCGCCGCCTCCACCACCCGCCCCCGCCACAGCGCTTCGGAGGTCTCGGTCCATGAGGCGAAGAACAGCGCAACACGGCTGTTCACCTCGAACATCTCGTCATGCGTGCGCTCGCCGCGCAGCAGCGTCGCGAACCAGATCGCCATCATGCAGACGGGAATGGCCGCAAGCGCATGCCAGCGCCGCACGCGGGTGCCGTCGAAACGCCAGGCCACCGCGGCGAGAGCCGCCGACGCAGCCATCGCCGCAAGCAGCGCCGTCATCCAGAGCGGATGGGTCGCCCACAGCGCGGCCTGCGCCGCTGGACGCATCGCCAGCGTGACCAGGTCGTAGGCGTGCAGCGGCAGGTCGGTGATGTCCTGCTTGATGGCCGAGACCGTGCCAACGATGACCAGCAGCGCGGCGGTCATCGCGGTCGCAACCAGGATGCGCCGCATCATCAGCACGAACACCGCCATGGCGGTCAGGACCACGGCCGCGACGAACAGCGATTCGGCGGGACGGACGTACGGCCAGAAGCCGTCGGCCGCGGCGGCGACAACGGCGACCGCGGCAATGGCCCACACCACCGCCGGCCGCAACCGGCGGGGCGAACGGGCAACCGATGTCAGGGGAGAGGAAGCGCTGACCATCCGGGTGCATTTTTCAGAACCCGGACAGCCGACACAAGTCCTAAACTGTTGGAGCCTTAACTATCGCCACCGCGCTGCTTTTCCTCGCGCTCGCGCAGATAGTCGTCCGTGGTGCGGGGCAGCGGCCGCGGTGCACCATAAGGGTCGAAATCCACTTCGGCCATCACCGCGACGCGGCAGTCCTCGCACATCTTGATGACGTCGAGCCGGCGCGCCGAGCCCTTGAACATCCAGTGCTTGCCCTCGAGCTTGGCCGCGACCCGCTCGATGGTGCTTTTGACGCCGAACGGCTTGTGGCAGCGGATGCAGGCGAACGGCTCTTCCTCCTTGAGGACGCGGGCCGCGGCGGTGGCGGCGCGGAAGTCGATCTGGGCTTTAAGGGTGATGACCTTCTCCGGGCAGGTCGCCTGGCACAGCCCGCACTGCACGCAGGCATCCTCGGTGAAGCGCAGCATCGGCCGCTCGGTGTCGGCGGTGAGCGCTCCGGTCGGGCAGGCCGAGACACAGGCGAGGCAGAGCGTGCAGCCTTCGACATTGAGCTCGACAGTGCCGAACGGCGCGCCGTCGGGCAGCGGCACGATGTCGGTCGGCGCGGGCGACGCGCGGTGCAATTCGCGCAGCGCGAGCCGCAGCACGTCGCGCTTGCCGCCGGCCGGCATGAAGCTTGCGGGCCTCAGTGCGGGCGCGAGCGGCGCAAGGGCGCGCAGCGCAGCGCCCAGCGCATCCGGATCGTCGGTCTCGATCGTGGCCACGCGATCGCCGCCGAAGCCGAGCCCGCGCAGCACCGGCTCGGCGAGCGCGACGGTCTTGCGCAGTCCGGCGACATCGTGGCGCGGCTTTGCTCGCAGCAGGAAGCGCAGCGCGCTGGCGCCATAGGCGAAGGCCGCCGCCACGGCTTCAAGCCCGACCTGGGTGACCTCGTTGACCGCGAGCGGTAGCACGTTGGCCGGCAGGCCGTCGCCATAGCGTGCGAGCGCATCGATCAATTCGGTGCCGTGCGCCTCGTCGTGCAGCAGCACGACCGGCTTCGTGCCGCCGGCCTCGCGATAGGCGGCGAGCAGCACGCGGAGCTTGCGCATCAGCACATCGGCCGGCGGCAGCGCATAGGCCGCGGCACCGGTCGGGCACGCCGCGGCGCATTGGCCGCAGCCGGCGCACACCTGCGGATCGATGGCGACGTGATCGCCGGCGGGCGTGATCGCGCCCGCGGGGCAGAGATCGAGACAGCGATGGCAGCCGACGATCCTGGAGCGCGAATGCGCGCAGAGGTCGGCGGTAAAGGTGATGTAGCGCGGCTTGTCGAAGGAGCCGACGAGGTCGCGCGCCTTGAGCACGGCGCGCAGCACCGCCGCCGGATCGCCCGGATCGGCGCGCAGATAGCCGTCGCGCAGCTCAGGCGCGGAAAACAGCGGCGCGCCGCCGGAGAGATCGAGCACCAGATCGCAGCGCGACACCGCGCCATCGCGGGATGCGCCGAAGCTGAGCTCGCCGCGCGACGACGGCGCCGGCGCGGCATAGTCGTCGACGGTGATCTCGAACGCGCCGAGATAGCCCTTGGCGGACCTGATGGTGCCCTTCACCACCGGAAATTCGGTGACGCGCGGCGCGGGGAGCGCCTTCGGCCGCCAGATCAGCACGGTGATGTCGAGGTGCTCGGCAAGCAGCCGGGCCGCTTCGACGGCGCGCTCGTCGGTCCCGTAGATCAGCGCAACGCCTTCGCTCGACAGCGGAACGAACGGAATGTCGGGCACGGGCTCGGCCGCCACCGCCAGCAGCGCCGCCATCTTCGGGCCGGCATTTGCGGCGTCGGCCGACCAGCCTGCGGTCTCGCGCACATTGGCAAATGCGATATCGGCCGCCGCGTCCTCGGCGACCTCGGAGAACAGCGGCGCCTCCTGGGTGCAGCCGACCGTCAGCGCGCCGCCGCCCGCAACCGCCGCGCGGAAGCGTTCGATCTCGGCCCGGCACAACTGGTTCGCGGTCTGCAGCTCCGCGCCGCGGCAGCCGCGCCCGATGGCGTCGGCGTCAAGCGGCATGGTCTTCTCGCAGGAACACACCAGGACGGTGCGTTTGTCCGCCATATTTGCTCCGGCTTTGCGCTTAACTTGGCGCTTGACGGCCGATCCCCCCGCTGGCCGCCGCGCTGCTCAAGTTATAATTATCCTAAAGCAAAAGTGCGAATCCGGGGACGAGATGCCGTCGGTCACACGCCCAGCCGCGCCGCGCTCGAAGGCGCTCGACCTGCCGCCGGTGTTCCGCGCGGTGACGCTGCGCGAGGTCGGCGACGCGTTCAAGCACGCCAAGGCCCATGCCGCCGAGCTCGGCGCCGGCACACTGGTGTTCGTCGGCCGCTTCGACCTTGCCGAGTTTGCCGTGGTGCTGGAGCCGGACGAGCCGCTGCGCACCGCCCGCCGGGCGTTCTATGCCGGGATGGCGGCGCTGATCGAGGCGCTGGCCGCCCACGCACCGCCGGAGAAGCCGATCGCCTGCACCTGGCCGGACGCGATCCGCATCGACCATGGGCTGGTCGGCGGCGGACAGTTCGCCTGGTCCGACGGGCCGGAGGACGAGCCGCCGCAGTGGCTGGTGTTCGGCGGCATGATCCGCACGGTGACGATGGGCGCGACCGAGCCGGGACTGCGGCCGCTGTCGACCGCGATCGAGGAGGAAGGCTTCGACGATGTCGGGGCCGAACGACTGACCGAAAGCTTCGCGCGGCACCTGATGGTGCAGATCGACGCCTGGCAGGAGTTCGGCTTCAAGGAGGTGGCGAAGAGCTACCTGGCGCGGCTCGAGCCGGAAAAGGGCCGGCGCCGCGACATCGACGAGACCGGCGACCTGCTGCTGCGGCGCATGGGGAAGACCGATGTCGAGCGGCGGAAGCTCATTCCGGCGCTTGCTGCGCCCTCATGGCTTGATCCGCAGACGGGTGGCCCGAGATGATCTCCCGATCTCGCAGCACGTGTCCCGGGCGCAGCGCAACACGCCGTGTTGCGCTGCAGACCCGGGACCCCGGTTTCTGCCGTGCTGCAAGAAACCGGGGTCCCGGATCGTCGCTCGCGTTTCACGCTCGCTCGTCCGGGACACGCGGGGATGCGTCGTGAAACTCCTTCGCACCATCCGACTCGACCCGTCCGACACGTTCATCTTCGAACGTGCCGCCGAGCCGGGCGAGTGGGCGGTGACCGGCACCTTCATCTTCAGCGGCGACGACCCGGCTGCTTTGGAAGGCAAGCAGCGCGCGGCGTTCCGCGCGGGCTTTCTCGGCGTCTCTTCCTTCGGCTGGTCGACACTGGTGCAGATCGTCGAGGCGCGCGACGTGGAGCGCCTCGCCGCGATCGATACGCTGGCGAGGCAACTTGTCGCGGAACTCGGAGCACCGAGCATGCAGGAGGCGGTCGCGGCGGCCGAAGAGGAGTTCGAGTTCGCGGCTTCGCTCTGCAATCACCCGCTCGACACGCTGGTCGCCATACACCGTTCCACCAACGGCGGTGAAATCCGCGAGACCTTCCGCACGCTGCGCCCCAAGGACGGGCCAAAGCCGTTCCGGGCTTTTACATTCCTCGATGTCGAAGGCGAGGAAGAACCGGCGGAGACGGTCGACCTCGCGGCCATGGCGAAAAAGCCCGACCGGTCGCCTTGAGATTGCTTTGCGGCTGTGCCGGCCTCAAGCGCGGCCTTTGGGAACCTGCGTTTCAAGCGTGGCGGTGACGAACGCCTCGATCGCGCCGTCGAGCTGCTCACACCGCTGGGCCAGCACCTCGCACCGCCGGGCCAGATGGGGCTCGGTTTCAGCGACGACCTCCAGCGCCTTCCTCTTGGCCTGGATGTCTTTGCGGATCTTCAGCAGGTGGACGAGTTCATGAAGCATGATCGACTGGGTAGCAGGCCACTGCAAACGAGCTAAGTGCGGTAAGTCACAACGCGCGCCGTTAACGCACATCCGTGACGCGCCGTCACGGCGGAATTTTCGCCAGCATGTATTCCGCGAAAGCATGCTTTGCCGATGAAAGCCTGCGTGGCGCCACGTCTGCGCCGGTTTGCGGCCCATGATATGATCGTGAGCCATGGACACCACGACGCCCAAGGACTTCTGGATCTCCTGCGGACACCACCTGCTCGACCGCGACGCGGGTGGCGGGCTCGTTGCAACCGACGAGTTCCTCAAGGTGTACCTGGCGCGGCCGGAGCTTGCGCCGCCGCCGGACGCCTGTGCGGCCGAGCGCGCGCTGCATGGCGTGCTGCTGGCGGAACCGCGGCGATCGGTTTCGGCCGGCGAGATCGCGTCGATCGCCGATGCCGACGCGCGCGAGAACTGGCAGGTGATGCTGGGGTTCCGCGACCACCTGCTTCGCCATCGCACGCTCGAAGCGGCCTATGTCGATATCGTGCGGCGCGGCATGAAGGTGCCGCACCTGTTCATCAACCAGCTCGTGCACGTCATCCTGCGCAATGCGCTCGACGGCTGCGACGATCCGTATGTGCTGCGCGCCGCCGAGCTGTTCTTTCGGCCGCAGCGCATGACCCTGCACGAGGGCTCGCTGATCGCCGCCGACGAGGAAACCATCTCGGGCCGAAGCGAGACCCCGGCCTCGCCGCTGGTGTCGATGCTCGGCATTCCGGCAGAGGCCGAGATCGACGTGATGAACGACGACAATGCCGCGTTCTACTTCGAGCACAGCGACCAGTTTCACGTCGCGCTCGATCTCACCGGCGGGCGTCGCGGCCTGCAGGCGCTCGGCACGGCGATCGCGCGCTGGACCAGGCATCTCCTGGCGGTCGAGGCCGACGTCGAGCCGCTGATTGAAATGCGCGAGGAAAAATTCACCTGGTATGTCGGGCTCGACGCCGACGGCACGCGAATCGGCGACGCGCTGTGGAACGGCGAGGAGCTCGACGAGGCGGCGCAGGCGCGGCTGATCGGGCTCTACCGCCTGACGTTCCGCGATCCGGCCGTGGTCATGGACAAGGTGAAGGGCGAGCCGGTCTATCTCATCATGGCGATGGACAAGGACAAGATCCTGCGCCTGAAGCCGCAAAACCTCGTCACCGGCCTGCCGGTCAGGCATCTGGAGCCGGTGACGTGAGCGCATTCGAGCCCATCCCGGTCGGCGTCATCGTCGAGCGCGTGAAGGCCGAGAGCCCGTGGATCGACTTCATCTGGCGGCCCACGGCGGTGCTCGCGGGCGAGCCTGAGACGCCGCCCTGGACCAAGATCGCGGAAGCAAGCGACCGCACATCGTTCTATGCCGGCACCGCGCGGATCGAATTGCATCGCAGCGAGACGGCGAACTATCGCGACAACCTCGCGACCGGCGCGCCGATGCTCTGGGTGGTGCTGCGGGAGACCGGCGCGGAGCCGCCCTACGGCATCTACACCGTGACCGCCGATCCCGCCGAGGGCGAAGGCATGACCGCGGCCGGCAACGACATCGTCGAGCCGGTGCCGATGCCCGACACGATCCGCGACGCGGTTGCGGCCTTCGTCGCCGAGCACCATGTGGATGAGGTGTTCATCAAGCGCAAGCGCGACCGCGCGAACACGGAAGCGCTGGGTCGCCGTCCGCCGGCGCGACGGGACAGGTGATGACCGACCGCGAACATTTTCTGGAACGCTGGTCGCGCCGCAAGATCGAAGCGGAGCGGCAGACGCCGGATGACGCGCGCGAAGACGTTGCGGCGCCCGCGCCGGACGATGCGAACGACAAAATTCCGGCGTCCGCAGTTGACGCGCAACCGCCGCCAAGCGACGAGGCTCGGCCGCCATCCGGCGAAGCGCCCGCCTTCGACATCGCAAGCCTGCCGTCGCTCGACTCGATCACCGCGGCGACCGACGTGCGCGCGTTCCTCGCGCCGGGCGTGCCCGTGGAACTCACCCGTGCGGCGCTTCGACGCGCCTGGACCGCGGACCCCGGGATTCGCGACTTCAAAGGCCTTGCCGAAAACGACTGGGACTTCACCGACCCCAAGGCGATGCCCGGTTTCACCGACCTTCCGGCCGACTACGATCTCAAGAAAGTGATCGCGCAGATTTTTGGCGAGGAGGACAAGGCCGCTGACCGCCCCGCAGCGGCCGAACCGGAGCGCACCGTGGGTGCGCCGCAAACGTCCGATCAACCGACGGAAATTGCTGCGGCGGCGGAAGCCCTGCCCGCGGTGGTTGAGGGGCCGGCCACGGCCGAACCGGCGCAGCCGGAACCAATCGCCGCCGCGGACGTTGATATTGTGCATTGCAATATGAATACTGCAATGCGCAACAGTAATTCTATTGATGGCCAAGAAGAGACCAAGACTCGCCGGACTCATGGCAGAGCTTTGCCTCAGTAGAAAAGTCGTAGCCATAGCTCCAGGCTATTGACCCGCTCTTTAGTGGGCGGATACCTTTGAATTACAATCATTTCAAAGAGGAGCCGGGATGCGGGACCGTGGCCTCGAGGAAGCTGTCCGCGCCGTTGGCGGCGTCAGCGAACTTGCGCGGCAAATCGGCATTTCCCAGCCATCGGTTTCGAACTGGACCCGGGTACCCGCGGAGCGTGTGCTGATTGTCGAGGCAGCCACCGGCATCGATCGCAAAATCCTGCGGCCCGATCTCTACGTCGAGAGCAATGCGACCGCAGTGCAGGTCGACGATGTCTCGGCCGCACGCGCGCAGGAGTACGCGCTGCTGGCCGCGCTTCTGGTCCGCGCGCCGGACGCGCAGTTCCTGACGCGGCTGTCGGCGTTGCGCGGTGATGCGACGCCGCTTGGTGTTGCCCACGCCGCATTGGCGCAGGCCGCAAGCGAAACCACGGTCGCCCGCGCCGAGCGCGAGTATTTCGACCTCTTCATCGGGATCGGCCGCGGCGAGGTGCTGCCTTACGCGTCGTACTATCTGACCGGCTTCCTGCACGAGCGTCCGCTGGCGCGGCTGCGCGCCGACCTCGCACCGCTCGGCATCGAGCGCGTCGAAGGCAACAGCGAGCCCGAGGATCACGCGGCGACGCTGTGCGAGATCATGGCCGGCCTGACCGGCGGCCTGCTGCCGGCGCCCGAGGGCACCGACCAGCAGATCTTCGAGAAGCATCTTTCGCCCTGGATCGGCCGGTTCTTTGCCGATCTGGAGCAAGCCGAAAGCGCCCAGTTGTATCGAAGCGTTGGCGCGCTCGGCCGCGTGTTCTTGGAAATCGAAACGCAAGCGTTTTCGCTGCCGTCGTGAGACGGCGCGAAGCCGCGTATCCCAAAGGAGGGAATGCGATGAAACAACGGGACAAGTCCAACGTCGCTCGCCGCGATTTTCTTCGAGCGCTCGGTGCGGGCGCCGGTGTTGCCGCCACTGCAGCGGCCCCGCTTGCAACCGCCGCCAAGGCGGACAGCGAGAGCAACGATGAAAAGCGCAAAGCCCGCTACAGGGAAACCGATCACGTGAAAGCGTTCTATCGCGTGAACCGGTTCCCGTCGAAGTAAGGAGGCGCCCGTGCTGATCAAGAGAACAGACCGTCAGGCACGCCGCGGCCATCTCGCCGCCGCTCTCGCCGCCCAATCGCAAGGCGCCCTCGACCGCCGTACCTTCCTGCGCCGCTCCGGCCTTGCAGCCGGCGGCCTTGCCGCGATCGGCGCGCTGCCGCTCGCGACCGTCCGCAAGGCGGAGGCCGCGGGATCGATGGTGACCTCCGGCGCCACCATCCGCAAGAACATCTGCACGCACTGCTCGGTCGGCTGCTCGCTGCTCGCCGAAGTGGTCAACGGCGTGTGGGTCGGCCAGGAGCCGGCCTGGGATTCGCCGATCACCCGCGGCTCG
>JAIESI010000234.1 GCA_019746135.1 Xanthobacteraceae bacterium
CGCAGCCTGAAACGATACCCTCGTGTTATCGGAGATCGCGCCGCACCGAATTCCAACCACTTTCCGGACGGCACCCGTCGTCGTGCTGGCTGCCATTCCGGTGATCGGCTTTCTGGTCAACGGCATCGTGTTCATGGTGGGGCAGCACGAAGTCGAGCGTGCGTTTCACGCCGCCGCGCAGGCGAGCAATGTGTCCGAAGCCAGCCGCGAATTCCGCGCCTCGGTGAACGCGATGCGCGCGCGCACGCGCGACTTTGCCGCGTCGCCGAACAAAGACCTGATTGCGCAGTTCGAAGCCACGCACGCTGCGGCGCTGCGCACCCTCGACGTCATCGACGACGCCGTCAGCCCGCAGCAGCGGCAGAATATCGGCCCGCTCAAGAGCCAGCTCGATGAAATCTCCGCGCAGTTCAATGAGCTGGTGAAGAGCCAGACGATCCTCGGATTCACCGAATCCGAAGGCGTCCGTGACCGCATGAACCGGGCCGCCACCGCGGTCGAGCGCATCGTCCATGACGACCTGTCGTGGATGAACGAACGCGATGCGCCGCGGCTCGTGGCGTCGCTCCTGAAGATGCGCCGCTTCGAAGCCGATTTCCGGTTGAACCGGACGACGATGCTTCAGGCCGCGTTCGCCGACGAGTACAAGAACTTCCAGGCGATCCTGGGCGGCACCGTGGCCGCGCCGGCGATGAAGCAACAGCTCGGCGAGCAGGTGAAGACCTATGCCGATCGGCTCGCCGAATGGATCGAGATCACCGACCGAATCGGCCCGTCGGTTGCGGTGATCGACTACAATTCGCGGAACATGCTGCCGGTCGCCGACGAGATCGCGACGCAGGCGAAGTCGCGCAGCAATGCCGTGTGGGCCGCGCTGACCGCCTCGCAGTCCAGCACGCGCAACATCATCATCAGCGTCGGCATCGCCACCGTCACCATCGGCCTGGCGCTCAGCGTGCTGATCGGCAAGAGCATCGCCGGCCCGCTCAACGGGCTCGCGGCCGCGATGAAGCGGCTCGCCAATGGCGACACCGCGGGCACCATTCCGGCCACGCGCGCCGCCGACGAGATCGGCGACATGGCGCGCACCGTCATCGTGTTCCGCGACCACATCATCGAGCGCGACCGCCTCACGTCGGACCAGGCCAATTCGGCGCGCGAGAAAGAGCTGCGCGGCGAAAGCATCGCCGCCGCCATCGCCGCGTTCCGCAGCTCGATCAATGCGGCGCTGCAAAACCTGCGCGGCACGGCGCAGCGTCTGGAGTCGTCTTCGACCAAGCTCAACAGCGCCGCCGACGCGGTCACCGCCGAATCCCGGACCGCCGAAACGCGGGTCAACGCGGCCTCGCAGAACGTCACGGCCGCGGCGGGCGCGGTCGACGAGCTCGCGGCATCGATCAGCGAGATCGTCAGCCAGACCGCCAAATCGAACCAGGTCGCCAACAGCGCCGTGGCCGAAGCCCGGCGGACCGCCAAGACCATGACCGAGCTTGGCGACGCCGCCACCCGCATCGGCGAGATCGTCGGGCTCATTCAGGCGATCGCGGCGCAGACCAATCTCTTGGCGCTGAACGCGACCATCGAGGCGGCCCGCGCGGGCGAGGCCGGCCGGGGCTTTGCCGTCGTCGCCTCCGAGGTGAAGTCGCTCGCCGCCCAGACCGCCAAGGCGACCGAGGACATCGCCGGCCAGGTCGGCGCGATCCAGGCGGCCGCAGCCGACTCTTCGCAGGCGATCGGCCAGGTCAACGCGATCATCTCCGACATGTCGTCCATCGCCCACGTCGTATCGACCACGATGGAGGAGCAGAACGCGGCCGTGGCCTCGATCGCCGACGGCGTCAACCGCGCCTCGATCGAGGCGCAGACCGGTGCTGCCGCGATGAGTCGCGTGGCCGGCGCCAGCACCGATGCGCGCGGCACCGCCGCCGAGGTCAAATCGCTTGCCGACACGCTGACCGCCGCGGCTGAGACCCTCGACGCCGAGGTGCAGCGGTTCTTGACCGGCGTGCAGGCCGCCTGAGCCGGCTGCAATTCCTCTTGCCAAGTCCCGATTTATCCGCGATTCCGGATACATCGCTGTCGCCCGGAGAATGCGATGCTGCTCCTGCGCGTCTGCTATCGCATTGCGGTGGACGCCTTCTATCGTTTCAACGCCGACGACGGCTGGGCGATCGCAAGTCACATCGCGCTGTCGGCGCTGATGTCGCTGTTTCCATTTCTGATCCTGGTGACCGCGCTCGGCGGCTTCCTGTTCGGCTCGACGCAGCTTGCCGACGAGGTTGCGAACATCCTTCTGGAAATCTGGCCGACTGAAGTTGCCACGCCGATCGCAAGCGAGATCCGGCGCGTGCTGCTCGGAGCCCGCGGCGACCTGCTGACGGTCGGCGTGGCGCTCGCGATCTATTTCGCATCGAGCGGCATCGAAAGCCTGCGCATCGGGCTGAACCGCGCCTACGGCGTGCAGGAGCACCGGACCTGGTGGGTGCTTCGTCTCGAGTCGATCGGCTACGTGCTGCTGGCCGCGGTGGGGCTGCTGGTGCTGTCGTTTCTGGTCGTGCTCGCGCCGCTGATTTTCACGACCACCCTGCGTCATGTGCCGGCGCGCTCGGTGCCGCTGCTCGAGCAGTTGTGGCCCATGTTCAACTTCCTGCGGATCACGGTGGCGTCGTCCGTGCTGATCATTGCCCTGGTGATCGTGCACAAGTGGCTGCCCGCCGGACGGCGGCGCCTCGTCCATGTCGTTCCGGGGATTCTCGTAACGCTGATGTTGTGGCTGATCGCCGGCGAGCTGTTCGGCGATTACCTCTCCCGCTTCGCCTACACCTATGTCAGCTACTATGCCGGCCTTGCCTCGGCGATGATCGCGCTGGTGTTTCTTTATCTGATCGCGTCGATCTTCATCTACGGCGGCGAGCTGAACGCCTCGATCCACCGCTTCCGCGAGCTGCAGCTCATGGGCGGGAAGATCGGGCCTGACGAGGGATAGAATCGATCGACATCATTGAATCGACTTGTGCAGCCCTGGGTCCCCGTTTGCGCGGGGACCCAGGGACACGAATGCCGACGCTTCAGTCTGAAATTCTAAGGCTTGCCCGCCGCCTCGATCACGTCCTCGAGGTTCTTCAGCCCCGGATGCGGCGCGTTGACCAGCACCGCCATGTTGCCGGGCTTGTGCTGGTTCTTCCACATCATCTGGTGCGCGCGCGGAATTTCCATCCACGGCAGCACCTCGCTCATGCAGGGATAGATGCGGCGGTCGAGCACGAACTGGTTGGCCGCCGAGGCCTGTTTCAGGTGCGCAAAGTGCGAGCCCTGGATGCGCTTCTGCCGCATCCAGACGTAGCGCGCGTCGAACGTGATGTTGTAGCCGGACGTGCCGGCGCAGAACACCACCATGCCGCCGCGCTTCACCACCAGGCATGACACCGGGAACGTCGCCTCGCCCGGATGCTCGAACACGATGTCGACGTCGCGCTTGCCGGTGATGTCCCAGATCGCCTTGCCGAAGCGCCGCGCCTCCTTCACCCATTCGTTGTACTCGGGCGTGTTCACCTTCGGCATCTGGCCCCAGCACTTGAAGTCGTTGCGGTTGATGACGCCGTAGGCGCCGAGGTCCATCACGTAGTCGCGCTTGGAGTTGTCGGAGATCACGCCGATCGCCTTGGCGCCCGAGGCCGCCGCAAGCTGCACGCCGAACACGCCGAGCCCGCCCGAGCCGCCCCACACCAGCACATAGTCGCCGGGCTTGAGCGTGTGCGGCGAGTGGCCGAACAGCATGCGATAGGCGGTGGCGAGCGTGAGCATGTAGCAGCCCGCCTCCTCCCACGGCAGATGCTTGGGCTTGTGCATCAATTGCCGCGACTGCACGCGGCAGAACTGCGCGAACGAGCCGTCCGGCGTCTCGTAGCCCCAGATGCGCTGCGACGGCGACAGCAGCGGATCGCCGCCGTTGCAGTCCTCGTCGTCGCCGTCGTCCTGATTGCAGTGGACGATGACCTCGTCGCCGACCTTCCAGCGCCGCACCTTCGAGCCGATCGCCCAGACCACGCCGGCCGCGTCGGAGCCGGCGATGTGAAACGGATGCTTGTGGCCGTCGAGCGGCGAGATCGGCACGCCGAGGCCGGCCCAGACGCCGTTGTAGTTGACGCCCGCGGCCATGACGTAGACCAGCACCTCGTCCTCGCCGATCGGCCAGGTCGGCACCACCTCGAGCTGGAACGAGCTTTCCGGCGGCCCGTGGCGCTCCTTGCGGATCGCCCAGGCGTGCATTTTTGGCGGCACGTGGCCGAGCGGCGGGACCTCACCGATGTCGTAAAGGTCCTTGCCCCCGGATGACCTGGGCGGATTGAGCGGTACGACAGAGGCCATGGCGAATGCTCCCGGCATTTCGCAAAACTGTCGCCTCCAAGTCTGCGCCTGTGCATGCTGCAAAGCAATAAGATTTATGTCGCATTGCAAAATTACGCCTGACGCGCCCATAAATTCAGGCTATTCTGTTGTTTGCATTGCGGAATGCCCGTTCCATCCGGTGGCCGGGGCCCCTCGGAGCAAGGCGGACGAAGATGCGCGACACGGCGCAACGCGACAAACCCTGGATCTTCCGCACTTACGCGGGGCACTCGACCGCCCGCGATTCCAACGCGCTCTATCGCAAGAACCTCGCCAAGGGGCAGACCGGCCTCTCGGTCGCCTTCGATCTGCCGACCCAGACCGGCTACGACAGCGATCACGTGCTGGCGAAGGGCGAGGTCGGCAAGGTCGGCGTGCCGGTCGCGCACCTCGGCGACATGCGGGCGCTGTTCGACGGCATTCCGCTCGGCTCGATGAACACCTCGATGACCATCAACGCCACCGCGGCGTGGCTGATGGCGCTCTACATCGCGGTGGCCGACGAGCAGGGCGCGCCGCGTGCGGCGCTCACCGGCACGATCCAGAACGACATCATCAAGGAGTATCTCTCGCGCGGCACCTACGTGTTTCCGCCGGCGCCCTCCATGCGGCTGATCAAGGACGTGGCGATCTTCACCACGTCCGGGCTGCCGAAATGGAATCCGATGAACATCTGCTCCTATCACTTGCAGGAGGCCGGCGCGACGCCGGTGCAGGAGCTGGCCTTCGCGCTCGCCACCGCCATCGCCGTGCTCGACACGGTGAAGACCTCCGGCGAGGTGACGCAGGAGAAGTTCGGCGAGGTGGTCGGCCGCATCTCGTTCTTCGTCAACGCCGGTCTGCGTTTCGTGACCGAAATGTGCAAGATGCGCGCGTTCACCGAATTGTGGGACGAGATCACCCGCGAGCGCTACGGCATCACCGATCCGAAGCAGCGGCTGTTTCGCTACGGCGTGCAGGTGAACTCGCTCGGCCTCACCGCGCAGCAAGCCGAGAACAACGTCACGCGCATCCTGATCGAGATGCTGGCGGTGACGCTGTCGAAGAACGCGCGCGCCCGCGCCGTGCAGCTTCCGGCCTGGAACGAGGCGCTCGGCCTGCCGCGGCCGTGGGACCAGCAGTGGTCGCTGCGGATGCAGCAGATCCTCGCCTACGAGACCGACCTGCTCGAATACGGCGATCTGTTCGACGGCTCGCCGGAGATCACCCGCAAGGTCGAGGCGCTCAAGCGCGAGGCGAAGGACGAGCTCAGCCGCATCGAGCAGATGGGCGGCGCGGTCGCCGCGGTCGAAAGCGGCTACATGAAGCGGCAGCTCGTCGATTCCAACACCGCGCGGCTCGAAGCCATCGAGCGCGGCGACCAGGTCGTGGTCGGCGTCAACAGCTACCTCGAAACCGAGCCCTCGCCGCTCACCGGCGGTGTCGAAGCGATCATGACCGTCTCCGAGGCGGCCGAGGTCGATCAGATCGAGCGGCTGAAGGCGTGGCGCGCGGCGCGCGACGCCAAGGCCGTCGCTGTGGCGCTGGCCGACCTCAAGCGCGCGGCGCGAGACGGCAGCAACATCATGCCCGCCTCCATCGCCTGCGCCAAAGCCGGCGTCACCACCGGCGAATGGGGCTGGACCTTGCGCGACAGCTTCGGCGAATACCGCGCGCCGACCGGCGTGGGCCACGCCATGCGCAACGACGTCGGCGGCCTCGACGACATCCGCGCCGACGTCGACCGCGTCTCGCGCAAGCTCGGCCGCCGCCTCACCTTCCTGGTCGGCAAGCCCGGCCTCGACGGCCACTCCAACGGCGCCGAGCAGATCGCGGTGCGGGCGCGCGATGCCGGCATGCAGGTGGTCTACCAGGGCATCCGGCTCACCCCCGAGGAGATCGTCGCCGCGGCACGCGAGCAGAAGGCGCATGTGGTCGGGCTGTCGATCCTTTCGGGCAGCCACCTGCCGCTGGTGAAGGACGTGATCACGCGCCTGAAACAGGCGGGCATCGACGACGTGCCGGTGGTGGTCGGCGGCATCATTCCGCCCGAGGACGCCGAGGCTCTGGAGCAGGCCGGCGTCGCCGCGGTCTACACGCCCAAGGATTTCGAGCTGAACCGCATCATGTCCGACCTTGTGCGGATCGTGGAAAGTCGGGCCGGCGAAGGCTGACAGCGGGTTCCACGGGCGATACCCTCTGTGTTGCGCCGGCAGCGCTATCAAAGTCGGCCGCGCAGGGAGAGAACCACCATGGGTATCGAAGCAATCATCATCGCCTTGATCGTTGGTGCGGTTGCGGGCTGGCTTGCGGGTCAGATCGTCCGCGGCATCGGCTTCGGACTGATCGGCAACATCATCGTCGGTATCGTCGGCGGCTTCATCGCCGCCTGGCTCCTGCCGCGCATCGGTATCTCGATCGGCGGCAACATCATCGCGGCGATCATCAACTCCACCATCGGCGCGGTGGTCCTGCTGTTTGTGATCGGCCTGATCAAACGCGCCTGAGGCGCGGCTGGTCTTGATCAGGCGCGCTTGACGCCGCCGCGCCGCCGAGTGGAGCAAAGCGACACGAGGGACCGGCGCGCTACTTCAAAAGGGCGCGCGCTGGTGGCTCGTCCATCGCGCGTCGAAGACGCGCGTGAGCGTGCTGGCCGCGCGCCGCGGCCTGCAACGCGGCGTGCAGCTCGGCCGGCGACGCGGGCTTGCGCAGGTACGCGTCCATTCCCGCGGCGCGCGCGGCCTGCTCGTCGCCCGCCTCGGAGCGGCCCGACACGCCGATGATCGGGATGCGCCCCGCCGCGCCCGGCAGGGCGCGAATCCGCCGCGTCGCTTCGACGCCGTCGACGTCGCCGGGCAGCGCCACATCCATCAGCACCACATCGTGCGCGTTGCGCGTGACGGTCTCGACCGCGGCCTCGCCGCGCCCGACGAAGCTGACGCTGTGGCCCAGTTCGCGCAGCACGGTGCCGAGCACGACCCGGCCGTACGGATTGTCCTCGACGCACAGCACGCGCAGGCCGGTGACGACGGTCACATCGCCGCCGCGGCGGGCGGCGGCGGTCTCGTTCCGGACGATCACGGTCATGCGGAAGATCGAGCCGCGCGACGGCTTGCTCGTGACCGTGAGGCCGCCGCCCATGGCCTCGGCGGCCCGCTTGACGAACATCAGGCCGAGGCCCGCGCCGCCATAACGTCGCGCGATGTCGGCGTTCGCCTGGACAAACGGCTGAAACAGCCGCTTCAGCTCGGCGGGCGTGATGCCGATGCCGCTGTCGGTCACCGCAAAGCGGAGCCGCGTGCGGCCTCGTCCCGCGCCGGCCGACGACGCCGCGAACGCGATGCGGCCGCGATCGGTGAACTTCAGCGCGTTGTCGATCAGGTTCTCCAGCGCGCCGCGAAGCCGCACCACGTCGCCGATCACGCGGGGCGGCAAGCCGGCCGCGATCTCGGACGTGACCTCGAGGCCTTTGCTTTCGGCACGCGCCGTCAGCAGGCTCGCGACCGACCGCGCCAGATCGAGCGGCGAGAACACCTCCTCGCGCAACGCAAAGCCTGCCGCATCCGCCCTGGCCGAGTCGACCACGAGGCTGGTCAGCCGCGCGAGATGATCGGCCGCCCCCCGGATCGCCTCGGCCCAGCGCTGCTCCCGTTCCGGCAGGTCGGAGGCGTGCAGCAATTCGGCGAGCGCAAGAATGCCGGTCAGCGGCGTGCGGATTTCATGCGCCAGCGACGCCAGCGCGACGTCGGTCGCCGAATTCCCGGTCGCAGAGCTCTTGGTCGCCGAATTCTTGGTCGCCGAATTCTTGGTCGCCGAATTCTTGGTCGCCGAATTCTTGGTCGCCGAGTCCTTGGTCGCAGAGCCGCGCCGCCGCAGCGGCGCTTTCCGCCGGCTCGCCGACTTCCGTTTCGCAGTCTTTTCCCGCTTGGTCGCCATGGGCCCCCGGCTCCGTCAGGGCTATCGTATCTGTCCGGCCGGTACCACGAGTTCCCCGCCGCACCATGGCACGCCGCCGCGCACGGAGCTATGCCGGGAGCCGCACCAGCCTGCGGATATCCGCAGGCGTCGCGCCCTTGGCCCGAAGCTCCCGCAGCCCCGTGGCCTGCGTCGACTTCGAAAGCTTGCGGCCGTCGGCGTCCAGCACCAGGGCGTGGTGGTGATAGACCGGCGCCGGCAGATCGAGCAGCGCCTGCAGCAGGCGGTGCACGCTGGTCGACCAGAACAGGTCCTGGCCGCGCACCACATGGGTCACGCCCTGGATCGCATCGTCCAGCACCACGGAAAGATGATAGCTGGTCGGCGTCTCCTTGCGGCCGACGATCACGTCGCCCCAGGCCGCGGGATCGGCGATAACGTCGCCGGTCTCGCCGGATGGCCCCGCGCCGGTCTCGGTCCAGCGCAGCGGTCCGCTCCATTCCATCGCCTTGCCGATGTCGAGGCGGATCGCATAGGGCTCGCCTTGGGCGATGCGCGCCCGCCTCTCCTCCTCGCGCATCTGCCGCGCCGCGCCCGGATAGACCGGCACGCCGTCCGGATCGCGCGGCCAGCGTTCACGCACGTCGCGATCCCCGACCATGCGCGCAAGCTCGGCGCGGCTCTCAAACGCCGGAAAAGTCAGGTGCCGCGCGTCGAGCTTTGCCAGCGCCGCTTTGTACTCGTCGAAGTGATCCGACTGCCTCCGCACCGGCTGGTCCCATTCGAGGCCAAGCCAGGCGAGGTCCTCGCTGATCGCGGCCTCGAACTCGGGCCGGCAACGCGTCGTGTCGATGTCTTCCATCCGCAGGATGAACCGCCCGCCATGCGCGCGCGCCATGTCGAAGTTCATGAGCGCCGACAGCGCATGGCCGAGGTGCAGCGGGCCGTTCGGAGATGGGGCAAATCGGAAAACGGGTGGCGTCATCGGGTGGACGGGCACGAAATTGTTACAATGTCATCTTTGCATGGGAACTAGAGTGTTGCGCAACCAACAGCACCGTGAGACGAACAGCCATGTCAAATCCTGAACTCGTGTCGCGGCGTTCTCTGCTGGCCGGCGCTTCCGCCGCGGCAGCGCTCGCCGCCGTGCCGGGCTCGGTGCCGGCCCTGGCCAAGGCACCGTTGAAGAACACCCAAGCTCCGGCATTTCACCGCTTCAGAATTGGCGAATTCGAAGCGACCGTCGTGTCGGACGGACCGCTCGCGCTCGGCCCGCCGTCCGGCGACGTCTTCACAGGTGTCAGCAAGGAGGACATGGTCGCAATTCTCAACAGCCATTTCCTGCCTACCGACAATGTCGAGGTCGATCAGAACACGCTGGTCGTCAACACCGGCCGGCATCTCGTTCTGTTCGACACCGGCACCGGACCGACGCTCAAGGCGCTCGGCCCCAACACCGGAAAGCTTCTCGGCAATCTCAAGGCCGCGGGCATCGATCCGCGCCAGATCGACGCGATCGCAGTGACCCACGCGCATCCGGACCACTGCTTCGCGCTGATGTCGGCCAAAGGCACGCGCGTCTTCCCGAACGCGCAAATTTACATGACACAGGCGGACTTTGATTTCTTCACCGACGAGCGCAAGGCCGCCATCAACGATATGTTCAAGATGTTCATCACCGGGGCACGGCAGAACCTCCTGCCCAACCGTGACCGGATCGTCTTCATCAAGGACGGCCTGGAGATCGTGCCCGGCGTTCAGGCAATGCTGACGCCGGGCCACACGGTCGGGCACACTTCGTACATGATCACCTCGCAGGGCCAGTCGCTGTTCAACACCGGCGACATCTGCCACCACCCCATCATCTCGACCGAAAAGCCGCGAATCCCATTCACCTTCGACACCGACGGCCAGCAAGGCGTCGCGTCACGGCTCAAGGCGTTCGACATGCTGGCATCCACCCGCACGCGGATGATCGCCTTTCACTTCCCGTGGCCGGGCGTGGGCTTCATCGGCAAGGCGGGCGACGCCTACCGGTTTTTCCCCGCGCCGGTGCGGACCGTGATTTGACGGCGCGGCACGTGTAAAGAACGTCCAGCTCATGTCGTTTCTCCACACCGAAGCCGATCTGCAGGCCGGGATGGCCGCGCTGGTGGTGCAGGATCCGCGGCTTGCGCCGATCCTGGATCGGTCCGGCATGCCGGCGCTGCGCCGCCGCGAGGGCGGCTATGCCGGGCTCTGCGCCATCGTCTGCGGCCAGCAGCTTTCCACCGCGAGCGCTGCAGCGATCCGCGACCGGCTGATGGCGGCGTTCGATCCGTTCCACCACGACACCGTGCGGCTCGCCCGCGCCGACAAGCTCAAGCGGCTCGGCCTGTCGAACGCCAAGATCAAGTCGATCAAGGCGATCGGCCACGCCATCGCCAAGGGCCAGATCGATCTCGATGCGGTCGCGGCGATGGAGGCCGACCAGGCGCATGCCGCGCTCACCGCGCTGCACGGCATCGGCCCCTGGACCGCCGACATCTATCTGCTGTTCTGCCTCGGCAATGCCGACGCCTGGCCCGCGGGCGATCTCGCGGTCCAGGAGGCGGTCCGCCTTGCCCTCGGCCTGAAGACGCGGCCGGATGCCAAGGCCATGATCAGGCTCGCCGAGCCGTGGCGGCCGTGGCGCGGTGTGGCGGCGCATCTGTTCTGGGCCTACTATCGTGTGGCGAAGCGGCGCGAGGGCATCGAGGTCACCGCCAAACCTGAAACAACGAAGCCTGGATCAACCAAGCCTGCATCAGCCAAACCTGCACCAACCAAGCCTGCGCCAGCCAAACCTGCACCAACCAAGCCCGCATGGCCGGCGGTGAAGGCCAAGCGAGGCGTCAAGAAAGCAAACGGGGCGGCGCTCAGGCGCTGAAACAGATGGCCGGTGATCTCGACGGACCGCGGCTCGAGCCGCGCGGTGGACAAGCCAAGCGGCTGGTGGTGTTCCTGCATGGCTATGGCGCCGACGGCAACGACCTGATCGACATCGGCCGGGCGTGGCAGGGCCTGTTGCCGCAGACCGCGTTCGTGTCGCCGCATGCGCCCGAGCCATGCGGCCAGGCGCCGATGGGCCGGCAGTGGTTCAACCTCACCTTCCGCACCCCGAACGAGCGCTGGGACGGCGCGCGCAAGGCGGCGCCTGCGCTGGAGCGTTTCCTCGACGCCGAGCTCGCCCGCCACAAGCTGCCGCCGCAGGCGCTGGCGCTGGTCGGCTTCAGCCAGGGCACCATGATGTCGCTGCATGTCGGGCTGCGCCGCGCGGTGCCGCCCGCGGCGATCGTCGGCTATTCCGGCCTGTTCGTGCTGCCCGACGACGCCGAGCCGGCCGCGGTCGCGGGCGAGATCAAGAGCCGGCCGCCGGTGCTGCTGGTGCACGGCGACGAGGACCAGCTGATCCCGCCGCAGGCGCTGTTCCAGAGCGCCCAGGATCTGGCGGCGCTGGAGGTGCCGGCCGAGTGGCACATGTCCTCGGGCATCGGCCACGGCATCGACCAGGAGGGGCTGCGCCACGGCGGCGAGTTCCTCGCCCGGCGATTCGGTTTGCGCCGGTGAACCGGCCCGGCGGGCCGCCACCGCCTGCCGGGATTTCGCACACCGCAGGGCTTTTCGAGCGCTTCACAATCCGGTCATGCTCCCTGTACACTGTGCCTGAGCCGCGCTGCGGCGCGCGGTGACACGGGGCGGTCGGAGGACCCGATTGAACGCGCACGTGAATCCCGGGAACGGCTTTCCAGCCCTGGTGCTGAACGCGGATTTCCGTCCCCTGAGCTACTACCCGCTGTCGCTGTGGTCCTGGCAGGACGCGATCAAGGCGGTGTTCCTCGAACGCGTGAACATCGTCGAGGAATACGACCACGCGGTGCGCAGCCCGACCATCGAGATGAGGCTGCCGAGCGTCGTCTCGCTCAAGACCTTCGTGAAGCCCTCCTCGCATCCGGCGTTCACGCGATTCAACGTGTTCCTGCGCGACCGCTTCTCCTGCCAGTACTGCGGCGCGCGCGACGACCTCACCTTCGATCATCTGATCCCGCGCTCGCGCGGCGGCATGACCACCTGGGGCAACGTCGTCGCCGCCTGCTCGGGCTGCAACCTGCGCAAGGGCAACCTCACGCCCCACGAAGCCCGGATGTGGCCGTCGCAGATGCCGATGCAGCCCTCCGTGCAGCACCTGCATCGCAACGGCCGGCTGTTCCCGCCGAACTATCTGCACGACAGCTGGCTCGACTATCTCTACTGGGACACCGAGCTCGATCCGTAAAAAAATTGGCGGCTGTTAAAGTGTGGCGCATCACATAAGAGCGTCAAACATCACATAAGACGGTCACGAACGACCCCGCTCGGTAAAGGCTCGGATAACGCGAAGCTGCAACCAACAATTGAGAGCGGTTGGGCGAAATAGTACATTTCGCGAATGAAACTTGGCTTCGCAACGATGTGGCGACGGTGGCCGCTCAGTTCGATCTGGGTTCGACTGATCATTTTTGCAATCGTCGCAGGCGTTGCTCTGTTGGCCTATCAGAGCATCGGCCAAATGATTCGGAAGGCCGAGGTCGAAAAATGTGTCGAAGCGCGACTGGCCGCGTGTCTGGCGGACCTCGCTGAGCAACTAGCAACCGATTATACCGACGCGGAATTTCGCTCGGACGTCGCAAAGAATCTTGCCATCGCTGGGAAGTTTGAGACAGCGCGTCGGCTGGTGGAGCAGGGGCTGAGCGAGCCCACGCAAAAAGACTTCGCCGAGCTTGAACTCGCGGTTGCAGCGACAGCGGCTTTTGCACGCGCAAATCCAGATCGACCGGCACCGCTGGACCGACTTGAGCGCTTGCCCGAAATTTCAGTTTATCGATATCCATCCGTTCATGGCTTATTGATTTCAGCCTATGGCATTCTTGCAACGGAGTTGGCGGGAGCGAGGCCCAACGATATTGGGTCGACGAGAAGCATCAACAACGCAATCCAGGCGGCCCGGGCCAAGCGCCCTGCAATAAGGTCCCAGACGCTAGAGGCTGTGCTGCAGCGCCTCGCGCAGCTTGCCGCGGCAGTCCCGGTCATGGAGCAGCGCTGGCGCTATACGGATCTCGGCGTCGCGCTCGCCGAAGCCAAAGAATCTGAGCGGGCGCGTGACGCGTTTGCGAAAGCTAGGAACGCACCGCAGTATGGCAACAGCAATTTTAAACTGATGCGTGGATGGCTGCGCGTCCAAGCTTTTACCGAAGCCCTTGCGTTGGCAAAGCTGTTTGGGGATTTCCAAGCTCAGAACCTGACCGAGGTGGCCACTGCTCTTCTCCAGGAGAATCGACCCGACGAGGCGAGAGATGTCCTCGATTTGGCTTGGCAGGCGGCGGTTTCTGCACCGATCGAATCTCGCAAATTCGAAACGCTTCAGCGGATCGTGGGCCTCACCCTTGAAGCGGCCGATCGCCCGAGAGCGCTTCTCAGGGCCGAAGAGATGCTTCGGCTTGTCTCTGGAGGGGCGCTGATGCGGGAGTTCGCTCTCGCCTTCACGGCCACCGCCTTTAATGAGCTCGGGCAGAGCGCCCGCGCGCGCGAGGTGCTGGCGCAAATCGCAGTCTCGTTCCCGCCTTCCGACACAAGCGGCTTTGAGTTTTTTCGCGGGCGACTCAGTTATCAAGGCTTCAAGGACGTGGCGGATGACTTGCTCGTTCATATCGCAACGGAGACCTATCTTGCGGGTGATACCCGTGGCGCCTTGGATTTGTTGAAGCGAGTTTCGTTCCTGCACAAACGCCATCGCGCTTGGGGCTACATTCTGAATTCGCGATTGGACTGCGCGCAAATAAAGCAAAATGTGGAACAACTCGTGCGCTTCGCCGGTGAAGAGGCAACATTGGGTCTCCTCATCGGCGCCGGCGCAACGTGTATGGAACGCGGTGCATTGGGGGCAGCAGCGGGTGCCTTGGAGGAAGCCGTGCGCGCGGCAACTGTTACCGATTTGGGAGCGAAGATTACAATGCGGCTGGACTTGGCTCGGCTTGCGGATGCGGCGGGACGTACAGATTTGGCAAGGAAAGCACTCATGCTCGCGGCGTCCGATGCCATCCAGAGCCGGTCCCGGAATTTTGCACAGGGCGCTAAGTGGAATTTCTGCCTGACGGCAGGCACGCTATGCCTGCGAA
>JAIESI010000270.1 GCA_019746135.1 Xanthobacteraceae bacterium
CCGGCGCATTCGAAGTACTGGCAGGAGCTGATGGGGCAGGTCGGCGGCCGGGTGCGCCCGCCGATGCTGGAGCTGACCGAGGCCGAGAAGGAGGCGACGCGCCGCGCGTTCGAGACCTGCGGGCTGAAGGTGCCGGGCGCGGCGGCGAAGTCATCTGCTGCTTAGTTGCGCCGTCATGGCCGGGCTTGTCCCGGGCCATGACGACGGTGAGATCGGAGATCGTCATGCAAACCGGACGGCTGAAGGCCTTCAACTTCCAGAAATGGATCGCCGAGAACGAGCACCTGCTGAAGCCGCCGGTCGGCAACAAGAAGGTGTTCGAGGACGGCGACATGACCGTGCAGGTGGTCGGCGGCCCGAACGAGCGCTGCGACTATCACGACGACCCGGTGGAGGAGTTCTTCTACCAGCTCAAGGGCAACATGGTGCTGAAGGTCGGCGACAACGGCAATTTCTACGACGTGCCGATCCAGGAGGGCGAGGTGTTCCTGCTGCCGCCGCATGTGCGGCACTCGCCGCAGCGGCCGGCCGGTTCGATCGGCCTCGTGGTCGAGCCCAAGCGCTACGACGCCGACCCGTTCGACGCCTTCGAGTGGTACTGCTTCGAGTGCGGTGCGCTGGTGCATCGCATCGAGGTGAAGGTCGAGCATCTGGTGCGCGACCTGCCGCCGCTCTACCAGGCCTTCTTCGATAACGAGACGGCGCGCACCTGCAAGCAGTGCGGCGCGCTGCATCCGGGCAAGAAGCCGCCGCCCGGCTGGGCCAATATCTAGCGGCATCGCCGATCCGGCAGCCCGGAACACTCACGACGCGGCCGGTCATGGCCCGCAGGGGCCATGGAGTGCATGTGTCGGCCTGCGCGCTATTGCATCGGCCGGCATCCCGCCTTGATTTTCCGGCGAAGCCAGCGGTGAGCGGGATCGTCGTGGTTGCGGTCATGCCAGACCATCGACACGACAAAAGGTCGCGTCTCGAGCGGCAGCTCGAATTTGGCGAGCGGCAGGATCTTGACGCATTCATCGGCGACGCTTTCCGGCACCGTCACCAGCAGGTCCGAAAACGCCACGCAATACGGTGCTGCAAGGTAGTGAGGGACCGCCATCCTCACCTTTCGTTTCAAGCCCTTTTCGGCAAGGAGCTCGTCGGTCGGGCCGGGCACCCATCCGCCGCGCGGCGCAACCAGCGCGTGATCCGCGTTGACGTAGTCCCGCAAGCTGAGCTTCGCGCGTTCGTTGAGGCGGCCGCGGCGCGCGAGAACGACCAGACGATCGCTGAAAAGCTTCATCGATTTGAAGCTGGGCGGCGCCTGCGACGGCTTCATGGTGACGCCGCCGATGGTGCCTGCGGGCCTCGACAATTTTGTCGACCTGGTTGTTCCGGAATTGCAGCGGCGCGGCTTGTTCCGGCGCGAGTACGAGCACGCAACGTTGCGCGAGAACATGCAGCTCGCGGTGCCGCCCAACCGGTTTTTTCCAGAGTGTTCGGCGAGGCAGAGCGCCGCAGGCGGGCAGGCTGTCGGGCACGGCTGACGGCACGGAGCGAAGGTCCGCCGCGCCATGATGAAAGGCATCTGGCGGCCGCGCCCGGACCGTTCGGCGAGGATCTCGCGATCGACGAGAACGGTTTCCGCAGCCGGAACGCACGGCATTGCCGGCAGGCCGCGTGCAAATGCCGCGGTATGCAAATGCCATGCAGGCACGTGCGGCCAGCGCGCTTGAGTTCTCGATGTCCGCGCCATATTCGTGAAAAAAATTGTGGACGTGGCGGCGCGGCTGGCGGTTCTGCGCGGCCATCCGACAGGCAAGGACAACACATGCGGTTCATTCTCTCTCTGATCGCCGGGCTGGCGATTGCCCTCGGCGCGGCGGCGACGGCGCTCGCCCAGGCGTGGCCGAGCCAGCCGGTGCGGATCGTGGTCCCGTTTCCTCCGGGAGGGGCGAACGACGTGATTGCCCGTCTGCTTGCGGATCATTTTCGCGCGACGATCGGCGGCGCTTACGTCGTCGAGAACGTGACCGGCGCTGGCGGCAATCTCGGCACCGATCGAGCCGCCAAGGCCGCTCCCGATGGGCACACCCTGGTGCTGTCGTCGTCCGGCCCCTTGGCCAACAACAGCCTGCTTTACAAGAACATGCCCTACGATCCGCAAAAAGATCTGACGCCGATCTCGCTGGTTGCCGAGTTTCCGATGGTGCTCGCCGCCCGCACCACGCTCGGCACGGCGACGATCAAGGATTTCGTCGCGCTCGCGAAGACCAAGCGCGACGCGTTGAACGTCGGAAACCCGGGCGTCGGCACCATGGGCCACCTGACAGCGGAGCTGTTCCAGAATCTCGCCGATATCAAGCTCCTGCACATCCCGTCGCGCGGCGGCTATGCCAACTCGATCGCCGCGCTGCTGGCGGGCGACCTCGACCTGATGTCGGACGTGATGAATGGCAACATCATCGCCATGATCAGGTCCGGCAAGATCGCCGGTCTTGCGGTGACGACGCGCGGGCGTTTCCCCGGCCTGCCCGACACGCCCACCGCCATCGAGCAGGGCGTGGCGCTGGAGGCATCGACCGCGTTTGCTCTCGCAGGCCCTGCCGGCATGCCGCGGCCGGTCGTCGAGAAGCTCAACAGCGAGGTGAACCGCTTCCTCGCTTCTGATGAGGGCAAGGCCAGGCTGTCGTCGCTCGGCGCCCGTGTCATGGGCGGAGCTCCGTCCGCGGTCACGGACATGATGGTGGCTTCGATCAAGCAGTGGAAGCCGATCGTCGACGCCGCGAAGATCTCGTTCTAGAGCCTGGATCGTCCTCTGCCATGACCAGACCTTGCGCCGCGCCGCTGCCGCCAGCCGGCAAGCCTTTGTTTGCCGTTCCGCCGGGGAGCTGCGACTGCCATACCCATCTGCTGGGACCGTATGACCGGCATCCGCCGAACGACGAGCGGGGCTACAGCGCGCCGGAGGCGTCGTCGGACCACCTGATCGGCTTGATGGACAGCCTGGGGCTCGACCGCGCCGTCATTGTCACGCCGACGGCCTATGGCACCAACAACGCCGTGCTGCTCGAGGCCCTGCAGCGTCATCCCGACCGGTTTGGCGGTGTGGCGGTGCTGGGACCGGAGGCGACCGACCGCGAGATCGACCGGCTGCATGCGGCGGGGACGCGGGGAATCCGCCTCAACCTCTGGAAGCGGAACGGCGTTCGCGTCTGGCCGAATGGCGCGGGCATGGAGAGTTTCGATGCGCTGGCGCCGCGCCTGGCGGAACGCGGCTGGCACGTCCAGATCTGGATCAACGTCGCCGACCTGCCCGAAATCCTGCCCCGGTTGCGCGCGGTCCCGATCGACATCGTGATCGATCACATGGGCCGGATCGAGGCCGACAAGAGCCCGGCCGACCCGAACTTTGCGCTGCTGTGCGATCTCATGCGCAACGACCGCTTCTGGTGCAAGCTCTGCGGATCGGATCGCCTGTCGCTGAAGGGCGCGCCGTATCACGACGTCGTGCCCTTCGCGCGCGCCTTGATCGAGGCCAATCCGGACCATGTCGTGTGGGGATCGGATTGGCCGCATGTCGGCTATTTCGACGACCGCATGCCGCGCGACCGGGATCTGCTCGACGTCGTGGCGAATTGGACCGACGATCCGGTGGTGGTCCGCAAGCTGCTCGCCGACAATCCGGCGCGGCTCTACGATTTTCCGCGCGCCGCCGCGAAATAACAACGCGCCGCAGAACACCTGCGGCGCGATTTTCGGACGAGGCCGGTTCGCGCTTGGGAGCGGCGTCGCGAGCGCCTAGAGCGGGCTGTCCGGCTTGATCATCGAACGCCACATGTGGCTCACCGGCGTGTTGTCGTAGCCGAGGCCTTCCTTCGGCTGCTTGAAATGGCGGCCGATGATGTCGCGGAATTCGTCGATCGAAACGTCCTCGCTGGGATCGAAGGCGTAGAGGTCGTTCATCGTGACCTTGCGCGCGGACATGTACCATTTGTGATTGCGGGCATGCTCGTAGGCCGCCTTGATGTAGGGCGGCGGCACGTAGTCCTCGCCGAACAGCTCGTAATAGCGCTTCGGATATTCGTAATTGACGGAAGGATCGGCGTAGAAGCGCAGCGCCTGATGATAACGGATCGCGAATGTGGCCTCCTCGGACACATACGGTTCGGTCAGTTGTGCGCCCCAGTAGCCATGGTCCACGCGGATCAGCGAGTTGCCGATGTCGTGGAGGAGGCAGGCCAGGATCACGGGCTCCGAATCCCCGCGCTTTTTGGCAAGCCGCGCGCTTTGCAGCAGATGGCCGGCCGGATTGAAACGCAGCTCGAAGAAATCGGCGAGCGTTGGCCTTTCCGGCATCGGCGGCAGGCGGTTGACCTTGACCCCGGTCAGTTCGTCGTCGAAGCCCAGCCGTTTCGGCGTCGCACGGAACAATTTGCCGACACCGCGGCGGAAGTCGCGTGTTTCGATCTGCTCCTCGATTTCTGCGACGGTCGGATATTTCTTTTTCGCCCTGCGGGCGAGGATCTCCTTGTCGAGCTTGTCGGCCATGAAGTCTTCGACCGCGTCGGCGCGCGCCTCATGGTCCATCTTGCTGACGGCTTCCTCGCCGCCCATGCGATTGATGAGGGCCTCGCGATCGATCTCCACGGCGTTCTCCTGTCGTGCCGGCGGGATATGAGGCTGCAAGCCTAGTCTGCATTTCACGGTCGAACAAGTTGCGTCGCTTCGCGGCAGGCATGCCGGCAACGGCGGCGGCCGTCGCCGGAACGCTGTCCGAAGCCCGGAACATCGGCTTGCGGCAAATGCTTGCAATGCATGATGCTGAAGGCCGTTATCTTTCTTGCTGTGCTGCTGTCGGCGCTGGCGCTGATCCCCTACGGCGCGCACCTGCTCTCGCTGCCGAATAAGATCGGCATGACGCGCGAGCAGTACTTTGTTGCACAGTCGGTTTATGACGGCTGGGCGCTGCTCGGCGTCATTCTCATCCCGGCGATGCTGGTGAACATCGCGCTGGCCCTGATGCTGCGCGGGAAGGCGGGGTTCGCCCTCGCGGTCGCCGGATGCATCGTGATGGCGGCGACGCTCGCGGTGTTCTTCGCCTCCACCTATCCCGCCAATGTCGCGACGCAGAACTGGAAGGTGGCTCCGTCCAACTGGGCGGAGCTTCGGCATCAGTGGGAATAGTCGCACGCCGCGAACGCAGGCCTGATCTTCGCCTCGTTCTGCCTGATCGTGCTCGCCAGCATCACCACGCTGGCGCCGCGGCGGTAGCGGCTACTTCGCTACTTCGCTATTTCGCTACTTCGCTACTTCGCCTCTTCGACCTGCGTGCTGGTGCCGGGACCTTCGCCGGTGATCAGCACGATCACCTCCTCGTCCTTGGCGCCGTCGTAGTGCACCTCCTTGCCGAAATGGGTGACCGCGCCGCCGGCCTTCACCGGGATGGTGGCGTCCTTGTCCCACTTGTTGCCGGTGCCGACATACCAGGTGCCCTTGATCACGGTGATGAAGCGGTCATTGGGATGAAAGTGCGGCTTGGAGAACGCGCCGGGCTTGAAGCGGTTCATCACCATGTAGAAGCCGGGCTTGGTCGGGTCGCCGAACAGCACCACCTGATTGGTCGGGGCGGCGCCGGTGGGATCGCGCCACTTCAACTCGTCGGCCTGGCGGATGGCGATGGCCTTGGGGTTGAGCTCGACAGCCACGGCGGGGCCTGCGGCGGCGATCAGCAAGGCTGCGGCGACGAAGCGACAGGACATGGAAACCTCCCCAGATATGTTTGATCGTGATTGGGCCGTCTTCGGCGGCCACTGGCGAAGCCTAGCCGAAATTTCGCCGAGGAGTGCGGGCAACTCCGCGTGATTGGGAAGGGCGTTCTGGTGCCGCGCGAGCACTTTGGGGTGGCCGCGCCGGGCCCTTGCGGCGCGGCTCGCGCTGGCGAGCCATAAGCGCGTTTACGCGCGTCTTCGACGCGCTATGGCGAGCGGCCAGCGCGAGCACTTTGGGAGTAGCCGCGCCGCTCGGCGGCGCGGCAGGCTGGCGCGTTGACAACGGGGCCAAAGCCAGCGCGATATTGCGCGCCGGCGTTCGGAGAACGACGATCGGTGGGCAGGAATTCGGAGGTCGGTCAATGATCAGAAAACTCACCGCCATCGCCGCGGTCGCAGCGGCCTTCGTTGCGGCGGCGCCGGCCGCGCTTGGCCAGGATTATCCGAGCCGGCTGATCAAGATCATCCAGGGCTTCCCGCCGGGCGGCAACGTCGATCTGATCGCCCGCATCCTCGCCACCGAGATGGAAAAGAGCCTCGGCCAGTCGATCGTGGTCGAGGCCAAGCCGGGCCTTGCCGGCGCGCTCGCCGCCGAGACCGCGGCGCGTGCCGACGCCGACGGCTACACGCTGCTGGTGCTGCCGAGCGCGCACCCGGCCTATGGGGCGCTCGCCAAGAACGTGAAGTTCAAGGTGGTCGACGACTTCTCGTGGATTTCGGTCGCGAGCTTCTACCCCTTCATCATCTGCGTGAAGGCGGACTCGCGCTTCAAGACCCTGAAGCAGCTCGTCGACGAGGCGAAGGCCAAGCCCGGCGAGCTGAAATACGGCTCGGCCGGCATCGGCTCGATCCTGCACACCACAGTCGAGCTGATCGGCAGCCAGACCAAGACCAAGTTCCTGCACGTGCCTTACCGCGGCGAGGCGCCGGCGCTCACCGGCGTGCTCACCGGCGACGTCGATTTCATCGCCGCCACCACCGGGCCGGTCAGCGCGCGGCTGAAGTCGGGCGAGTTCCGCGCGCTTGCGGTGACCGGCAAGACCCGCTGGCCGGATTTCCCCGACGTGCCGACGGTCGCCGAAACCGTCCTGCCGGGCTTCGAGGTGATCTCGTGGACCGGGATGGCGGCGCCGGCGAACCTGCCGAAGCCGATCGTCGACCGGCTCAACGGCGAAGTGCGCAAGGCGCTGGCCGTGCCCGACGTGAAGCAGAAGCTCACGGCGATGGGTGGCGATCCGCGTGCCACCACGCCGGACGAGATGAAGGCCTTGGTGTCGCGCCAATACGAGACCTGGAAGAAGCTCGCGGCCGAGGCGAACCTCTCGATCAACTGACGACGCTGTCATTTTGGGGGGGCGCGAGCGAAGCTCGCGAGCCCGGAATCCAGAGCCCAAACGCGGACGTTGTTTGTAGCTCCTAGATTCCGGGTTCCGGCCTTCGGCCGGCCCCGGAATGACGGAGTGCCCATGATCGACCGCAGCCTTTACCCGATGACCCGCTTCGCTAGACTGTTGTGCACGCAACCGATCCAGCCGATCTGGAGAACCCCATGAACGCGCCCGTCAAAGCATCGTCCACCATTCCGTTCGACGCCGCCCGCCTCGACAGGCTGATGGACGAGGCCGGCATGGACGTGCTGATCGCGACCTCGAAGCACAACGTGCAATACCTGCTCGGCGGCCACCGCGCGTTCTTCTTCGACTACATGGACGCGATGGGGCTTTCCCGCTATCTGCCGGTGCTGGTTTACGTGAAAGGCGCCCCCGACAAGTCGGCCTATTTCGGCCATCGCCTCGAGAACTTCCAGCGCGACAACCATCCGTTCTGGACGCCGGTGCAGCTCTGCAACTCGTCGGGCTCGATCGACACCATGCAGAAGGCGGTCGAGCACATCCGCAAGGCCGGCATCACGACGGCGGGCATCGGCGCGGAGCTGTCGTTCCTGCCGGTCGACGCCGGCCGGACGCTGCAGGATGCCTTTGCCGGCGCGAAGTTCGCCGACTGCCTGTTCGTGCTGGAGCGGATGCGCGCGATCAAGACTCCGGAGGAGTTGAAGAAGCTCAAGGTCGCCTCGGAAGCGGTGCTCGATTCCATGAAGGCGGTCATCGCCAGGCACAAGCCCGGCGCAACCAAGGCGGAATTGACCGAGGCGCTGCGCCGCGAGGAGACCAACCGCGGGCTGACCTTCGAGTATTGCCTGATCACCGCCGGCACCTCGCTCAACCGCGCGCCGTCGGAACAGGTCTGGGGCAAGGGCGATATTCTTTCGCTCGACTCCGGCGGCAACTATCACGGCTATATCGGCGACATCTGCCGCATGGCGATCCAGGGCGAGCCGGACGCCGAGCTCGAGGACATGCTGGCCGACATCGAGGAGATCCAGCGCGCCTCGATGAAGCCGATCAAGGCCGGCGCCATGGGCAGCGAGATCTACCGGCAGGCCGAGGAGCGGCTGGCCAGGTCGAAATACCACAACAACATGCACTTCCTCGGCCACGGCATGGGCCTTGTGAGCCACGAGGCGCCGCGGCTCACCAGCACCGGCCCGGTGCCGTATGACGACTACGACGCACACCGGCCGCTCGAGGCCGGCATGGTGATCTCGGTCGAGACCACGCTGGCGCATCCCAAGCGCGGCTTCATCAAGCTCGAGGACACCGCGGTCGTCACCGCCACCGGCTGCGAGGTTTACGGCGAGGGCGCCCGCGGCTGGAACCGCGGCGGCACCGCGACGTGACCGCGCGTCGTTGGTGGGCCGGCCGCTCATGAAGATCGCGCGCGTTACTGCGACGGCGCTCAACGTGCCGCTGCACATCGACCTCGTCGGTGTGAACCGCAAGACCTCGCTCGCCTGCTGCCATGTCGAGGTCGAGACCGACGACGGCCTGGTCGGCCATGGCCTGACCAGCATCACCGAAGAGGACGTGATCGCGCAGATCGTCAACGGCGTGGCCGGCCCCGCGATCGCAGGCGACGATCCGCTCGCGCACGAGCGCATCTGGGACAAGCTCTACTGGATGCTGATGCCGCGCGGCCAGACCGGCTATGCCGCGCATGCGCTCGCCGCGATCGACGTGGCGCTGTGGGACATCAAGGGCAAGGCGCTTGGCCTGCCGGTCTGGAAGCTGCTCGGCGGCGCGCATCCGCGCGTGCCGGTCTATTGCACGTTCGGCTTCGGTTTCTTCGACCGCGACCAATTGGCGGCTGCTGCGAAGCAGTGGGTGTCGAAGGGCTTCAAGCGGCTGAAGATGACAGTCGGCAACGAGGCGCTGCGCCACCGCGACACGCGGCCCGTGATGGAGGTGATCCGCGAGGACGCCGCGCGGGTGCGCGCGGTGCGCGAGGCGGTCGGCCCGGACGTCGAGCTGTTTCTCGACGCCAACTGCAATCTCGATCTGTATCACGCGACCAAGCTCGCCGAGATGGTGAAGCCTTACGCGATCTCGTTCTTCGAGGAGCCGCTCACCCAGAACGACGTGCCCGGCATGGTGCAGCTCAGGCGTCAGACCGGCCTGGCGCTCGCCTGCGGGCAGAACGAGGGGCTGGCGTTCCGCTTCCGCGATCTGCTGACCGCGCAGGCCATCGACTACGCCCAGCCCAATGTCGCGATCACCGGCGGCTTCACCCAGTGCGCGAAGATTGCCGGCATGGCCGCGGCCTTCAATGTCTCGGTCGCGAACGGCGGGGCCTGGGGCTTCCACAACATGCATTTGCAGGCGGGCGTGGCCAACGGCACGCTGGTCGAGCACCACTATCTCGCGGTCGAGCTGTGCAAGCAGATCTATCGCGGCCTGCCGGAGCCCGCGGACGGCTTTTTCGTCATGTCCGACAAGCCGGGTCTCGGCTTCGAGCCGGACCGGGACGCGATCCGGGACATCGCCAGACTGCCGCTGTCGCAAGGCCGGGGCAAAGGATAGGGGCATGATCCCGAAAAAGCCTGCCCCGGACTTGATCCGGGGTGTGAAGCGGTTTTCGGAAAAAGATCATGCTCCAATAAGAGGCTAAAGCGGGATGACGATTCGAAGAATCGTCATCCCGCTTTAGAGCCGGAAGGCCCATTCTCCGGGCATGGCTGCCTGCCGATTTGTCAGGTTTTTCCCGGAATTCCGCTTGAACTGCACGACGGGTTCGGGGGATCATTTCCATAAGCAAGAAACGACTCGGCGGCCGCAACTTGAGCCCTCGGGAGTGGAGGGGATCGGCGCGGAAGCCATTCAAAAGTCGTCGGTTTTTGGTTGGGGATGGGCTTTAGATGATCGGACTCGTACGCCTCGCGCTGCGACGGCCATACACCATGGCCATCGCGGGGCTGCTCATCATGCTGATGGGCGTTCTCTCCGTGCAGCGCATGGTCGTCGACATCTTCCCCAACATCGACATCCCGGTGGTCTACGTCGCCTGGAACTATCCGGGCCTTTCGGCCGAGGACATGGAGCGCCGCGTCGTCCTGGTCAGCGAGCGCTCCTATTCGACCACGGTCAACGGCATCGAGCGCATTGAATCGTTGTCGATCCCGGGGCTCGGCATCCTCAAGGTCTATTTCACCCAAGGCACCGACATCGGCGGCGCGATCGCCCAGATCAACGCGCAGAACAATTCGATCCTGCGCATTGCGCCGCCCGGTATCACGCCGCCGAACATGATCCGCTTCAACGCGTCGAACGTGCCGGTGGTGCAGATCACGCTCAACAGCACGACGCTGCCCGAGCAGCAGATCTTCGACTACGGCCTCAACTTCCTGCGCACCCGGCTGTTCACCATCCCGGGCCTGTCGATCCCCGCGCCCTACGGCGGCAAGCAGCGCCAGATCATCGTCGACGTCGATCCGGCCAGGCTCAGCTCCAAGGGCCTGTCGCAGATGGACGTGGTCAGCGCGTTGCAGACCACGAACGTCATCGTGCCCGCCGGCATCGCCCGCATCGGCGAGCGCGAGTTCAACGTCAAGCTCAACTCGAGCCCGCTGGTCGTCGATCAGTTTCATCAATTGCCGGTCGGCGTGCGCGACGGCCTGACCGTGCTGCTGGGCGACGTCGCCAAGGTCAGCGACAGCTTCGCGGCCCAGCAGAACGCCGTGCGCATCAACGGCCAGCGCGCAAGCTACATGAACATCCTGAAGAACTCCGACGCCTCGACCATCGCCGTGGTGAAGGCGGTGCGCGACTTCCTGCCCGAGATGCAGGCCACCGCGCCGGAGGGGATCGAGCTCAAGCTCGATTTCGATCAGTCGGTGTTCGTGCAGGGCGCCGTCGACAATATCGTGCACGAAGCGATCCTGTCGTCGATCCTCGTCTCGCTGATGATCCTGATCTTCCTCGGCAGTTGGCGGAACACCGTGATCGTGTCGCTGTCGATCCCGCTGTCGATCGCGGCCGGCGTCGCCGGCCTGTTCCTCACCGGCCAGACCATCAACCTGATGACGCTCGGCGGGCTCGCGCTCGCCATCGGCCTCCTGGTCGACAATGCCACGGTGACGATCGAGAATATCCACCGCAACCAGACGCTCGGCAAGCCGCTGACGGTCGCGATCCTCGACGGCTCCAACGAGGTGATCCAGCCGCTGACGGTGGCGACGCTCGCGATCTGCATCGTGTTCGCGCCGGTGCTGCTGCTCACCGGTCCGTCGCGCTTCCTGTTCATTCCGCTTGCCATCACCGTGGTGCTGGCGATGCTCGCGTCCTACGTGCTGTCATTCACCGTGACGCCGGCGCTGGCCCGCTATCTGCTCAAGGACCACGACGATCACGCGCCAAGGAACATCTTCGGCAGGTTTTCCGCGGCGTTCGACCGCGGCTTCGAGCGGGTGAAAACCGCCTATGGCAACATTCTCGCGGTAACCTTGCAGCGGCGCGGCTTCGTGCTCGGCTGCTTCGGGCTCGTCGTCGTTTGCACGGGCGCGCTCGCGCCGAACGTCGGCACCGATTTCTTCCCGACCTCGGATGTCGGCATCCTCAAGATGCACCTGCGTGCGCCGCGCGGCATGCGGCTCGAGGAGACCGAAAAGACGGTCGCCAAGGTCGAGGAGGCGATCCGGCAGATCATTCCGGCGAAGGAGCTGCGGACCATCAATGTGACGATCGGCCTGCCGTTCTCGCTCAATCTCGCTTTCGTGCCGAGCGACAACACCAGCGGCATGAACGCCGAGTTCCTGATCTCGCTCAATCACGGCCACAAGCCGACGGTCGAGTACCAGCGCAAGATCAGGGACAAGCTCAACGCCGAGTTCCCGGGCAATCTGTTCTATTTCCAGACCGCAGATATCGTCAGCCAGGTTCTGAACTTCGGCCTCGCCGCGCCGATCGACATCCAGATCCAGGACTCGAACTTCCCGCGCGCCTATGCCTCGGCGCAGCGCATCCTGCGCGAGATCCAGAAGGTGCCGGGCATCGTCGATCCGCGCATCCAGCAGGTGCTCGACTTCCCGACCATCCAGATCGACGTCGACCGCCAGCGCGCCGCGCGCATGGGCATCGCCCAGCGCGACGTCGCCAACAACATGCTGACCTCGCTCGCCGGCAGCGCGCTGGTCGGCCCGACCTACTATCTCAACCCGCAGACCGGCGTGAACTACATCGTTGCCGTGCAGACGCCGGCCGAGAAAATCAGTTCGGTGCAGGACGTCCTCAACCTGCCGGCCAATCCGGCGGCGCCCAACATCAATCCCAACATCCAGCCGACCACGCTGACGACGCTGCCAGGCAATCAGGTCACGCGCATCTCCGACATCGCCTCGATGCAGCCGACCACCAGCATGCAGTCGATCAGCCACTACACCGTGCAGCGCGTGGTGGACGTGCTCGCCAATGTCGACAGCCGCGATCTCGGCGGCGTCGCCGCCGAGATCAAGCGGATCATCGCCGAGGAGCAGAAGAACCTGCCGTCGACGGTCAAGATCTTCCTGCGCGGCCAGAACGAGGTGATGGAAACGTCGTTCAAGAACCTCGCGCTCGGCCTGATCCTCGCGATCATCCTGGTCTATGCGCTGCTGGTCGTGCTGTTTCAGTCCTGGGTCGATCCGTTCATCATCATGATGGCGGTGCCCGGCGCGCTGGTCGGCATCCTGTGGACGCTGGCGATGACCGGCACCACCATCAACGTCGCCTCGCTGATGGGCTCGATCATGTCGGTCGGCATCGCCGTGTCGAACTCGATCCTGGTGGTGAGCTTCGCCAACGACCTGCGCAGCCGCAACGAAAGCCTGACGCCGTTCCAGGCGGTGATCGAGGCCGGCAAGACCAGGCTTCGGCCGATCCTGATGACCGCGCTCGCCATGATCATCGGCATGGTCCCGATGGCGCTGGCGCTCGGCGAGGCGGGCGAGCAGAACGCGCCGCTCGGTCGCGCCGTGATCGGCGGGCTCGCCTTCGCGACGGTCGCGACCCTCATTCTCGTGCCGGTGTTCTACACTTTGCTGCGCCGGCAGCTGCCGACCCTGCACATGCTGGACAAGCGCTTCGAGGCGGAGGCCGCGGGCGCGTCTTCTGGAGGTTCCGCCCATGCCTGACATTCAACCGGCGCCCGAAGCGGGCCGCGGTCGCCCGGCGAAGCTCTATATCGCCGGCGCCTGTATCGTGGCGGTCGCGGCCGCCGCGGCCGGGTATTTCCACTTCAGCCGCAATTCCAGTGTCGCCACGGCGCGCGAGGCGCGCGGCAGCGTGGTTGCGCTCGGCCCGCGCGTCGAAGTGGTTGCGGCGACCCAGGGGCCGAAGGAGCGGACCATCACGCTGCTGGCCGACGTGCGCGCCAACCAATCGGCGACGCTCTATTCCAAGGTCAGCGGCTATGTGAAGGCGCTGCATGTGGACCGCGGCGACCGCGTCGAGGCCGGGCAGGTGGTGGCGCTGATCGAGTCGCCCGAGATCGACCAGCAATATGCCGCCGCGGTGACCGACCTCGAGCACAAGCGCCGCAACCTGGCGCGCTCGCAGGATCTGTTCTCGCGCGGCAACGCCACGCAGGTGTCGATGCTGCAGTTCGAGACCGACGCGCGCGTCGCCGAGGCGAACGTCAAGGGCCTGCAGACGCTGAAGGACTACCAGACCGTCCGGGCGCCCTTTGCCGGCCGCATCACCGCGCGCTTCGTCGATGCCGGCGCGCTGATCACCAATGCGCAGACCAACATCGTGAGCGCGCTGCCGCTGTTCACCGTCTCCGACGACAGCCGGCTCCGGGTGTTCTGCTACGTGCAGCAGGTGGACGTGCCCTACGTGAGCGTCGGCGACACCGCCTATGTGGTCGACGCGACCGACCCCAAGCGCCGCATCCAGGCCAAGATCACCCGCATGACCGGCGAGCTCGAGACCCGCACGCGCACCATGCAGATCGAGGTCAACATCGACAATTCGGAAGGTTTTCTCGCCGCCGGCAGCTTCGCCTATGTGACGATCCACATCCCGATCCAGAGCTATCCGCAGATCCCGGTGAGCGGGCTCTTGGTGCGCGGCTCGGAAACCATGGTGGCGGCGGTGGAGAACGACACGCTGCGCTACAAGCCGGTCAAGGTCGCCTCGACCGACGGCAACGTCGTCACGGTGGCGGAGGGGCTCCGGCAGGGCGACCGCGTGGCGATCAACCTGCCGGATGAAGTGCAGAACGGCAGCAAGGTGCAGCCGGTTCAGGCGCAGACACGCCGCTAGGGCGTGTCCTCAATTGAGCCAAATGAGTATCGCGGCGGCGTGGACGCCTGCAAGGAAGTTGACTGCGCGCTTG
>JAIESI010000088.1 GCA_019746135.1 Xanthobacteraceae bacterium
TGGACCAAGAAACGAGTCCGCCAAAAGCCCTTCAAAGGCCGCCGTATCACTCAGCTCTGATTCCGGGTACTAGCGCGATGATTTCAGCTCTTTATCTCGTTCACCGGCAATACGAAGGAGATGCGGTCAGCTGAACGCTTCCTGTTGTCGAACGCAGTGTTTTTGCCTTTTGGTCCAGCGCCGGTGTCTTCTTGATGGAGACGACACCTGCCCCCTATCGATCCGATCTGCAGTCTTTTTTCGTGAAGCCCCCCGCGTCGCCCTGCCTATCTCAAGATACGTCCAATTCATAAGCCTACGCAGGGCTGCCCGGGGTTGCAACAGCAGAGGATTTCGACGACCGGTAAAGCTTAATCCGGTCGCCGGCGATAGCACCGTATTATCGCCCATAAGCTTCGTTGAACGACGCGCCGTGGACGCGTGGAGCGGGACACGAGCCCGATGGGCTCACGCGGAAACGAGAGCCAGCGGCCAAATCGGGACAAGATATTTTAGGAATAAAGGCTTAGTTCCCGGGGACGGAACCACCCCCGATGCTGCGACTTTCCGGCGCGGGCCGTCGTGAGGACCGAATTGTCGCCTGACCAATCGTCCCGGCTCAGAGCCCGCGGGCGGACTTTTCATGAGCGGGTTTGAAGCTTTAACGCTGATCGGCTTTAGTCGTCGCAGTCGCCGTTGACCAGAATCACTGCAGGCCCAATAACTTCTCGACATCATGAACTCAAACTCACAACTCCTCAAATCGATCCGTGTCGGTTCAGTCGAACTTTCCAGCCGGATCGTCATGGGCTCCATGCATACAGGTCTCGAGAGCCATCCCGAACGGTTCGACGAGCTGGGCCGCTTCTACGCCGATCGTGCCAAAGGCGGCACCGGCCTGGTCATGACCGGCGGCTTCGCACCGAACTTCGCGGGCCGCATGAAAAACGAGCCCGGCACATTCGAGCGTGCCGATCAGGTGGCCGCGCACAGGAAGATCGTCGAGCCCGTCCATCGCGCCGGCGGCCGCATTTTGCTGCAGATCCTGCATGCCGGCCGATACGGATACCATCCTGCGATCGTCGCGCCCTCGCCGATCAAGTCGCCGATCAATCGCGACGTGCCCGCGGAGCTCACGCCTGCGCAGATCGAGGAAACGATCCGCAACTATGCCACGACGGCCAGCCTCGCGGTCGAAGCCGGCTATGACGGCGTCGAAATCATGGGCTCCGAGGGCTATCTGATCAGCGAGTTCCTGGCGTCCAGAACCAACCATCGTTCCGATGAGTGGGGCGGCTCGCTCGACAACCGCGCACGATTTCCGCTCAACGTGGTCCGGGCCGTGCGTGCCGCGATCGGCGACGCCGTCATATCCTATCGCATTTCCGCACTCGAGCTGGTCGAAGGCGGCCTGACACAGGACGAGACGATCTGGCTGGCAAAGCACATCGAGCAGGCCGGCGCAGACTGTCTCTCGACCGGAATCGGGTGGCATGAAGCTCCAATTCCCACTATTGCCGGTCCGGTTCCGCACGCCGCATTCGTCGAGTCCACGCGGGCGCTGAAGGAAGCCGTTTCGATCCCGGTCACCGCAAGCAATCGGATCAACTTGCCGCAAGACGCGGCGCGAATCATCGCGGAAGGCTCGGCCGATCTCGTCTCGATGGCTCGCCCGTTGCTCGCGGATGCCGAGTTCGTGAACAAGGTCGCGCGCGGGAGGCCGGACCTCATCAATGTCTGCATCGCCTGCAATCAGGCCTGCCTCGATCACTACTTCACCGATCAGGTGATCACATGCCTGGTCAATCCCCGCGCCGCCCGCGAACAGGAATTTTCCGACGAAACGGCGTCTGCGCCGAAGCGCGTCGCCGTTGTCGGCGCGGGCGTGGCCGGCATCGCGGCGGCACTCGAAGCCGCGCGGCGCGGCCACCATGTCACGCTGTTTGAAGGGGCTTCCGAAATCGGCGGGCAATTCACCCTGGCGGCCAACATTCCGGGCAAGGAGGACTACGGTCTCGCGCTGAAAAATTACCGGTCGCAACTCGCCGAATGCGGGGTCGAGATCAAAACAGGCCGTGCGGTCGACACCGAAGCGCTGAAGCGGGACAATTTCGACGAAATCATCATTTCGACCGGGGTGACCCCGCGCGCGTTCGACATCCCCGGCGCAAACGACCCGCGGGTGGTCGATTACGTCAGCATCCTCGATGGGACGGTGACCGCCGGCGAACGCGTCGTCATCGTCGGCGGGGGCGGAATCGGTCATGACGTCGCGCTGTTCCTGGCGTTGGACACGAAAGGACGACGCCCGACCCGTGACGAATTCTTCGCGCGGTGGGGCATCAACGGACCCGTTCGCGTTCATCCGGCGCGGCGGACCATCACGATGGTGAAGCGCTCGGAAGGCCCGTTCGGACGGACACTCGGCAAAAGCACCGGCTGGATCCTTCGCCAGGAGCTGAAGGACATGAAGGTCCGCCAGATCGCCGGCGCGAGATACCTCAAGATCGACGACCAGGGCCTGCATATCGCCTTGCCGGACCGCAACGAGGTGTTGCCGGCCGACACCATCGTGGTCTGCGCCGGCCAGGAATCCGATCGGCGGATCGGCGACGCGATCGACGCCAGCGGGCAGTCGGTGCATGTGATCGGGGGCGCGCGGCTCGCCGGCGAGCTCGACGCCAAACGCGCGATCTACGAGGGCGCAATCCTCGGGAACCGGATCTGAACCGGCGGAAACGCACGTCGTGTCACCGTGCGTCCGCATCAAACACGATGATGGGCGTCTAGAAGAAAGCCTGAATGCCGGTCTGCGCACGGCCGAGGATCAGGGCGTGGACGTCGTGCGTGCCCTCGTAGGTGTTGACCGTCTCGAGGTTCACCACATGGCGCATCACGTGAAATTCGTCGCTGATGCCGTTGCCGCCGTGCATGTCGCGCGCGACCCGGGCAATGTCCAGCGCCTTGCCGCAATTGTTGCGCTTGAGCAGCGAGATCGCCTCGGGCGCGAGCTTTCCCGCGTCGAACAGCCGGCCCGCGGTGAGACAGGCGTTGAGGCCGAGCGTGATCTCGGTCTGCATGTCGGCGAGCTTCTTCTGAATGAGCTGGTTGGCGGCGAGCGGCCGGCCGAACTGCTTGCGGTCGAGCACGTACTGCCGGGCAGCGTGCCAGCAGAATTCGGCCGCACCCATCGCGCCCCAGGAGATGCCGAAACGGGCGCGGTTGAGGCAGCCGAACGGCCCGGCGAGACCGGTGACATTCGGCAGCAGGTTTTCGGCCGGCACGAACACATCGTCCATGACGATCTCGCCGGTGATCGAGGCGCGCAGGCTAAGCTTGCCCTCGATCTTCGGCGCGGACAGCCCCTTCATGCCCTTCTCGAGCACGAACCCGCGGATGACGCCGTCGTCGGTCTTGGCCCACACCACGAACACGTCGGCGATCGGTGAATTGGTGATCCACATCTTGGCCCCGGTCATGCGGAAGCCGCCGGGCACGGATTTGGCACGCGTCACCATCGAGCCGGGATCGGAGCCGTGATCCGGTTCGGTCAGGCCGAAGCAGCCGACCCACTCCCCCTTGGCAAGCTTCGGCAGATACTTCATCCGCTGCTCTTCGGTGCCGTAGGCGTAAATCGGATGCATGACCAGCGACGACTGCACGCTCATCGCCGAACGGTAGCAGCTGTCCACCCGCTCGGTTTCGCGGGCAACAAGTCCATACACCACGTAGCTCGTGGCACCGCCGCCGTACTTCTCCGGCAAGGTCGGACCCAGCAGGCCGAGCTCACCCAGCTCGGTGATGATGTTGCGGTCGAACTCCTCGTTGCGGGTCGCCATCAGGATCCGCGGCATCAGCTTCTGCTGACAGTAGGCCCGCGCCGAGTCGCGGATCATCCGCTCCTCGTCGGTCAGCTGGCTCTCCAGCAGCAGCGGATCTTCCCATTGGAAGGCGCCGTACTTGTTCGAGGGAACGGTCTCGACTTTCTTCGGCAACGCCATCGTGTTCATCGTCGTCCTCCCGAACTTCTCACGCGCCTGCTTCGTGGGCCTGGGCGGCCTGCCGGCGTGCGTCCTCGGCACCCTTGGTGTCGCCGAGCGCGGCCAGCACGCTGGAATACTCTTCCCAGTTCTTCTTTCTGGTGCCGCGGCTCAGCACCCGCTCCGACAGCAGGCTTCGCGCAACCGGCAGCCTGCTGGAGTGCAGCGCCGCATCGCAAATGATTTGCGCGAACAGATCGCGCTGCGCGTGGCTGCCGCCGATGCTGACGATCTCGTGGCGCATCGGCCAGAACAGGTCGGTCGCCTTGTCGTAGTCGCCGGCTTCGTAGGCGACCATCCCTTCGCACAACGGGATCAGGATGTTGCGCGTCGATTCCGCGCGCCAGCCCATGCCCTCCGCCGCGAACGCCGCCATCGAGTCGATGTGTTTCCGCGCCGTGTCGAACTTGCCGCCGGCCGCCAGCGCCAGCGAGAAGTGCGCGTCGCGGAACGGCAGCATGTGGTCGTGGATGCGCTTTTCCGAATGCTCGGCCAGCGCCTTCCAGCGGTCGCCAATGTCCTCCCCGCTGAGCTCGATCCGCTTGAGCAGCGCCGCCTGATTGGACACGTCGATGTATTGCTCGGAGTTCACCGAGCAGAGCGCATTGTCATAGAGCGCCAGCGCCCGCTCGTTCTCACCCTGGGCCAGCAGAAACAAGGCCGCGTGCCACCACACATGGGCCTTGAACGGATTCTTCTTCGCCCATTGCTCCGGCGTGTAGTCCAGCCACCTCACGCCTTCCTTGGAGCGCCCCTGCATCTCCAGGACATGGGCGACCGAATGGATCGCCCAAAGATCGCCCGGATTGCGCTCGACGGCCTGCCGGCCCCAGCGCTCGGCCTCGTCATAGGCGCCGCACTCTTCCAGGGCGTAGGCATACATGCCCTGCACGCAGCCGTAGTCCTGCACCTTGTCGTCCCACGCACCGAGAACGCTCGCGACCACCGAACGCATCACCTGGCTGCGGCCGGTGTAGAACGTCATGGTGTGATGCAGCTTCAGCGCCAGAAGGTCGCGCGGCGCCTCGGTCAGGATTTCCTCCCAGCGCGCGCAGGCGCCCATGATGTCGCCGGCCGCCCACGCCTCCAGCGCCTTCACATGGAGCTGCTCGCGCCGGCTCGCCGCACCGAGATGCGGCTTGATCTCGTCGAGCGTCTGCTTGACGCGCGGCAAAAGCGCCTTGTTTTCCAGCATCAGGAAGAAGTAGCCGCGGATGCAGAGCGCGAGGACGCAGGCTGGATCCTTCTCCAGCGCGTCCTTGATGTGGGCACCGGCGGTGGTGCCGTAGTCCATATAGGCTTTCACGGCCCGGTCGATCGCGCTGGCCGCTTCGGCGCTCGACGTGGTGATGGCCAGTCCCCGGCTGTCGAACTGCATCGCACTCATTCCGCTGCTTCGCTCGGTATCACGCCCAGGCCCCGCAACACGCGCTCCGGCGAGGCCGGGAAATCGTGGATGTCGCCGCCCTTGAGGCTGAGCGCATCCGAAACCGCGCAGGCGATCGCGCTCAGCGCCCCGATGATCGAGCCTTCGCCGCAGCCCTTGAAGCCGCCGAGGGCGGCCGAGGGCGTGTTGGCATGATGCAGCTCGATGCGGGGGACCTCCAGGGCCGACGGCACGAGATAATCCGCGAGCGTCACGGTGCGCGGCTGGCCGTTCTCGTCGTACACCAGTTCCTCCAGCAGCGCCTCGCCGACGCCCTGGGCGATGCCGCCGATGATCTGGCCTTCGACCACGGCTGGGTTGATGACCGTGCCGACGTCCTCGGCCGCGACGTAGCGCACGATCTCCACGAGGCCGGTTTTTGGATCGACGTCGACCGTCACGATATGGGCGCCGGCGGCGAAGCTGCCGAACTTCGGATCGTAGAAGGCCGTGACCTCGAAGCCCTGGTTCAACTCCTGCGGAATGTCCTTCGCGGAGAAGAAGCTCTTCTCCGCCATCGCGGCGAGCGTCATGGTCTTCGAGCGGTCGAGCGTCTGCACCACGCTGTCGACGATGGTGAGCTGCTCGACCGGCTCCTCGAGCACGAAGGCCGCCATCGCCAGGATGCGCTGGCGCAGCTCGCGCGCCGCCTTGATGGTCGCGCCGCTGCCGAACACCGCCGTCCGCGACGCGAACGTGCCGAAGCCGTAGGGTGCCGTGGCCGTGTCGTTGCTGATGCTGGTGATGTCCTCGAGCTTCATGCCGAGCTCATCGGCCGCGACCTGCCGCATGGCGGTCATGATGCGCTGGCCCTGGGACGGCAGCGCGGCGGCCACCGTCAGGACGCCGGTCGGCTCGAGGCGCACGGTCACGGCATCGCGGCCGGGCTGGAGCAGTGTGCCGGGGCCGACCGCCGTGCTGGTGCCGAGCCCCGTCAGCTCGGCGAAGCAGGCGACGCCGATACCCCGCAGCTTGCCGTTCGGCGGTTCTGAATGCTGCTCGGTACGCTGCGCCTCGTAGCGCGATTTGGCCATCGCCAGTTCGAGGCACGGCACGTAATTGACGTTGTCGTGCACCAGATTGTTGGCGTTCCGGTAGGGCATCGCCTCGTTCGGGATGAGGTTGCGCATGCGCACCTCCGCCGGATCGAGCTTGAGCTCGCGGGCCATCTGGTCGATCAGCAGCTCCAGCGAGCACGACGCCGACGGACGACCCACGGCGCGGTAGGGACCGGTCGGCGTCTTGTTGGTGGCGACGCCGCGCGTGCGATAGCGCAGCGCCTCGATCCGATAGGGACCGGGCATCAGGCCGGCGGTCTGCAGCGGCTCCATGCCGGCCGACCAGAGATAGGTCGAATAGGCGCCGACATCGACCCACACGTCCGAGCTGATGGCGAGGATGCGGCCGTCCTTGGTCGCGGCCAGCGCCAGCTCGATGACCTGGTCGCGCGCATGGGTCGAGGCGACCATGTTCTCGATGCGGTCCTCGACCCACTTCACCGGCCGGCGCAGGGTCAGCGCGAGATGCGCGCAGACGAACTCCTCGGGATAGATCGAGGCCTTCTGGCCGAAGCCGCCGCCGGTGTGTGGGATGATGACACGGACGTCCGTCTCGGCGAGACGCAGATGCTTGGCGAGGTAGTGCCGCACCACGTACGGGAGCTGGTGGCTCATCCACAGCGTGAGCGTGAAGGTGTTCTCGCGATAGCCGGCGACGCAGCCGCGGCCCTCCATGCAAAGCGCCTGCTTGCGCCCGATCTTGAACCTGCGCTTCACCACCAGGTCGGCGTTCTTGAACTTCTCATCCACGTCGCCGCGCTGGTATTCGCGCTTGATCAGGTAATTGTTGGTGCAGGTGTCGTGGATCAGCGGCGCGTCGTCGCGCTCGCCGAGGCGCGGGTCGGTAACGGCAGGCAGCGGATCGTAGTCGACCCTGATCAGCTCGCAGGCATCCTCGGCCGTCGCACGGTCCTCGGCGACGACGGCACAGATCGCCTCGCCGACGAAGCGCACCTTCTCGACCGCCAGCCAATGCTGCACCGACTCGCCGCCGGAAAAACGATTGGGCATGCTGCGGAACGGGTCGACCTTGCCGAGCAGCTCCCGGCCGGTCAGCACCTTGATGACGCCCGGGTGCTTGCGTGCCTCCTCGGTGTCGACGGCTCTGAGCCTGGCGTGGGCATGCTGGCTGCGCAGGAACGCCACGTGGTACATGCCCGGCAGCTTGATGTCGTTGAGAAAGCGGCCGTCGCCCTCGACGAGCGGGATCGCCTCGTCCGGGATGACCGAGGCGCCGACGATCCGTTGATTGGAGAAACGGGCGTCCGACATCAGCGCCCCTGCGGTCGGGCGGACCAGTCGGTCCAGGCCGCGTTGCCCTGCCGCGCCGCTTCCAGCACGGCATCGATGATGGCCTGATAGCCGCTGCAACGACAAATGTTGCCGGACAGGGCCTCACGCACTTCGAGCTCGTTGGGGTTGGGATTGTCCTGCAGCAGCTCGATCGCGGTCACCAGCATGCCCGGCGTGCAATAACCGCACTGCAAGGCGAACTTCTCCAGGAATATCTGCTGGATCGGGTGACGCGTGCCGTCTTCGGCGCGCAGCCCTTCGATGGTGATGATTTTCGCACCGTCCGCCTGCACTGCGAGCGTCAGGCACGACCGCGCGGTGCGGCCGTTCAACATGATGGTGCACGCGCCGCACACCCCGTGCTCGCAGCCGATATGTGTGCCGGTGAGATGCAGGTGGTCGCGCAGGAAGTCGGCCAGCGACAACCGCACCGGCACGGTCCTCTCGTAGGTCCGGCCGTTCACCGTCACCTTGATGGTCTGCTCCCTAGCCAACGGGCCGTCCTCCAGCACGTGTGAACGCCTTCTCCAGCGCCCGTGTCGCCATCACGCCGGCAAGGTGCCGGCGATAGGACGACGACGCGTGAACGTCCTCGTGAGGCGCAACCGCGGCCACGACCTTCGCCGCCGCCTCGGCAAATGCGTCCTGCGCTCCGGTCTCGCCGAGGCTGCGACCGGTCAGCAGGCCCTCCGCCTCGTGCGCGCGGAATGGTCCCTCGCCCATGCCGACGATGGTGAGCCTTGCCCGCTCGCACACGCCGCCGCGCATGGTGAGCATGGCGGCGGCACCCGCGATCGCGAAGTCGCCGAGCCGGCGCGCGAATTCGACGAAGGCGGTGCCGGTGCCTGCGGGCTGGCGCGGATAGCGCAGTTCCACAACCATCTCGCCGGGCTCGAGCGCATTCGACAGCATGCCGGTGAAGAACTCTTCGGCCGGCAGCTCGCGGCGGCCCGCGCGGCTTGCGATCACCACCGAGCCGCCCATGGTCACGAGCACGCTCGGATGCTCGGCGGAGGGATCGTTGTGCGACACGCTGCCACACACGGTCCCGCGGTTGCGGATCGCGATGTGGGCCACCTGGGTGGTCGCTTCCCAAACGAGCGGCCAGCCGTCGCGCACGGCGGAGCTGCGCAGCAGGTCGGCATGCCGCACCAGCGCACCGACGCGCAGCACGTCATCGCCGGCCTCGAGGCTTGCGAGCGCGTCGATCCGATTGATATCGACCAGAACCGCGGGGCTGAGGATGCGCAGGTTCAGCATCGGCATCAGGCTTTGCCCGCCCGCGAGCACCCTGCCGTCAGCGCCGGCCTCGGCGAGCAGGTGCAGCGCTTCATCGAGCTGACGCGGCGCGTGGTAATCGAACCAAGCCGGTTTCACCTGTTTCCAACCCTCGCCCGGACCGCGGCCGCGCAGCCCGGGAATGTCCCGCCCGACCCACGCGGCATACTATTGGGCTTTATTATGTAAGAGCTTTACTATATGACGGCGCTGGCGCCGCAGTGTCAATACGCCTGCCAAATCCGCATGCCGGCCCGCGATGATCGGTTCGTCGCAGGCCATGTTCCGACCTCCGGTCAACGACGCAAAAGGCCCGTTCATGGATATGCAACTCAAGAACCGCGTGGCTCTGGTCACCGGCGGCACCCGCGACGTCGGGCGTCAGATCGCGCTGACGCTGGCTGCGGAAGGCGCGGCGGTCGCGGTTCATCACCGAAGTTCCCCGGACGAGGCCGCAGACGTTGTCGCGGAGATCGCCAAGGCCGGCGGCAAGGCGAAGGCGTTCCAGGCCGACATCGCCGACACGGCGGCGGTGAAGGCGATGATCCAGGCGATCGTGGCCGAGTTCGGCGGCCTGAACATCGTCGTCAACAATGCCGGACTTGCGATACGCAAGCCGTTCAAGGAAACCACCCCGCAGGAATGGCGAAGCCAGGTGGACGTCAACCTGATCGGCGCCCTGCAACTGTTCCATGAGGCGACGCCGCATCTGGAAAAGGCGGGCGACGGCCGCATCATATCGATCGTCGGCGACTCCTCGCGGGTCGGCGAATCGGGGCTTTCCATTGTCGCCGCGGCGCGCGCCGGCGTGATCGGCCTGGTCAAATCCATCGCCCGCGAACTGGGACGCTCGGGCGTCACCGCCAACGTGGTATCGCTCGGCATGGTCGAGACCGGACACGACCCGAAATGGCTCGAAGCCAATCGTGAGAAACTGATCCGCTTCTACCCGACGCGGCGGCTTGGCGTTGCCGAGGACGTCGCGCCGACCGTCGCGCTGCTCGCCTCGCCGCTCAGCGGCTGGATCACGGGACAGGTCATCAGTGTCAGCGGCGGCTACAGCATGGTGTGACGAAGAGACCGGAGCATAGCAGAGCCCATGAAAATGCACCTCCTGCCGTGCGGGCGGCTGAAGATGCGCAAGAGCATCTTCATTCCCGCCGCGGAACGGACCGAGCTGATCGAGCTGCCGGTGTCGAGCGCGCTGCTCCGCCACGGCCAGGCCAACGTGCTGTTCGACACCGGCTGCCATCCCGACGTGCCCGAGAACCCCGAAGCCCGCTGGGGCGGCCTCGCCCGGCTGATGGTGCCGATCATGAAGCCCGGCGAGCACGTGCTCGCCGGACTGGCCGGCCTCGGGCTCGCGCCGGACGACATCGATATCGTCATCAATTCGCATTTGCATCCGGACCATTGCGGTTGCAACCGGTTCTTCCGCAAGGCGACCTTCATGTGCCACGCCGACGAGATCGCAGCGGCGCGCGCGCCGAACAGCGAGGCCAGCGGCTATCTCGCCTCGGAATGGGACGAGGCCGCGTCCACCGACGCGATATCCGGCCAGCGCGACGTGTTCGGCGATGGGCGCGTTACGCTCATCCCTCTTCCGGGGCACACGCCGGGCTCGATCGGCGCACTGACCACGCTCGACCGCGATGGGGCCTTCCTGCTCGCCGGCGATACCGTGAGCCTGCGCGAGACGCTCGATACCGGTGTCATCCCGAAAAACACCTGGAACGCCGATGCGCTGGCCAAATCGCTGGACGAGGTGCGGCGCATCGAGGCGCCGGGCACGACGGTCGTCTGCAGCCACGATGCCAAGCAGTGGGAGACGCTGCGCAAGGGACACGACGCCTATGAGTGACCGTCGCATGCGGCTCCGCACCAACCACCCAGACCGGCCGCCGGACCATCTCTGATGTCGCTCCGCTATGCGCTTCTTGGCCTCCTCGCGGTGCAGCCGGCTTCAGGCTACGACCTCAAGCGGGCGATCAACCGCTCGACCTACTTCATCTGGAACGCCACCGGACCGCAGATCTACAACACCCTGCATGCCTTGCGCGAAGAGGGCTTCATCACGAGCAAGGCGCTGGCCCAGAGCGGCAAGCCCGACAAGCACATTCACACCATTACCGCGCAAGGCCGCAAGGCGCTGCGGGAGTTTGCCAACGAGCCGATCCGGGCGGCAGTGACCCGGGACGAGGTTCTGCTCCGCATCTTTTTCGGCAACTTCGCCGACAAGGATGTCGTCACCCGGGAGCTGCAGGCCTATCTCGAGCGGATGGGCAAAGAGCGCATGGCGATGGAAGAGACCGAGGCACGGGTCAACGCCCATCCCGGACCCAAGCACGAGGCGCGGCGCTTCCAGCTTCTGTCGTTGCGCATCAAGGTCGCGCAGATCCGGGCGATGGAAAAAGAGCTGTCGAACTTCCTCAAGGAAGCCGGCCCGCAGCCGGCGGTCAGCCGGTCCCGGCTTGGCTCCGCAGTTTGAACCTCTGGATCTTGCCGGTTGCGGTTTTCGGCAGATCGACGCGGAACTCGATCCAGCGGGGATATTTGTAGGGCGCGAGCCGCGATTTGACGTGGTCTTGCAGCTTCCGGCACATCGCATCGCGCGCTGCCCCATCGGCCGGCGTCGCCTGGCCCTTCAGCACCACGAAGGCCTTCGGCTTGATGAGCTCGTCCTTGTCCGCCCATGCCACCACGGCCGCTTCCAGCACGTCGGGATGGGTCGCCAGCGCCGCTTCGACCTCGAACGGCGAGACATACATTCCGGACACCTTCAGCATGTCGTCGGTCCGGCCGCAGAAAACGAAATAGCCGTCCTCGTCCTCCACGAACTTGTCTCCGGAGCGCGTCCACTCGCCCAGGAACGTGTTCCGCGACCGCTCGCGGTTGTTCCAGTACATGATCGCGCCGGTCGGGCCGCGCACCAGCATCTCGCCCATCTCGCCTTTCTCGACGACCTGGCCGTTCTCGTCGACGAGCTTCACGTCGTAGCCCGGCAACGGCTTGCCGCTGGTGCCGTACTTCACGCTGCCCATGCGGTTCGACATGAAGATGTGCGTCATCTCGGTCGAGCCGAGCCCGTCGAGAATGTCGACGCCATGGCGGTCGCTCCAGCGCTTGCCGACGTCAGCCGGCAGCGCCTCTCCGGCCGAGACACAGCAGCGAAGCTTGAGTTCGCCACGAGCGGGGGCGCCCGAATGCGCCAGGAACGCGGCGTAGAACGTCGGCACCGAATAGAACACCGTCACCGGATGTTGGCGCAGCAGGGCGGCAACGCCCTCGGGCGTCGGGCGGTCGGGCAGCAGCACGGTGCACGCGCCGCACGACAGTGGAAAATTCAGCGAGTTTCCGAGCCCGTAGGCAAAGAACAGCTTGGCCACCGAATAGCAGACATCGTTCTCAGTCAGCCCGATCACCGGCACCGCGTAGAGATCGTTGTTGAGCTTGAGGTCGGCATGGACGTGCACGGCGCCCTTGGGCCTGCCGGTCGAGCCGGAGGTGTATTGCCAATAGGCCACGTCGTCACACACGGTCGGCGCGGTCTGCGGATCGGGCGTCGCCGCGGCGATCAGGTCTTCAAACCGCTCGTGGCCCTGGGCATCGTCGCCGGACACGATGACGTGCTCGAGGTCGGGTGCGGCATCGACAAGATTCCGCAACCGCGGATAGAGGATCTCCGACACGACCAGCACACGGGCGCGGCTGTCGGCCAGCAGGTAGCGGTAGTCGTCCTCCGTCATCAGCGTGTTCACGGGAACTGCGACCGCACCGGCCTTGAGGCAGCCCAGGAAGGCCGTGGGCCAATCGATGGTGTCGAGCAGCACGATCAGCACGCGCTCCTCGCGCCGCACGCCGCGCGAACGGAGCGCGTCGGCAAACCGCGCCACGCGGTCGGCGAGTTGTCCGTAGGTCCAGGTGCCACGCGGGTCGATGTAGGCGGGTCTGTGGGCCCTGCCCGCCTTCAGATTGCGCTCGATGATCTCGGCCGCATAATTGTAGTCGCGCGGAACCGTCCCGCTCGGATGCCCCGCGGAGACGTCCGCGGCGCTGTCACCGACAACATTCATCCCGTCCTCCCGAATTGCTTTTCGGCGTTATCTATCGTCGACAAAAGCAGTTTCTATCTCGCAATGTAGTCAAGTTTCTTCAGATGCGCTCTGTCAATGACATCCCGGACTGATCCGATATTGCATTTCGGCATGGATCGACGCGGGATCGGGTTTCCGGTCTACACCGGCCGCTTGCTCACACAGGTCGCCTGGCGATCAGATTGACCACCTTCAGCGTCATCACCACCTCGCCATTCTGATTGAGGACCTCGGTGAACGAGGTCACCGCGCCCCGATCGGGCTTGGATTTCGAAGGCACGGCTTTGAGCACGGTCACGCGCACGGACAGCATGTCTCCCGGCCGCACGGGCTTGAGCCAGCGCAGTTCGTCGAGGCCGGGTGAAGCCAGACTCGCCACGTGGGTCAGATAGTGCTCGACATAGAGCCGCATCATCAGACCGGCGGTGTGCCACCCGCTGGCGATAAGGCCACCAAAGGCTCCGCGCTCGGCAGCCTCGGGATCGGTGTGCATCGCCTGCGGATCAAAGCGCCTGGCGAAGCTAAGCACCTCATCTTCCTCGACCGCGATGGGGCCGAATCGGTGAATGTCGCCTTCAACGTAGTCCTCAAAATAGCGATCGTTGATGGGGCGCGAAAACGTCGTGCGGCATCCATGGTTGAAAGCCATTTCCATTCCAGCTCCTGACACGCGGCTGAGCGCGAGCAAGCCCTATTCCCCGCACTTGCTCAATGCCCACCGATGCCTCGGGCTCGGTCAGAAACGCCGGCGACGGCATTCACCACCCCGCCCCCGCAGACATGCCGCGGCGGATGGAACAGATGATGGAGCGGTTCAGTCCGCTCTGGGACAGACAGCAAACGTGCCTCTCTGGCCGTTCGCGGAAGGTGTCTCCCCGCGAACGCCAGCTACGGCCAAGTGATCAAGCCATTGAAGTGATGGTGCCAGGGGCGGAATCACACAAGGCATCTAACGGTTTGAAGTCCTTGTACACTTGGCTGCGCGCTTTTGTAGCATACCCGTGTTCCTACCCGCCCGCGGCTGGAATTGAACCACGGACTACGAAGCTGAGGGGTCAGGAGTTAAAATCTCTTCGGGCGCGCCACTAAGCCTTTGGCCAGACTGACGAATTTCTGCGCGATTTTTTGCCGGGTTTTTCTTGAGGCCTCTGGGGTAACACCGGGTACTACCGCGTTCGAAATTCATCACTGGGCTCAACTATCAATGCCACTCAACGCCCGCACGCGCCTAAGCTCCCAAAGCCACTAGTAGCTCGTCACAGTGATTCTGACGTTTTGATGCCGAGCCAGTCTAGGATCGGCAAGTTCTCTGGTTGCACGA
>JAIESI010000355.1 GCA_019746135.1 Xanthobacteraceae bacterium
CCCTCCGAATCAGACTGACCCTCCAGGAATCATCAAGATTCTGATTTGGGAATCCGCTAATTGAGGACACGCCCTAGGCCGCAACCCGGTCGAAATCCCGATCGACGTCGACCCGCGCCGCAGCGACAAGCTCGTCGCAGAACAGCCGCGCCTCCTCGCGGGCGGCCTCCGCCGCGAAACGGCGCAGCAGCGTCAGCAGCGGCTCGATCTCGTCGGGCGTCTCGTTCTCGCAGCGGGTGAGCGCGCGCTCGATGATGCGGCGCTTGAGGCGGCTCGCGCCGCCGATCTCATGGCCGAAGCCCTCCTCGCGCATCGCCTCGAGCGCCTCGCGGAAGGCGAGGAACGTCGAGGCCGGCAAGCCGGCCTTGTCGTACAGCGCGCGGAAGCTTGCGCCGCGGCGGTCGTGGACGATGCCGGTGACGCGGGCCAGCGGAACGCCCGCCAGCTCGGCCAGGGCCTCTTCGAAAAACTCAACGTTTCCAGACAGTAACGAGCGAAGGATGAGACCGGCGTTGAGCTGGCGGCTCTCGCAGAGATGACGGATCAGCGGCCGGACCTCGCTTTCCGGCGACGCCGCGGCCAGCGCCACGGTCGCCTTCTCGCAGGCCTCGCGGGTGATGCGCCGCGCGCGGTCGGGGGCGAGCCAGGCGCGTGCGGCAACGAATTCCGCGAGCGTCTGCGACAGCTTCAGCACCAACGCCTGGCGCGTCGGCGCCGGCAGGTCGGAGCGCTTGAGCAGCGAATCGCGAATCGCAGCGAGACGACCGTGGCGCTCGACGATCCGGTCGAGCGAGAACGGCACGATCTCGGCGTGCTGATTCTCCAGCAGGATCAGGCAGGCCTCGGCGCAGCCGACCTCGGCAATGGCGGCCGCGACCGAGCACGGCAACAGCGCGCGCATGGCGACCGCCGCCTGCCGCACGGTCTCGCCGCTCGCGACCGCTTCGACTAGGTCGGCGTCGAGCAGAAGCGGCGAACGGTGCAGGACCGGGCCCGCCACATCGGGCTGATCGCAGGCCAGCGCATGCACGATATTCGCCGGGGCGTATTCGGACGCCGCAAACACATCGGCGAGCGCACGGCGCACCAGCGGCGACGGATCGTCGAGCAGCATGGTCATCGCGCCCTCGGCGGCGAGACGGTCGCTGTCGGTCATGTCGGAGTAGAGGTAGGCGCGGGCGAGCGCGCCGGTGGCTTCGGCACGGATGCCGGAGGGAGCGGTGTGCAGCCACTGCAGGAACTGACGAACGATCATGGACTCACCACAGGTACGGCAGGTACCGGCGCACCTTAGGCGCAGAGATTTAATAAAGCGTTCAGCATAAATATTCAGGATTGTTAATGGAAACCTGCGGCCTCAGACCCGGCCGCGGAACAAGGCCCGCGCGTCCGGGAGCCGCTCCTGGAACAGGTCGAGCGGGCCGCTCGCTGCCGCTGGCGCGGGCGTCTCGGGCAGCGGCCGGGGCTTCGCCGGCGCGGCGGCGGGCGCAGCCGGCGCAGGATTGCTCCAGAGCGCACTGACGAGCGGCGAGACCGGCTCGGGCGAACCGGTGCTGCGAAACAGCCCGTGGAACACGGGAGCGGATGGCGCGCTCGCGCCGGCCGCCTGATCGGCCTGGCCGACGTGCGCGGTTTGCTCGGGCACGATCATGGGCTTGCCCGGCTTGACCACGCCGACCACGCGTTGCTCGCGGGTGCCTTGGATCGAGCCTTGCCGCAAGTCTTGGAGACCGCCAGCCTGGTCCGCCAGTTGCGGCGCGACCTTGTTGGCCGGCCCTCCCCGCGCCACGCCGTAGCGGCCGACGAGCGAGCGATAGACCTCAGCGGCCCCGCGCCCATTGCCGCGCGCATCGTAGAACACGGAAGGATTGGCGCGCGCCGGGCCGGGAAACACCGCGGCCGCGGGCGTGAACGGCCGCTCCTGCGCCAGCTCGATCAGCCGCGCGGCGCCCTGCGGCCCCATGAAGTGGGCAATGTAGAGCTCGCCTTCGGTCGGCGCGCGGCCGAGCCGCTCGGCAAGCTTGCCGGCGTTGGCCCGCGTATAGGCGCCGGCCATCAGCGCGTTGGCGTTGGGATCCGATCGCAGCTCCATGATGCGGTCGTACATCCGCGGGTCGCCGACCGTGTACTGCCCGGACGGCTGGCGCGAGATCGCGTTGGCATAGGGCGCATAGCCCAGCGCCCCGCCCGTCTCCTTGAGCGTGCCAAGCCAGGTCTGCTCGATGAACTGAAACAGCCCCTTCGCCGACGAGGTCCGCGCCTGCGCGTCGGCGTTGAAATTCGATTCGACCTGGGCGGTCGCAAGCAGATATTTGAAGTCCGCGCCGGTGACCCGCGCCGCCTGGCGGATCGCGCCGGTGACGGCCGGGGTGGAGGCGGTCTGCTCGATGTTCATTGTCGCCCTTGCCGCCCTCCGCTTTGCAGATTCTTGCGGCGGCCGGGGCGGAAGCGAACAGTTAACGATCGTGGTAAATGAATTCTTAACAGGCGACCGAACGGAGGACTTCAGATGGCCGACAGCAACACCATCACGGCGAACCGGCACAAGCGCGGCGGGCTCTATTTCGAGGCCTTCGAGGTCGGCTCGCTCACCGAGCACCGCTACTATCGGACCGTCACCCAGATGGACAACATGCTGTTCTCCAACATGACGCTCAACCCGCAGCCGCTGCACATCGACCGCCACTTCTGCGAGCAGGAGACCGAATGGGGCCAGCCGCTGATGAACTCGCTGTTCACGCTCGGCCTGATGGTCGGCATCCAGGTCTCCGACATGACCAACGGCACGACCATCGCCAACCTCGGCATGACCGACGTGAAATTCCCCCACCCGCTGTTCGAGGGCGACACGGTGCACTGCACGACCGAGGTGGTGGGCAAGCGCGAGTCGAAGTCGCGGCCGGGCGCGGGCATCGTCGAGTTTCACCACCGTGCCTACAATCAGGACAACAAGCTCGTGGCGGAGTGCAAGCGAAGCGCGTTCATCCGGATGCGGCCGAAGTAGCCTTGCGGAAGTTCCGATCCGGCCCGGTCAAAGTTCCACGGTGAACCCGATGCGCGCCTTCGCGTTGACGGCGGGGGCGTGCCAGGTGTCAACCGGCCGGAATGGAGATGACGGACGCAGTTGATTTTGCCGGTTTCTAACTGCGGCATCAGCGCATCGGTACGCGCGGCGTCTGACCTGTTCCTGGTGCGCCCTCGTTCATCTCTGCCGGTGCGCGCGATGCCGGCAGGCGGCTGCAAGTCAATCTCCGCTTTTCCTGGACGATCGCCATGGCCAAGAAACGACGGAAACGCCGCTAGAGCCGCACCGCCGGCCGCGACGTCGAAAATGAGGTGAGCCGCTACAAGCGCGGCACCGCAAAGAGCGGACGCGGCGGCAGAGGCGGCCGGGTGAAGAGCCGAAAGCAGGCGATCGCCATCGGCCTGTCCAAGGCGAGAAAGAAGGGCAAAAAGGTCCCGCGCAAGAAGCGTTAGCGAGCCCACCGAAACGACGACTGTGGCGGCCGTTACCGCCCGTCGCACGCGCTGTCCATCAGGGAACAGCGCGGGCGACGCGAGTGCGACATCCGGGGAACGAATACCGCAAATGCGCGAAGCGCCGCTTTCAGCGCTGCGCTTCCGGCATCCTAAACGGGTGGACCGCCGCGAGTTGCCTCATAACCGCTCGGAGGGCAGCTCCACGCGGCGCGACGGCCCAATCGACATTTAAGAGTTCTTTTGCGATTTGGCAGCCCCCGCCGGTCCGGCAATTAATTTCCATGTGGCGGGTTTTGTCATCTCGGCGTCGCAATTTTCCACGCTCACGGTGTGACCTGTGCGGGTGTCAGCCGGCAACGCTATCGCCGGATGAAGCGGCCGCCGGCGCGCTGCTCAGGTCGCAGACGGCTCCGGCAGCGGCTGCTTTCTGCGCCGCATGAGCAAAAACACCGCGGCACCCACGCCAAGCAGGACCGGGCCGCTAATCAGGCCGTAGAGGAAACTGATCTTCGACTGGGCCGAAGCGACGGTCGCGATCGCTTCGGCGACCGCCCGTTCGGCCTCGTTGCGCGCCCGCTCCGCCTCGGCCTGGGCCCTGGCGGCTTCCGCCCGCGCGATTTCCACCGCGGTCTCAGCGCTCGCCTTCTCCGCCACCGCCTCGTTGCCGCCGACCTTGCTTTCCGATGCCGCCGCGATGACGACCTTGACCGGCGTTGCCTTGCTTGCAGCCGGCCGGTCCGCCGGGGTCTTGTCGGGCGCGATCCTGAACTCCGCGGCGTCGTCGGCCTCCGCCTTCTCGACCGCGGCCCGGTCCGCCGACGCCATCACCGACGCGGCTTTCTCGATGGCAGGCCTTGCGACCGCAGCCCTGCCGACATCGGGTTTCGCGACGTCAGGCCGTGTGACCTCAGGCCTTGCGGCTTCAGGTTTGGCCGCCTCGGGCTTGGCGACATTCGTCCTGGCCGCGGAAGCGGCGGCCACCGCGGTCGCCGCATCCACCGACCGGAACGTCAAAGCGTCCAGCACGGTGCCAACCACCGTGCACGTGCCGTCAACCCGCGGCTTCTGGCCTTGCAGCTCGAGGCGGCGGCTGTTGTCGCGGATCGTCCCGTCGACCCGGTAGGGAATCCGGCCGCATCGGCCCTCAAAGCCATAGACGGTGCCGACAAACCTCTGGTCCGTCACCTTGCCTTCCAGGAACAGGTCGCCGCGCTGCGCGCCGACGGCCTCGGCTTCGGGGTCAGGCTGGACATAGAAGAACTTTCGCAAGCTGCCGTCGGCGACCATGTTCAGCGTGGAGCCGTTGAAGCTCCAGTATTCGCGGCCGGACGCCTGAGCCGCAGGCGCCGGCGCCGCGCGAGCCGGAGTTGCGCTCGTCGTGGGCGCAGCCTGCGTCCGGGACTGGGCCTGCGGGCGGCAGCCGGCGCGGACCGCGGCAACCGAGGAGTCGGTTGGGCCGACGCCGCGCTGGATCAGTTGCCAGATCTGCGAATTGCGGGCGCGAAGCGCCTTGTCGACGCAGTTGACCTCGGTTTGCGAAAGCTTTCGCCACGCCGCGTGGGCCGCGTCGACCTTGGCGCTCGGAGCGACGGCGGTCTGCGTCCACGCGCTGCCGGCCGGCAGCAGGCCGATCGCTGCGGCGGCGAGCCACAAGCATGACCTCAATCCCGCCCCCCGAGCGGCCACAGCACTTCGCACCGACGATATCGTCATTTCAGTTCCGTTTTTGTTGCGTCGTCAGGCGGCGTGGCCGGCGCTGTTCGCGGCGAGAGTTTCGCTGGGTTGGTTCGCCGCTCGCGACCTCTCAAGCGCCGCGTGGAGCGCGGCGGAGACCGTGTCGAGCTGAATCCTGAGCTGTGCGATCGAGTTCACCAGGTTGTCGCGCCGCAGCGCGGCCGCTTTCGCAACCGTCGAATAGGCGAAATGCCTGGGATCGCGCACTCCCGTCCGGTCCTCTTCGGCGCGCACCTCACGGTCGAGCTCGGCGGCGAGCCGCTCGAAGTCGGCGATCATGCTGCGGGTTTGCGCGCCCCTGCGCCGGCAGGCGGCGATCTCAAAGTTCGTCAGGCGCACGTGCGCGATCAGCGGGTCCATCGAGCCCCCGATTGAGGTTCCTGCCTCCTCAACGTCGCCGCAGCTTTGGCCTTCGCGTCCGAAAAAATCCATTGGATGGATTTTCTCTGCTGCAAACGTTAGGAGGCGGTCCAACGCCGCGCAACGCCGCAATGGTTTTTGCGTAAACGGATATGGCTAACGCCGCACGCGTTTCGGCTGTGCATAACCTTTCAGCCGTAAAGGGCTTTCGACTGTGCGGGCTTCAACTGTGAAGGCTTCAACTGTGCAGGCCTGGCGCCTCGTGGCCGGTGCGGGCGACGTATTCGGTGTAGCCGCCGCCATACTGGTGAACGCCTTCCGGCGTCAGCTCCAGCACGCGGTTGGACAGCGCGGCAAGGAAACGCCGGTCGTGCGAGACGAACAGCATGGTGCCCTCGTAATCCGCGAGCGCGTTGATCAGCATCTCCTTGGTCGCCATGTCGAGATGGTTGGTCGGCTCGTCCAGCACCAGGAAGTTCGGCGGATCGAACAGCATCTTCGCCATCACCAGGCGCGCCTTCTCGCCGCCGGAGAGCACGCGGCATCGCTTCTCGACGTCGTCGCCGGAGAAGCCGAAGCAGCCGGCAAGGGCGCGAAGCGACCCCTGTCCGGCCTGCGGGAACGAATGCTCCAGCGACTCGAACACGGTCTGCTCGCCGTCGAGCAGGTCCATCGCGTGCTGGGCGAAGTAGCCCATCTTCACGCTGCCGCCGAGCGCCACCGTTCCGTCATCCGGCTCGGTCGCGCCCGCGACGAGCTTGAGCAGCGTCGACTTGCCCGCGCCATTGATGCCCATGACGCACCAGCGCTCCTTGCGCCGGACCGTGAAGTCGAACCCCTCGTAGACGGTGCGGCTGCCGTAGCCCTTGTGAACGCGCTTGAGGCTGACCACGTCCTCGCCGGACCGCGGCGCGGGCGGGAAGTCGAACACAACCGTCTGGCGGCGCTTCGGCGGCTCGACGCGTTCGATCTTCTCGAGCTTCTTGACCCGGCTCTGCACCTGCGCGGCGTGCGAGGCGCGCGCCTTGAACCGCTCGATGAACCGGATCTCCTTGGCGAGCATCGCCTGCTGGCGCTCGAACTGCGCCTGCTGCTGCTTCTCGTTCAATGTCCGCTGCTGCGCATAGAACTCGTAGTCGCCCGAATAGGCGTTGAGCGATCCGCCGTCGATCTCCACCACCTTGGTGACGATGCGGTTCATGAACTCGCGGTCGTGCGAGGTCATCAGCAGCAGGCCCTCGTAGCCTTTCAGAAACTGCTCGAGCCAGATCAGGCTTTCGACATCGAGGTGGTTGCTCGGCTCGTCGAGCAGCATCGCGTCGGGCTGCATCAGCAGGATGCGGGCGAGCGCCACGCGCATCTTCCAGCCGCCGGACAAGGCCCCCACGTCGCCGTCCATCATCTGCTGGCTGAAGCTCAGGCCGGCGAGAACCTCGCGGGCGCGGCCTTCGAGCGCATAGCCGCCGAGCTCCTCGAAGCGCGCCTGCACCTCGCCGTACCGGGCGATGATCTCGTCCATCTCCCCGGCCCGTTCGGGGTCCGCCATCGCGGCCTCGAGGTCCTTCAGCTCGGCTGCAACCGCCGAGACCGGGCCCGCGCCATCCATCACCTCGGCCACCGCGCTCCGCCCCGACATCTCGCCGACGTCCTGGCTGAAGTAGCCGACGGTGACGCCGCGATCGACCGCCACCTGCCCTTCGTCGGGCTGCTCCTGGCCGGTGATCATCCGGAACAGCGTGGTCTTGCCGGCGCCGTTCGGGCCGACGAGGCCGACCTTCTCACCCTTGTGGAGCGCCGCCGAGGCCTCGATGAAAAGAATCTGGTGGCCGTTCTGCCTGCTGATGCTGTCGAGACGAATCATGGACGGAGGGAAACTTCGGGGACATTGCGGCCGCCCTTATGCCACGGAATGCCGGCGCGAGAAGAGAATTCTCAACCAAGATGGCGTCCGTTGCAGTTCGGAAGCTCGCTTGAATTCTCCGCTTGCTCCGAAGCGGATTCCAGACCAAGGCGACACCCGGCAAGCCGGGCACCTGGCGAACTACCGGTCCGAACTGCCTGCGCAGGCCCCGTTCCTGACCGCCGGGATCTTGGCCTGGACGTGGACCCACTTGCCTTGCGGATGGTCGACGTACTGGAAGAACTCGTTGGTGAACGAGCCCTGGTAGCAGGTCAACCTGTACGGCGTGGTCGCAACGTTCAACCGCCCGAGGGCACGGTTCAACACCCCGGGACCGGTAAGCTCGAAGACATTATCGCTCGCCGCCTGGTTGATGTTGGACAACATCGACTTGATCACGAGTTCCAGGTGCGGGTTACCCGGAGCGCTGGCCATGAAGTAGTTCGAGAGTTCGCCCTCGCGATGCTCGATGAACAACTCGTCGCGATCCGGCCCGATCGCGAAGCCAAGCGGCCAGGCCGCGTGCGCGTCGATGTCCAGATAGACGCCGCCGAAGCGATACAACACCAGCACACGCCAGAGGTCGGCCTGCGCGGCACCGATCTGCAGCTTCGAATAGCTTTCGAACACGTCGGCGGGGAAGTTCGCCTTGATAAAGGCGGCGCGCTCGCCCGTGTCCATGAACCGGTATGCGTAGGTGGGCGAGAGCCACCGATTGCACAGATAGTTGAAATAGACCGCGATCGTCACCCGATCCGAGTAGTTGGTTTGCCAGATGACCTTCGGGATTCGATGCCGCGCCGGCCGCGACAGCAGCGGCGCGGAATGATGCGGGAGGGAAAAGCGCTTGCGCGGCAATATCAGGTGGAAGGAGTAACTGAATACCTTCGTGCAATTTCCGTAGATCTTGGTTCCGCGAGCGAACAGCCAACGCACGCCGCTCAGCATGGATTCCCCCTTCCCACTTCCGAATAAAAACAACGCGCCGCCGGGCGATATTCGCGGCATCCGCGAACAGACGGCAATGGCGGTTTGTAGCGCCGGGATTCAGCATTTTCCATATGACAAAATGACAAAGGCGCGGATATGGCCAAAATGACAAAGGCCCGGTCGCCCGGGCCTCGGTGTGGTGTCCCACACGACGGTTGCACTTCAAGAAGGCAGTTTCAAATCCGGTGGCTGCAACACGATCGCCGCAAGGCAGAGCGCGAACGACAGCCCGACAACGACAGCGAAAAATCCGGCCCACATCGGCGTCATCCCCTGATCTCGTATCCCTTGGCGCGCTTGAGCGGTGCCACATGCGTGAGGTCGATCTTGTCGCCCTCGTCGGCGCACTCGTTCGAGCAATAGAAATGCCCGTCGTTGGCGCGGACGCACTTGCCGAGAAACGGCTTCCGGCACGAGGGCAGGAAGCAGCAGATCGGCGAACCGGCCTGAAGATAACGGCTAGCCACGACGCACCTTCCGCCTCGCCGCCCACACCACCAGAAACGCACTGAACATCGGGAAAACTCCGTTGAAGGATCACTGGAGCCATCTTATAGAACAAATCATGAACAATAAGTCAAGGGGTTCGGCAAAGAGGTCCAGATGAGCGAGCTTTCCGAGGAAGAAATCGACCGGCACTTTCCGCATCAGGTGATTCTCGATGTGGCCTACTACTCGGCCCACAACTTCCGCCTGGTGCTGGCGTTCTGCGTCGGCCTGTCGCTGGCGCCGCGCGGCCACACGCTGCTCCGGGGCAATCAATGGCACTTCGTGTTCTGCTTTTCGAAGCGGGAAGACGCGGAAAAGATCCTGGCCCGCTTCCACGGCCGCTGGTTCAAGGCACCGAACGTCGCGCCTGAGGGCGCGAAGCGGTCGCTTTTTCGACATCGGACGGGGTAAGCTTCGGCCGGCTTTTCCCGCTGCAGCATTCCAATGCGAACCGGTTTTCTCCGCCTCACTGCCGTCGCTGTCCTTGCGTTCGCCGTGCGAAGCGACGCCGAGGCGGCCTTTTGCGCGTCATACTTCAACGGCGGCACCAATTGCGGCTTTGCGACCTTCCAGCAGTGTCTCGACAGCGTGCGCGGCGTCGGCGGCCAATGCGGACCCGCGCCGGGCTCGGCCGGCGGGGAGCGCAGGCGGCCGGATCGGCCGGACGCACGGCCAAGACGCGAGCCGGAGCGCAAACCGGCCGCAGTCACCCCGCGCGAGACGCCGCGGCGCGAGGCGGTCAAGCCGCCGCAGCCCGATCCCGCGGAGCCCGCGCCGCCGGCGCAGATCGTCACGCCGCCGGCCACCGACACGTTTGCGGCCGCCCGCGCGCTGATCCTGTCGGGGAAATACCAGCAGGCGATCGACGTGTTGCGCGCGCTGCGCGACGACACCAATCCCGACGTCGCTTCGAGCGTCGGCTATGCGAGCAGCAGGCTCGGGCGGCTCGACGAGGCGAAGCTCTGGCTCGATCGCGCGCTGACGATCAATCCCGATCACCTCTGGGCGGTCGCCTATTCCGGGATGCTGCGCATGCAGCAGGGCGACGTGCCGGGCGCGGAGCGCGATCTGGAAAAGGTCGCGGCGCTCTGCGGCGGCACCGGCTGCGTCGCCTACCGGGAGCTCGCCGAGGTGATTGCGAGCCGGCCGCGCTGAACTCCCGCACAGGTCTGGCGGCAGTTCGTTAACCGTCGGATCGCAGCAAACACGGCGCGCTTGCCAGGCCTTACGATTCAAGGTACTTTGCATCGCAAAGCAAGGGCGACGCATGCGCGATCTCGAACGGGCCTTGACCGACATCCGGGCAATGCGGAGCCAGATTGCACGCGGCACCGAATTCCGCGGCTACGGACCCGCAGCTTTCGCCGCGACCGGCGTGCTCGCGATCTTTGCGGCGCTCGCGCAGGCGCACTTCATTGAAAATCCCTCAGCTGAAACCACCACCTACCTCGCACTGTGGATCGCCATCGCGCTGATCGCTGCCGTCATCGTCGGCGCCGACGTGGTGACACGCTCGCGCCGCGTGCATTCCGGCCTTGCCGACGAGATGATCCAGTCGGCGGCCGAGCAGCTTCTTCCCGCCGGCATTGCCGGCGCACTGCTCACCATCGTCATCGCGCGCACCGCGCCGCAGAGCCTGTGGATGCTGCCGGGGCTGTGGCAGATCATGCTCAGCGTCGGCGTGTTCGCAGCCTGCCGGATACTGCCCGCGCCGCTGTTTATCGTCGGTGTCTGGTATCTCGGCACGGGCCTCGCCTGCCTCGCCTTCGGAAGCGGCGAGCACGCGTTCTCGCCCTGGGCGATGGGCTTGCCGTTCGGCATCGGGCAATTGCTCGCTGCCGCTCTCATCTACGTGATCGGGTTGCGCGATGCCGAAGACTAAGAGCAAAAGCAGCAGCAGCGGCCGCTTCGCCTATGAAGGCCTCGACCGCGTCATCCACGAGAAGGCGCGGCTTGGCGTCCTCACCTCGCTGATCGCGCATCCCAAGGGCCTTTTGTTCGGCGACCTCAAGCAGCTCTGCGACATGACCGACGGCAATCTCAGCCGTCATCTGCAGGTGCTCGAGGAAGCGGGCCTGATCGACATCGTCAAGCGCTTTGAAGGAAACCGCCCGCAGACCACCTGCCGGATCACCGCCGAGGGCCGCAAGCGCTACATGCGCTACCTCGCCGTGCTCGAACAAGTGGTCCGCGACGCGGCGGAGGCCGCCAAGGGCGAACTCGCACCGGCCGGCGGACGCGGGCTGGCCCCCGCCTGACGCAATTTTTTTTGATAGGAGACTTTGTGATGCAAAGTACACTAGATCGAAAAGTGCTCTACCTGATGCTGCGCGGCGCTCGACGCCAGGAGGCCGCGCGGCGGCAGAAACCCGCGCCCCGCGGCCTGCCGGCGCGGCTGACGGGAGACGGCTGGTGGCTCGACGCGCCGCCGGCGCAAACCGTCCCGCGCATCACCGAAGCCCCCCGGCTCGTGGCTGCAAACGGCATCGACAACCCGCCGGCCAAGGTGACCGCTCAGGGTGACTCCCATGAGTGACGTGGCGACGACGGTCCAGCCGCCAAAAGCGGAATTGCCGGAAACGGGAACGCAAGGTGCGCAAGTGCCGGACTCCGGCACGCGCTGGCTCTTCCAGCTTGTGACGGTGCTCGCGCTCGTCGCGATCGCCGACTGGCTGTTTTACGGACATCCGGTCGGCAGCGCGGCCGCGCTGCTGCTGGTCGCACTCGCCGCCGCGGCCGTCGCCGCCAATCCGGTCGTCGCATCGAGGCGCGGCACGCTGATCGCATCCGGCGTTCTTGTTGCCTCAATCCTTCCGCTGATCATCAACGTAAGCATCCTGTCGGTGCTCTGCGGCGCGTTCGGCACCGCCTTCTTCGCGCTGACGATGACGCGGGCCGGCACGGACTGGATCGTCCGCGGCGGTGACGCCGCCGTGCTGTTGCTCGATGGCACCTGGCAGGCCTTCGCCGATATTTGCCGCGCCGGTAGCACCTTCGCGAACGGAGATGTGACGTCGCATTATCTCGGCCGGCTGACGCTCTGGGTCATGCCGCTCGCGCTCGGCGCGGTGTTCGTGGTGCTGTTCGTCTCGGCCAATCCGCTGATCGAGGAATGGTTCACCGCCTTCGACTTCCGCCGCCACGCGGCACAGATCAGCATCCCCCGCATCGGCTTCTGGCTGCTGGCCCTCTCGCTTGTCTGGCCGTTCGTTTTCATGCGCGCCAACAGCAAGCTCAGCGAGCATGTGGAAGCGGAGGCTCGCGCCTTTGCCGCAACGACCGCCGACATGGCGCCCGTGCCCGACGTGATGTCGCCCGGGTTGCTGTTCAGCGAGGGCGCGATCCTGCGCGCATTGATCCTGTTCAACGCGCTGTTTGCGGTGCAGACGGTGCTCGACCTCACGTATCTGTGGGGCGGCGTTACGCCCCCCGACGGCATGACCTACGCGACCTATGCCCACCGCGGCGCCTACCCGCTGATCGTCACCGCGCTGCTTGCGGCGGGCTTCGTGCTCGTGACGATGCGGCCCGGCAGCGACATGGAGCGCTCGCCGCTATTCCGGCCGCTGGTGTTCCTGTTCGTCGGGCAGAACGTGCTGCTGGTGATCTCTTCGATCCTGCGGCTCGATCTCTACGTGCAGGTCTATGCGCTGAGCTACTGGCGCGTGGCGGCCTTCATCTGGATGCTGCTGGTCGCCGCAGGCCTCGTGCTGATCATCGCCCGCATCGCGCTCGGCCGCACCAATGCGTGGCTGACCCTGATGAACCTCGGCGCGCTGGCGGTCGCACTCTATGTCTGCTGCTTCATCAATTTTCCGGCGCTGATCGCGGACTACAACGTCACGCACAGCCGTCAGATCCAGGGAGCGGGTATCGAGCTGGATTTGAACTACCTCGCCAGCCTCGGGCCGCAGGCCCTGCCCGCACTCGACCGCTATCTCGACAATCTGAAACCGGTCTCGACCTGGTGGCTGACCGGCAAGCGCAACCGTCTCGCGGCCATGCATATCGACGGAACGCTTGGCTGGCGCGCCTGGACCTTCCGCAACCGGCAGCTCACGCAATACCTGCAGCGCGTCGGAGTCACGCGGAGCTGGCAGCCCCTCGAGGCGACGCCCGCTAGGCCACCAGATCCGAGGCCTTGAACTTGCCCTCGTTGGTGCCGCGCTCGGCAACATTCGAGCCGTAAAGGAGCCCCTCCTTCACCTTCGGCATGGTCCTGGCGACATCGGTGATGACAAGCCCATGCGTCGGGCACACGGTCTTCACCTGAAGCCGGTCCATGAGCTGATCGAGCCGCGCGCAGTAATTGCGCATGTCGGCCCACTTGGTCCACCAAAGCGCGAGGTCGGCGAACACCGCGGTGGTGTCCTGAAGGTCGAGCGAGGTGGCCTCCTCGGCGACCAGGCCGCAATGATGATCCTCGTGATAGTGGCTGTAGGCGAAGCCGTCGCCCGGAAAGAGGACGCGGTCACGCGTCTCGAAGCCCCACCAGGTGGTGCGCATGTCGCGCACCACGGGCTCGACGGCACGGAACGAGCGCCCGCCGAGGTCGATCTCGTCGCTCTCCTTCATCATCCGCATGCGGTGCTCGTGCTGCGGGAACGCGAGGTGATAGTCGCTGACGTCGCCAACCAGGATCGCGTCGGGAAAGCGCGTCAGCACGCGGCCGAGCCCGCCGCAATGCGGCGTCTCCTGATGGGTGACGAACAGATATTTCAGCGGCGGCTTGCCGGGCAGAAGCTTGTTGAGCTGGCCCTCGGTGATCGGAAAATCCTTCGGGTGGCCGGTCTCCACCAGCATCGAGGCGGTCTCGCCGACGATCAGGAACGAGGCGTTGCAGCCGTGATAGATCTTGCCCTGCTGGCTCTGCTCCAGGCATTCGCCGAGCCAGAAGATACCGGGCGCGACCTCGCGCGGCAGCGGATTGGGACGGTCGAGCGTGCCCTGATGACGAGCGGCCATTGCAATTACCTTTCCTCGTCGCGGCTGACGTAGCGTGAGGTGGCCACGCTCTTGTCCAGCGATTTGAGCACGTCGTCGACCAGCTTGATGTGTTTGGCGACCGTCTTCTTGCCGCGCAGGATGCAGCCGTAGCCCGGCGCGATGGTTTCGATGTCGTGCTTGTCGAGGATCGCGTTCATGCCCTTGCGGAGCTTCGCGGTGTCGACGCCTTCGAGCCACCAGTAGCGGGTGTTGAGCAGAAACGAGCGCACGTGATCGAAGTCGGTCGGATCGTCGTCGCCGTCCTGGATGATCCATGGCCCGTCGGCACGATCGCGCCATGTATGCGTGTACATATCGGAGGTGAACAGCGTCTTGGTCGCCGCGTCGTAGATCCAGCGCGTGGCAATCAGCCGGATCGGCGCCTGATAGACGACGACCGGCCGGCCGAGATTGCCGATCGGGATCGTCTCCTCGCGGGCGATGGTGGTGATGTTCAGCGTGTCGAGGGTGTTTCGCCCCGCGTCGGAGCCCGCGCCGAAGTCGAACCAGAAGGCCGCGTCCGGATTGCCGGTGAAGCACTCCTTGACGTTGAAGTGGA
>JAIESI010000184.1 GCA_019746135.1 Xanthobacteraceae bacterium
CCATCTTGCCCTGCACGACGCGCTCTGCGGCCTGCCCAACCGCAACGCCTTCAGCGAGCGGCTCGAGGCGGTGATCGTCGAGGTCAAGGCCGGCGGCACCGCCGCCGCGGTGTTCTATCTCGACCTCGACCACTTCAAGGACGTCAACGACACGCTCGGCCACCCGATCGGCGACGAGCTGATCCGTGCCGTCACCATGCGGCTGTCCCAGCTGATGCGGGGCGAGGACATGGTGGCGCGGCTCGGCGGCGACGAATTCGCGGTCATCGCCGTCGGAAGCTCCGACCACGCGGCGCTCGACCGGATCGCCGCGCGGATGATCGCCACGCTCTGCGCGCCCTACGCGATCGGCGGACACACCATCGTCATCGGCGCGAGCATCGGCATCGCCGCCATCGACGGCAACACCAGCGCCGCCGACATCCTGCGCTATGCCGACATGGCGCTGTATCGCGCCAAGAACGAGGGCCGCAACCGCGCCTGCCTGTTCGACGAGGTGATGGACGCCAAACTGTCGCAACGCAAGCTGATCGAGCAGGATCTGCGCGAGGCGATCGGCAACGGCGGACTGACAGTCGCATATCAGCCGATGTTCAATGCCGGCGGCGACAGGGTCCTCGGGGTCGAGGCGCTGGCGCGCTGGTCGCATCCGGTCCGCGGCCCGATGCGGCCCGACGAGTTCATCCCGATCGCCGAGCACTCCGGCCTGATCATCCCGCTCGGCGAATCCGTGCTGCGCCAAGCCTGCATCGACGCACAGGCGTGGCCGGGAATCGCGGTCTCGGTCAACGTCTCACCGCTGCAGTTCCGCAGGCTCGATTTCGTCAGCACGATCGAGCGGACGCTTTCCGAGACCGGATTCGACCCGGCGCGGCTGGAACTCGAGCTCACCGAAAGCACGCTGCTCGGCAACCTCGATAACGCCGAAGAGGCGATGCGGCGGCTCAAGGCGCTGGGCGTCAAGCTTGCGCTCGACGATTTCGGCACCGGCTATTCGAGCCTGCTTTATCTGCGCCGCTTCCCGTTCGACAAGCTCAAGATCGACAAGAGCTTCGTGCTCTCGATCGAGAAGACCGCCGACGCCGCGGCCATCGTGCATGCGGTGGTGAGCCTCGGGCGCGGGCTCGGCATGAAGGTCACGGCCGAAGGCGTAGAGACCGCCGAGCAGCACCTGTTCCTGCGCGCTGCGGGCGTGCATTGCATGCAGGGCTTCCGCTTCGGCAGGCCGGTGCCGGCCGGCGAGATCGCCGCACGGATCGCCACGCCCGGCGTCTATCGCAGCATCGAAGGCGACGCCCGCGCCGCGCTGGCGGGCTGAAGGCCGCTCCGCCCGTTGATCGACTGTCAGTCGATCTTGATCCCCATGGCCGTAACGATGGGACGCCAGCGCGTCAGCTCGGATTCGACGTAGCTCTTGTATTCGGCCGGGCTCGTCAGCGGCTCGAGCTCGAAGGTGCCCGAAATCAGCAGCTCCTGATATGACTTGTCGGCGAGCAGCTTGAGGTTGGCCGCCGAGACGGCGTCAATGATCGGCCTCGGCGTGCCGGCCGGCGCGAACACACCGATGAAGTTCGGCGCCACCAGGTCGGCGTAGCCCTGCTCGACCGCGGTCGGTATCTCCGGTGCCGCCGCGAGACGCCGCGCATTCGTCACCGCCAATATCCGCAGCTTGCCCGCGCGATGGTGCTCCAGCACGATGTTGGTCATCGCCGGGACCAGTGCCGGTATCTGTCCGGCAAGGAGATCCGTCAGGCCCGGCCCCGCGCCGCGATAAGGCACGTGCGGCATGTCGGCCAGGCCGGCCCTGATCTTGAGCAGCTCGCCCGCCAGATGATTGAGCGAGCCGTGTCCGGCCGAGCCATAGGACACCTTGCCGGGATTGGCCTTGGTGTAGGCCACGAACTCCTTCAGGTCCTTCGCCGGCACCGACGGATGCACCGCAATGGCAAAGGCCGTGTACGCGATCGGCGAGATCGGCTCGAGGTCCTTCACCGGATCGAAAGTCGGCTTGGTCTTGAGCAGCGCTTCGGTGATGTGGGTGGTCGCGCCGCCGAGCAGCAGCGTGTAGCCGTCCGGCTGCGAGCGCGTGGCCTGCGCCGCGCCGACGCCCCCGCCCGCGCCGCCGATGTTCTCGATCATGACGGTGCCGAGCAGCGGCTTGATCCGCTCCGCCCACGGACGCCCAATGGTGTCGAACGCGCCGCCGGGAGGAAACGGCACGATCAGCCGCACCGGCCGGTCCGGATACTTGCCCTGCGCCTGAGCTCCTGGCACCCACGCGGTGCCGGCGAGAAGCGGCGCCGAAACGCCCGCAGCGCCGAATTTCAGAAGGTCACGCCGTCGCATCGGATCCCCCGTCCAAATGGCAACTCATGCTCGTTGTAGTTGAATGCAATTGGCGAAACCGTACAAGAGGGATCGAAGACGTTGCGGCAATTGCGGCGGACACTAGGATGCCGCCGACGAGTGTTCCGGAGGACAACATGGCTGTGCAGAAGGTGGCAGTGGTGACGGGCGCGGGAACCGGCATCGGCAAGGCGGTGTCGCTGGCGCTGGCCAAGGACGGCTATGCCGTGGTGCTGGCCGGGCGCCGCGCCGACAAGCTCGACGAGACCGCAAAGGAGGCCGGCAACGCCAAGACCGTCTCGGTGCCGACCGATGTGAGCGATCCGGAGTCGATCCGGGCGCTGTTCGCGCGCGTCAAGAAGGAGTTCGGCCGGCTCGACGTGCTGTTCAACAATGCCGGCATCGGCGCGCCGGCCGTGCCGATGGAGGAACTGCCGCTCGAGACCTGGAAGAAGGTGGTCGACACCAATCTCACCGGCATGTTCGTCTGCACCCAGGAAGCGATCAAGATCATGAAGGCGCAGGACCCCAAGGGCGGGCGCATCGTCAACAACGGCTCGATCTCGGCACACACGCCGCGGCCGCGCTCGGCCGCCTACACCGCGACCAAGCACGCGGTGACCGGTCTCACCAAGCAGACCGCGCTCGATTGCCGCAACGACATGATCCTGTGCAGCCAGATCGACATCGGCAACGCCGCGACCCCGCTCACCGACCGCATGGTGCAGGGCCAGGGCGTGCTGCAGCCCGACGGCCGCATGGCGATTGAGGCGCGCATGAACGCAGACGACGTGGGCCGCGCGGTGGTCTACATCGCCAACCTGCCGCTCGACACCAATGTGCTGTTCATGACCGTGATGGCGAACGGAATGCCGTTTGTGGGAAGGGGATAGCGCCGCAGCGCTCCCCCTTTCCTCGTGCTGTTTACACACGAACGCTGAACCGGCCGTGCATGGCATCAGCCGTGAGAGTCGCAAATTGGGCGGCGTCCACGCGGATCAGGGTCGAATGGTCTCCCGCCTCGAGATAGATCTCGGGCTGCTCTGCGATGCTGTCGTCAATAATTGTCTGAAGACCGTAGCAATCGCCAACCGGAGGAATGGCACCGCGCTCGCAATCGCGAAACAGCGGGCCAATCTCGTTTTCGGACGCGAGTTCCACCTGATCGCCGACCTCCGTGGCGATGTTTTCGAGACGCACATGCCGGGAGGCCGGCAGAACTGCGAGCAGGTATCCGCCGTTGTGACGAAGTACGATGCCCTTGGCGAGACGATTGCCGGAGATGTGGCAGGCCTGCGCCGTGCGCGTCGATGACATGGTCGGCTCATGCGTGATGACGTCGTAGGTGACGTTCTGGTCGAGATATTTCTGCAGAGTCGGGGCGATGGACATGATAGCCCTCCGTGCGTCGGGGAACGGCGCGCGTTCGCGAGGCTCGGTCCATCGGGCCGTCGTCTCACGAGGCGGCCGATTGATGTGGCTTTAAGATAGGTCCGATCACCGCCGCCGACAATCGCCTCCGAGCGCCGATTCGAGCGCCTGGGCCGCCCTGCTCTCGCTGTGATGACCGTGATGGCGAACGGCAGGCCGTTCGTCGGGCGGGGATAAGCGGCGGCCTCACGGCTTTGACATCTGCCCATCAAGCACCGCCTGCAGAGCGAACTTGACCTTCGGCACCTGCTCGTACGCACCTTACGCATTCACCGGAAACGTCCGCGCGTGAGTGCGGACGCGCGGCTCTTCACGTCTCGGTGAAGAGCCCACTCCGGCGCAACGGCACCGCAATATCCCCCAATTCCATTGTTTTCGTTCAAGACGCGCACGGCCGCGGCGTAGTCACCGCCGCCGCCCGCAGCGGGCGCACGGTCTCAATCGCCACGTTGCACCCCGGGAGGACAATATGAGCCTTCGACGCATCGTCCCGACAGTCCTGGTCATGATGCTCGCGACGGCATCGATACGCGCCGCCGAACCTGCCGACGACTACAGCCCATTCATGAAAGAGAGCCAGGCGGCCATGACGCGGATGATGGACGCCATGAACATCGACTCCACCGGCGACGTCGACCGCGATTTCGCCGCCATGATGATCCCGCATCACCAGGGTGCGATCGACATGGCGCTGGCGATGCTGCGCTACGGCCGCAACGAGCAGCTCAAGCGCATTGCTCAGGAGATCATTGTCGAGCAACAGCAGGAGATCGATGCAATGCGGCTTGCGGTCGGCCTGCCTCCTGCTTCGCCTGCGCCTGCGCCTGCGCCTGCGCCCACCCAAGCCCCCCAGGCCACCGGCACGGACGGCGGCAATGCGCATCACCACGGTCACATGCAGAAGGAGCCTTGAGATGAACCGCAGCACCATCTGCGCCGCCGCCTTTGCAGCGGCCCTGCTCGCCACTCCAGCCGTCGCGCAGCAGGCTCCCTGGGCCGCGCCCAACGTGCCGATCTCGCACAGCGACCGCGTCTATGCCGCCGAGCAGTTCTCCAACACCGTGTCCGTGGTCGATCCCGCCGACAACAAGCTGCTGGGCGTCATCCGGCTGGGCGATCCGCAGCCCGGCAATTTCAGCCCGCTGTACCGCGGGCAGGTCCTGGTCCACGGGCTTGGCTTCGCCCCGGACGGCAAGACCCTGGCGGTCGTGTCGATCGGCAGCAATTCGGTGACCTTCATCGATACGGCAACCAACGCCGTCAAGCACACGACCTACGTCGGGCGCTCGCCTCACGAAGCCTTCTTTACGCCTGACGGCAATGAGGTCTGGGTGACGGTGCGCGGCGAGGACTATATCTCGGTCATCGACGCACGAACGTACATGGAGACGTCGCGGCTCAAGACTCCGGGCGGACCCGGCATGACCATGTTTTCACCGGACGGGCGCTATGGCTTCATCTGCTCGTCGTTCAACCCGGAGCTCGTGGTCTACGACCTCAAGAGCCGCACCATCGCCGGACGTGTCGAGCAGCCAAGCCCGTTCTGTCCGAACATCGCCGTTTCGCCCGATGGCGAGCAGGTCTGGTTCACGCTGAAGGACACCGGAAAGGCCGTTGCGTTCTCGGCGCGCCCGCCGTTCCGGATCCTGCGCGTTTTGGACACCGGACCGATCACCAACCACGTCAACTTCGTGCGCAATGCCGACGGCCAGTTTGCCTACGTGACGATCGGCGGGCTCAATCAGGTCAAGGTATTCCGCACCGGTGACTACGCGCAGGTCGCGACCATCGACGTCGGACGGCTGCCCCACGGAGTCTGGCCGTCCGGGGACGGCACGCGAGTCTATGTCGGACTGGAGAACGACGACCGGCTCGCGGTCATCGACACCGCCATGAACAAGCTGATCGCCGAAGTCGCGATCGGCCAAGCGCCCCAGGCGCTCGCCTACGTTCCGAACGCGGTGCCGCAGGGACAAGGAAGCCAGAACATCCAGGCGCTCGGCGTGGCCGGCCGGGTCGCGAAACTCGAGCTCGCGCCTCGCGGGAGCGGTACGGCGCCGCAGACCAGCGTCAGCCTGTTCGATCAGGGCCTTGTGCAAGTCCTGCAGGCCGCCGTCGCCGGCCTCGAACCGGGACGGCCCTATGTCCTGGCGCTTGCCGAGAACGCCGACGGCACCGGCAAGCTCGAGCCGCTTGCCTCGTTCAACACCAACCCGGCGGGCGCTGCGATCGTCAATTCCGTCGGCCCAATCCGACAGATCGTGCAAAGCCAGGCGCCGGCGGCGCGACGCTGGCTGGTGATTGCAGCAGGCACCGCCGAAAACGTCGGTCCCGTCGTACAAACCCAACAGCAAAGCCAAACGCAGGGCCAGGCGCAGTAAGGCAGGCAAGGAAGCGACCTGCCGGTGGACTCTGCAGTCCTACGCCACCGACCGCCGCTGCGGCTGTTCTGCCGGCCGCGGCTGCAGCATCGACGCGAGCTCCGCCGCGGGCTTCGGCGGGCTGAACAGGAAGCCCTGCATCTCCGTGCAGCCGAGCGCGCGCAGCAATTCGAGCTGCTGCGGCTTCTCGACGCCTTCCGCGGTCGTTGCGATGTCGCGTGACTTGGCGATGCCGATGACCGCCTGCACGATCGCGAGCGAGCTCGGGTCGTCGGCAATATGCTCGATGAAAGACCTGTCGATCTTGACCTTGTCGAACGGGAACCGCCGAAGGTAGTTCAGCGACGAATAGCCGGTGCCGAAATCGTCCATCGAGATCCGCACGCCGAGCTCGCGGAGCTGCCGCAGGATGCGGAGCGTCAGCTCATCGTCGTGCAGCAGCACCGACTCGGTGATTTCCAGCTCCAGCCGCCGGCCCGGCAGGCCCGACTCGGCAAGCGCGCTCACCACCAGCGGCACCAGGCCGTCGTTCTTGAACTGCACCGGCGAAACATTGACCGTGACCAGGATATCGTCGCGCCAGGCGGCCGCCTCGATGCATGCCGTCCGCAGCGCGAATTCGCCGAGCTGGTTGACCAGGCCCGCGTCTTCGGCGACCGGGATGAACTCGGCCGGCGACACGAAGCCGCGCACCGGATGCCGCCAGCGCAGCAGCGCCTCGCAGGCCACCACGCTCTTGTCGCGGATGTTGACCAGCGGCTGATAGAACATCTCCAATTCGCCGCACATGATCGCCTGCCGGAGGTCGAACTCGAGCGCCCGCCGCGCCTTCATCTCCGCGTCCATCTCGGCCTCGAAGAACCGGTACGTGGCGCGGCCATCGGCCTTGGCGCCGTACATCGCGAGGTCGGCGTTCTGCAGGAGCTGATCGGCCTCGGTGCCGTCGACCGGCGCCATCGCAATGCCGATGCTGGCATCCATCGAGAAGCGGTTGCCCTCGAGCTCGCAGGGCTGCCGGAGCGCGCTGTGAATGCGTTCGGCAAGCCCGGTCGCAGAGGTCGCGTCTTCGATGTTGGCTTGGACGATGGCGAATTCGTCGCCGCCGAGGCGTGCCACGATATCGGTCTCGCGCACGCAGGCCTTGAGCCGCTCGGCGACCGTCTTGAGAAGCTCGTCGCCGCCCTGGTGGCCGAGCGTGTCGTTGACGCCCTTGAACTTGTCGAGGTCGAGGAACAGCACGGCGAGCTTCTCGCCGCGCTTGACGCGCTTCAGCGCCTGCTCGAGCTGCTCGCGGAAGTAGACGCGGTTGGGCAGATCGGTCAGCGCGTCGTAGTGGGCCATGTGCGCGATCCGCGCCTCGGACGTCTTGCGGTCCGTGACGTCCTCGATCACGCCGACGATGAACTGCGGCTTCTGCGCGCCATCGCGGATGACAAGCTTCCGTACGTTGATGAAGCGCTGCCGCTGGCCGGGCGTGACGATCGGATAGTCCTCGAAGAACTTGCTGCCGCCGGACCGCAGCAGATCGGCGTCGTGCTGCTCGATGACGTCGGCGGATTCCTTCGGGAAGATTTCGTGCGGCCGCCTGCCGACGATCTGCTCGCGCGGGATGCCGAAGTGGTTGACCGCTGCCTGGTTGACCAGGACATAGCGCCCCGTGTCGACATCGCGGACCACAATGGTGGTCGGCACGTTCTCGATGATCTGGTTGAGGAACAGCCGGTCGCGGTCGCGCTCCTGCTCGAGGCGGACACGCCCGGTCACATCCTCGACGATGCTGACCAGATAGAGCGGCTTGCCGGCGGCGTCGCGGATCAGGTGCCGCTTTGACGTGACCATCCGGTTTCCGTTCGGATCAAGAGACGTCGGATGAGCGTCTCGAGCCATGCCGTGCCCGGAAGCAATGGCGTCCGCATCGCGTTTGTCGACGGCGTCGGTGGGCGTGTTCGGGAACAGCTCGCCGAGAGTCTTGCCGATCGCATCGCGGCGTGAAATTCCCCAGAACTCCTCGGCCGCACGGTTGACGTGCATGAATCGCCGCTCCACCGGCTCCTTGACCACGACCGCGACCGGAACGTTGTCCAGGACCTGATTGAGGAAGTCGCGCCGACGCTCGACCTCGCTTTCGACCGCCCCCAGCTCGCTGATGTCCTCGATGGTGGCGACCCAACCGCCGTCGGCCATCGGCTGGTTCGTCACGCGCAACTGCGCCTTGCCGTCGAGCGACTGCACCTTGTGAACCAGCACGCGGCCGGCGCGCGCGGCCTCGATCAGGTCGGCAAACATCTGCTCCGGATCGCCCGCATAGCGGCCGGCCGCCTTGCGCCGGTGGAACAGTTCGAGCAGCGACATGCCGATGAGGTCGCTGGCCGGCAGCTTCATCAGGTCGATGTAGCGCCGGTTGAACATGACGATGCGGCCTTCCGCATCGAACATGCACAGTCCCTGCTGCATACCGTTCAGGGCGGCATCGAGCCTGGCTTCGGCGTCGCTCAGCGCCCGAAGCTTCTGGCCCTCCGTCGAGATGTCGTCGTGCGTGCTCATGCCGCCTTGCCGGAATGCCGTGCGTTCATCGCGCGCGTTCGGCTGAGCGGGCTCATTCCGGACAAAATCCCGGATGACGGCACCCTCTCATCCGTCCCCCGCCGGCATCTGTAGAGGATGCAGATGGAGGGGACGTTAGGAAGGCTGGTTAGCAAAAGGTTAAAACACCCGATCCGCAGTGTCGCAGCGCGGTTCTGGCGAACGCGAGCGCCGCGTCAGTCGGCAGCCGAGACTTTGATCCTGCTGCCGGCGCGGACTTTTACCAGCGCCTTCACGTCCGACAGCGCCCGGGCGAAGACATTGCACGGGCTGGCGAGGCGGCATTCGTCGCCGTTCGAGATCGGCGTGCGCCCGAAGCCGATGGCGATGGCCGGCCCCTCCGGCCAGTAGGCGATCTCGCCCGGCGTCACCACGGCGCGGGCATCGGCCTCGCGCTTCGCCCGCACCGACACGTCGAAATAAACCTCCTCGCCCCAGGTCATGGCAGACGCCTCGACCGGCAGCGCCGCGGCGATGGCCTTGGCGGTCGGCGTGTCGAGCAGTTCGGCGTCGAGGGTGAACGAGCCGAAATCGAAGCGGATGCGCGCCATGATCGCTCCCTGTGGTGTCCCGCCGGACGCTACCACGCCCGCGCCAATGGAGGCCATTTGACGAACGCTAATCGAGCGGCGGAATGCCCGCAGCCTTCACCACCGCGCTCCAGCGCCTCACATCCGCATTCAACAGCGCCCGCGCCTCGTCCGGCGAGGAGCTCCTCGCCCGCAGTCCCATGGCCGCAATCCTTTCGGTCACCTTCGGCGAGTTGATGATCTTGACCACCGTCTCGTTGAGCCTGCGAACGATGTCAGGCGGCGTCCTGCCGTGCGCCGCGATCAGCGCGAGGCCTTCCAGCACGAAGCCCTGGATTCCGGCTTCGGCAAAGGTCGGCGCATCGGGAAGCTTCGCCAGACGGCGCGGACAGGTCACCGCCAGCGCCCGCATCTTGCCGGACTCGACCACCGGGATGGCGGTCGCCGCAACCTCGAACGACATCGCAAGGTGACCGCCGAGCAGATCGTTGATCACCTGGCTCTGGCCTCGATACGGCACGTGCGTGAGCTGCGTATCCGTCGTGGTCTTGAACAGTTCGCCGATCAGGTGGCCCGCGGTGCCGACGCCGGGGGAGCCGAACGACAGCGCGCCGGGCCGTTTCTTCGCCTCGGCGATCAGGTCGGCGACCGTCCTGATCGGACTGGACGCGGAGACGATCAGCACGTTGCAGGTGGTGTAGGCGACCGAGATCGGAATGAGATCGACCTCGGAATCGAACTTCAGATTGCGATAGAGCACCTTGTTGGACGCCATGTTGCCGGACGTCCCGAGCAGCAGCGTGTAACCGTCGGCCGGCTGGTCGATGACGTATTGAACCGCGATGTTGCCGCCGGCGCCGGCGCGGTTTTCGACCACCACCGACTGCCCGAGCGCCGCCGCAAGATCCTCCGCCAGCATGCGGCCGATGATGTCGGGCGAGCCGCCCGGCGCGAACGGCACGATCAGGTGCAGCGGCCTGCTGGGATAGGACTGCGCGAAAGCGTCGCCGGATCCGGCACCCGCCACAAGCGCCACGCCGAGCACGATCAGCGCCAGCCGAAGAACACGCACCATCTCAGTTCCTCCCCTTGGTGCTTATGAGCGAAAGCTTCGACGAGCCGGCGGCTTTCCGCAACCGTTCCCGGCGGGGCGCTTGCCCACATGCTGTCCACACCCGCCCGCCGCAAACCGCCGCTTGGGCTATCATGATAGACTGTGGGGATTCGGGGACTCATGCTGAACTTGCAATCGGCCTTGGGCGTCGTCGCGCTGATCGGCTTTGCGTGGCTGATCAGCGAGAACCGCAAGGCCGTTTCGCCGCGGCGCGTGCTGGTGGGGCTCGCCGTCGCCTTCGTTCTCGCCGTGCTGTTCCTCAAGGTGCCGCCGATCGCCCGCGCCTTCGGCGCGGCCAACCACGTGATCGACGCGATCTACGCCGCGAGCCGTTCCGGCACCGGTTTCGTGTTCGGCTATATCGGCGGCGGCGCCCTGCCCTATGAACTGAAATATCCCGGCAAGGAATTCGTGCTGGCGTTCACCGCCCTGCCGGTCGTGCTGCTGATGAGCGTGCTCACCACGCTGCTGTTCTATTGGGGCATCCTGCCGCCGGTGGTGAAAGGCTTTGCCTTCGTTCTCAACCGCACCATGGGCGTCGGCGGCGCGGTCGGGCTTTCGACTGCCGCCAACATCTTCGTCGGCCATGTCGAGGCGCCGCTGTTCATCCGGCCCTACCTTTCGCAGCTTTCCCGCAGCGAGCTGTTCGTGGTGATGACCGGCGGCATGGCGGGAATCGCCGGCACCGTGCTGGTGCTCTACGCGCAGTTCCTGCGCGACGTCATTCCCGACGCCGCGGGCCACCTCGTGATCGCCTCGGTGCTGGGCGCACCGATCGCGGTGATGATCGGGCAGATCATGGTGCCGGACGAGAACGATGTCCGCACCAGCTCGCTGGACGTCGACGAAAAGGTCGCCGAAAGCACCATGGACGCCATTGCCCAAGGCACGACCATGGGCATGACGCTGCTGCTCAACCTGATCGCCATGCTGGTCGTGTTCGTCGCGCTGGTGTCGCTGGTCAACATCATGCTCGGCGCGCTGCCGCTCATCGGCGGCGATCCGATCACGCTCGAACGCATCCTCGGATTGCTCATGGCGCCGGTGTGCTGGCTGATCGGCATTCCCTGGTCGCAGGCCGTCAACGCCGGCACGCTGATGGGCATCAAGACCGTGCTGAACGAGCTGATTGCCTACCTGCAGATGTCGCGGCTGCCCGCCGACGCGCTCGATCCGCGCTCGCGGCTGATCATGGTCTACGCCATGTGCGGTTTCGCCAATTTCGGCAGCGTCGGCATCATGATCGGCGGGCTGACGGTGATGGCGCCGGAACGGCGGAGCGACGTGATCTCACTCGGCATGAAGTCGATCGTCTCGGGCACGATCTCGACGCTACTGATGGGCGCGATCGTGGGCATGCTCATTTAGCTCGGCTAAGCGTACAGCCGGCGCTTCACGACCGGTCTCGTGTCCCGGACGCGATGCAGCGCCATAGCGCGTCTATGACGCGCTATGGCGCTGCATCGCTGATCCGGGGCCCCGGTTGCTCTCAGCGAAAAAACGAAACCGGGGTCCCGGGTCTGCATCGCGTCACTTCGTGCCGCGATGCGACCGGGACACGAGGCTGCCGATGCAGTTGCGATCGGCCACACACCAAAACAAAGGGCCCCTTGCGGGGCCCTTCATCCTCGGATCGTTGAGATCTCACACCGCCATCTTGGCGGCCTTGACCGGCCGGGCGCGGACGATCTTGCGCGCGGGCTTGGCCTTGAACGTCATCTCTTCGCCGGTGAACGGGTTCTTTCCCACGCGGGCCTTCGTCGCCGGCTTCTTGATGACAACAAACTTCGCAAAGCCGGGAACGACGAACACGCCGTTCTTCTTCAGCTCCTTGTAGCCGACCTCGGCGAGGGCATCGATCATGCCCGACACGTCCTTCTTGGCCATCTCCTGGAGCTCCGCGATCTTCGCGACCAGTTGCGATTTCGTCATATAGGCAGACATCTCGACTCCATTGGGGTGAATGATGGGGGCACCTTATGTGCAGAAAACGCTATAAAAACAGGGCTTCGGCGATTCGCACACAGCTAAATTAGCGTTTTCTGCCTGCCGGCAGCACAAAATCCCGCGGAAAACACGCCTGGCGCGGCCCCGCCCCACTCCAAGGGTGCGGTCCGACCCATCCGGACGAGACCCTGCTTCCGGTGCTAATGCAGCCGGAATTCGCTGCCGATGGCCCGCAGCTCCGCCGGCTTGATCAGCCGGGAATGGGCCACCGTGACCGAATACAACGGCCCTTCGAGCTTCTCCACCCAGAAGGCGAGGAAGCGCTGCAGCTCGGGAAATTTCGGGAACAGGTCGTAATTCTGCCAGACATAGGTCTGCAGCAGCCACCGATGGTCCGGCCGACGGTACAGAATTTGCGCGGTCGTCAGCCCGTAACCGCTCATCTGACGCTGGAAGTCCTTTGAGGCAAAGTCCCTAGAGGCCAAGTCCTTTGAAGGCATGTCCGAATCTCCAAATCCGGCGAATCGATTGTGAGCCTCCCGCTCTCCAAGACAAGCACAAAAGTGGAAATATGTTCCTAAAATCAATGCATTAGCAGCATTTCGGCAAGATTGCTGACAAGCCCGACACGTTGCCTTTTTGTGCTGCTAGCAGTCCGATCCGTTGAGTGCTAAAAAATTCCCACGTCCCTCTTGCCGGAGGGTCATGGCCGCTTATCTCGCGGCCTTGAAGGGTGCCACGGGGAATTTCTTCCAGTGCCCTTCCTGCAAAAACTTAAGTTTGTCCAACCACATGGAGGATACCCATGAAGTTTCGTCCGCTTCACGACCGCGTCGTCGTCAAGCGCGTCACCGCCGATGAGAAGACGGCCGGTGGCATCATCATCCCCGACACCGCGCAGGAGAAGCCTTCGCAGGGCGAAGTGATCGCGGTGGGCCCGGGCGGCCGCGATGAGGCCGGCAAGCTCATTCCGATCGACATCAAGGTCGGCGACCGCGTGCTGTTCGGCAAGTGGTCCGGCACCGAGGTCAAGATCGACGGCCAGGATCTCCTGATCATGAAAGAGTCCGACATCATGGGCGTGATCGACGAGCCGGCCGCCAAAAAGAAGGCCGCCTAAGGCGACCGCCAATCAGACATTTCACGGAGTAAGCAACAATGGCTGCCAAGGAAGTCAAATTCTCGGTCGACGCGCGCGACAAGATGCTGCGCGGCGTCGACATTCTGGCCAATGCCGTCAAGGTGACGCTCGGCCCGAAGGGCCGCAACGTCGTGCTCGACAAGTCGTTCGGCGCACCGCGCATCACCAAGGACGGCGTGACCGTCGCCAAGGAAATCGAGCTTGAGGACAAGTTCGAGAACATGGGCGCACAGATGGTGCGCGAGGTCGCGTCCAAGGCGTCCGACGTCGCCGGCGACGGCACCACCACCGCCACCGTGCTCGCCCAGGCCATCGTCAAGGAAGGCTCGAAGGCGGTCGCCGCGGGCATGAACCCGATGGACCTCAAGCGCGGCATCGACCTCGCGGTCGAGGCCATCGTCGAGGACCTCAAGAAGAACTCGAAGAAGATCACCTCCAACGAGGAAATCGCCCAGGTCGGCACGATCTCGGCGAACGGCGACAACGAAATCGGCCGCTTCCTCGCCGACGCGATGAAGAAGGTCGGCAACGAGGGCGTGATCACGGTCGAGGAGGCGAAGAGCCTCGAGACCGAGCTCGACGTGGTCGAGGGCATGCAGTTCGACCGCGGCTATATCTCGCCCTACTTCATCACCAACGCCGACAAGATGCGCGTTGAGATGGACGACGCCTACATCCTGATCAACGAGAAGAAGCTCTCGGGCCTGCAGGAGCTCCTGCCGCTGCTCGAGGCCGTGGTGCAGACCGGCAAGCCGCTGCTGATCGTGGCCGAAGACGTCGAGGGCGAGGCACTCGCCACGCTCGTGGTCAACAAGCTCCGCGGCGGTCTCAAGGTCGCGGCGGTGAAGGCTCCGGGCTTCGGCGACCGCCGCAAGGCCATGCTGCAGGACATCGCGGTCCTGACCGGCGGCCAGGCGATCTCGGAAGACCTCGGCATCAAGCTCGAGAACGTCAACATCTCCATGCTCGGCCGCGCCAAGAAGGTGATGATCGACAAGGAGAACACCACCATCGTCAACGGCGCCGGCAAGAAGGCCGA
>JAIESI010000009.1 GCA_019746135.1 Xanthobacteraceae bacterium
TTCGCTTCGCTCACTGTGACCAGCTCACGAGAGGACTTCCACCTCCAAGTCGATGCCCATGCCGGGCGCACCAAGGCAAAAACCCCGGCATCCCTGCCGGGGTTTTCTTTTGCGCGTTACCAGCTGCCGGGATCGCCGTAGGGGCGGTCCGGATAGGGAAGGTTCTGGCCGTAGTTGTAACGGTTGTAATTGTGCTGGGCGGGGGTCAGCGCCTGGCTGCGCACCGGGCCCGCGCTGTAGGAGCCGCCGCTCGCATAGGCGTTGTAGCCGCGGCTGCCCGGGCCGAAGTAGTAGGCCCCGCTGCGATCGGTCACGGCGCCGCTCGCATAGGCGTCGTAGGCGCGTTGCTTGCGCTGCGCCGCCAGCGACGGCTCGATGGCCGTGACCAGAGTGGCGATGCCCGCAAGAAGAACGATCGAGAACTTTCGAATGTTCATGTTCATCTCTTTCAGTGGTTGCGTCACACTCAAGATCCAACCGAAAGCGATTCTTCCCCGAAAGTTTTCACACCCGTTTCTTGTCTGACACGGCGCAGATAGTGCGCGCGGCGGCGCGCGGAATACCGAGTCAAAACATGTTGATGCGGTGATGCGCGAAAACGCACATTGGCAGCAATGCGGAACAAACCTCGAAAAACTTCCAGATAAGAAACCCCGGCATTGCCGCCGGGGTCCATCTTTCCTGGCGGGTTCGATCAGTCGATGTCCGGATCGCCGTAGGGCCGGTCCGGATACGGCAGGTTCTGTCCCGGTGCGACCTGATAGGGGTGTCCGGTGTTGTCGACGCCACCCCAGTAACGCCGCACGTTCACGCCAGAGCCGCGATACGGCGGATTGGCCGGATCGAGGTCGCCATAGGTGCGGACTGTATTGACGTCGCCGGACATGACAGCGCGCTGGCGCGAGGCGGCGAGCGAAGGACCGGCAAGCGCGAGCATGATCGCAGCGCCGACGGTCAGTTTGGCGATGGTCCTCATGGTTTCAAACCTTTCGGTGGTTTCGTCATGGAGGCGTCCGCCTCGTGCGCTTCTTCCCAGCAGGTCGTGTTTCGTTTTTTTCGGCGTAGCGCGATGGACGACACGGCCGACGGTACGCGGCCACCGGTCAAGACATGTTGATGACCGCGCCACGCGGCATCGATCACGCAATTGACTCATTCGATACATGGCGCAGCAAAAGTTTTCTTCCTCCGCCCGGAGGACGAGACGGATATGCTCGACGTTAAATTTACTTAATGGAGCGCCGCAAATCGCCGGGCAGGCGCGCGCTCACGTCATGGTCGGATCGAGAATGATCTTGCCGAGCCCGCCGCGGCTTTCCACCCACTCGTGCGCCTGCACCGCCTGCGACAATGGCATGATCTTGTCGATCAATGCCTTGAACTTGCCTTCGGCTGCGGCCTTCAGACTCAGCGTCACGTCGTCCGGCGTCTCGCCGGTCGCACCGATGATGCTGAGGTGGTTCTGATAAAGCCGGTTGATGTCGACCGGCACGATGCCGCCACCGTGGCCGCCGGCGGTGACGAGACGCCCGCGCCGCGCCATCGACGCCAGCGCCTTGGGGAACAGATCGGGATCGCCGATGTTCTCGAACACCACGTTGACGCCCTTGCCTTCGGTGATCCGCATCGCCTCGATGGTGAGGTTCTGGCCGCGGTAGTCCACGCCGGCATCGGCGCCGAGATCGAGGCCGACCTTGACGCGCTCGGCGCTGCCCGCTGCCGCGATCACCCTGGCACCGAGATACTTCGCGACCTGCACGCCGGCCGAGCCGAGCCCGCCGGCCGAGCCCATCACCAGCACCCATTCGCCCGGCGCGACCTTGGCCTTGTCGCGCAGCAGCGTGAACGCAGTCGGCGCATGGCGCGACACCACCGTCGCGGTGGCGAAGTCGAGGCCCTCCGGCACGATCGCGGTGCGGCTCGCCTCGCAGCGCACGTATTCGGCATAGCCGCCCCAGACGTGCAGTCCGAGGTTGCGGATGTTGTCGGCGCTGCTGTCGTTGCCGGAGCGAAGCTGCACGGTGACGCGGTCGCCCGCCTTGCGCGCGGTGACGTCCGGTCCGACCTTGACGATGATGCCGGAAGGATCGACGCCAGGCGTCATCGGCAGGCTCACGCGCCGGGCGTATTTGCCGGCGCGCGCCACGGTGTCGAGGGTGCGGTTGACCGACACCGCATGGACCTTGATCAGCACTTCGCCCGGCCCCGGCTCCGGCGTCGGCACCTCCTCGAACTTCATCACGCTCGGCGGGCCGAACTCGCGGACGACAATCGCTTTCAACGGATGCCTCCCAGATCATTCGTCAGGCTGTTTTGGTGAGCGATAAGGCCGCACTCATCCGCGGCGGTCAAGCGTAGGCATACGCGCACGAATGCGCGATAGTCGATCGCTGCCGGGGAACGCTATGGCATCAGAGATCGGGCATCGGACCGTGCTATTCCGTCATGCCGCCGTTGCAGCGCTGCTGCTCGTCTTTTGTGCGCCGCAGGCGCGCGCCGATGACTTCTACGCCGGCAAGCAGCTGACGCTGCTGGTCGGCGCGGGCGCGGGCGGCGGCTACGATCTCCAGGCGCGGGTCGCAGCGCGTCATCTCGGCCGGCATATCCCCGGCAACCCATCGGTCCTGGTGCAGAACATCCCGTCGCGAATCACCGCGGCCAACATGACCTACAGCACGGCGATGAAGGACGGTACGACGATCGCGCTGCTGCAGCGTACCATCCTGCTCGCCAAATTGATCAATCCGGCCAGCGCCCGCTTCGAGATCGGCAAGTTCCAATGGCTTGGCAGCTTCAACAGCGAAACCGCGGTGACGCTCGCCTGGCACACCGCCCCGCACAAGCGCACGCAGGACCTGTTCGACCACGAACTGACCGTCGGTGGCATCGCCGGCGCCGATCCCGAGACCACGGCGCGGGTCTACAATTCGCTGATCGGCACCAAGTTCAAGGTCCGCATCGGCTACAGCAGCACGGAGCAGGTCGCGCACGCGGTTGAGCGCGGCGAGGTGCAGGGCATCGCCGATTGGTCATGGTCGAGTCTGAAGGCGGTGCGCCCGCAATGGCTCGCCGAGAAGAAGGTGACGCTGCTGATGCAGGGCGCGCCGAAGAACGCGCCGGAGCTGGGCGCGCTGCCGAACGCGCTGCAATTCATCAAGAACGCCGCCGACCGCAAGGTGATGGAGCTGCATTTCACCCAGAAGACCGCGGCGCGGCCGCTCGCCGCGCCGCCCGGGGTGCCCAAGGAGCGCGTTGCACTGCTGCGCAGGGCGTTCGAGGCGCTGGCGCGGGACAAGGAATTCCTGGCCGAGATGCACAAGGCCAGGATGGAGTTCGATTTCGTGCCGGCCGCCCAGATCGAAAAGGTGGTGGCGCAGATCGGCGCCACGCCGTCGGAGATTGCAGAGCGCTATGCCAAGGCGTTCGCGCCGGAGCAGAAATAGGACGCCCGAACTGGCACCGCCTCGCGCCGTTTCCAGCTCGTTTGCACCGCTCTCTCCGCCGTCATACGCGGGCTTGACCCGCGCATCGATGCGATAGAGCGATACGCCGTGGACTTGCGTGAGACTTCCGCCACGGCACCGCGTCAATGGGCTCGCGCGTCACCAGGGTGGCCTGCCATGCCTATTTGCGGTGACCGTCGACTACCCCACGCTCTCCACCAGCCGCGCGTGCGACGCGAGCAGCGCCGGCAGCCGCGCGGGATCGCCGCGCGCCATGCCGCACTCGGTGCTGATGCCGTCGACGCGGGCGTGACGGCGCGCCGCGGCAAACCGCGTCTTGTCGCCGTCGGGGTCGTTGTGATGGATCAGGCCGAGATAAAGCTCGGTGTCCTGTTTGGTGTCCTGGCCCAACTTCAGGTTCTTGAGCGGCGCGTAATAGGCATCGTCGGTGCGCGCCTTGATCACCGGCAGATGGAAGAACTGGATCGGCCGCTTCACGCGCGAGGCCACCGCGTTGACGATCTCGACCATGATGCCCGAGTCCTTCGGCAGCACCATATGCTCGTCGGCCGGACTTCCGTAGCAGAGGTGATAGCCAAGCTCGATCGGCGCCGGCACGCCGTCGCCGATCTGCGCCAGCACGTCGAGGGTCTCGGTGCGGAAATCGACCGGGCCCTTTTCGTAGTAGTTCTCCCAGGCCAGCACCTCCTGGCAGACGTCCCACTGGATGGCGATGCGGTCGTTGGGCAGCGCCTTGGCGATCTTGCCCACTTCGTCGATGAAATGCTGCGTCAACGGCGGCAGGAGCTTCGGCCGGTCGGCCGGCAGCATGTTGTTGTAGGTCGGCGCGATCGGCGTCGGGATCGAGATCTGGAATTTGACGCCGGCGGGAATGTCGCCGGCCTTCTGCAAGCGCTCGAACGTGGCCCAGGACTCGATCGCCATCGCGGCATAGCCGGTGTCGAACGTCGATGGATCGATCGCAGCTCCAGGCTTCACCCGCAGCCGCGGAATCTCGCGCACCACCTTGCCGTCCCACTGGGTGAACTTGAACGGCGGCACGTCCTTGGCCAGCTCGATCGCGGAGTTGCCGGCCAGCACGTCCTGGATGAACTTGATCCAGCTCTTGCGGATGCCGGTCTCTCCGTCCGGCAGGCGGATCAGATGCCGCCCCGTCGCCTTCGACAGCGTGCGGAACACGGTCTCGCTGTCGGGCAGCGGAATGCTGCCGACGAAATGCACGATCGGATGCTTGCTGCGGTCCGCCATGGTTGTTTCCTCCTGTTTGTTGGCTTAGCTGCTCCGCCGGTACGGCAGATATCGCGGTGTCCACATCTTCGCGGCGATGGCAGCGTCGATCTCGTCTTCGGCGATATCGCAGGCGATCCCCTCGTTGAGCGCCTGCACCGCGACGGCACGCGCCACCGCAACCGAGATTTCGCGGAGCGCCGTGACCGGCGGCAGAAGGTTGCCGCCGCTGTCGGCCTTCGCGGGCGACATGGCCGCGAGCGCCTTGGCCGCCGCCATGAACATCGTATCGGTGACACGGCTCGCCTGCACCGCAATCGCGCCGAGACCGACGCCGGGAAAAATATAAGAGTTGTTGGTCTGGTCGACCTTGAACGGGCGGCCGTCGCGCATCAGCGGTGGAAACGGACTGCCGGTGCCGACCACGGCGCGGCCATCGCTCCAGCGCTGGATGTCGGCCGGCGTCGCTTCGGCGCGCGAGGTCGGGTTTGACAGCGGGAAGATCACCGGACGGCGGTTGATCTCGGCCATGCTGCGCACGATCGGCTCGGAGAACGACCCGGGCTGGCCGGACACGCCGATCAGCGTCGAAGGCTTCGCGTTCCGTACAACGTCCTGCAGCGCGACCCGGCCGGAATGCTCCAGCGGCCAGGATGCGCACACCGAGCGATCCTGCACGAACGGCGCCTGGAACGGCACGATCGAGTTCATGCCCTCGACCAGCAGCCCGTCCTGATCGACCATGTAGAAGCGCCGGGCCGCCTCCTTATCGCTGAGACCCGCCTCGACCATCGCCGCCTTGAGCAGGCCTGCGATGCCGCAGCCCGCCGACCCCGCGCCGAAGATCGCGATGCGCTGCTCGGTCAGCGGCACGCCGGTGACGGCAATCGCGGACAGAAGCGTGCCGGTCGCGACCGCGGCGGTGCCCTGGACATCGTCGTTGAACGAGCAGAGCCGATCGCGATAGCGATCGAGAAGCCGCGTGGCGTTGGACTTGGCGAAGTCCTCCCATTGCAGCAGCACATGCGGCCAGCGCTCGCTGACCGCGGTGATGAACTCCTCGACGAAATCGTCGTATTCCGCACCGCGCACCCGCTCGCGCCGCAAGCCCACATAGAGCGGGTCGGCCAGGCGCTCCTCATTGTCGGTTCCGACGTCGAGCAGAATCGGCAGCGCGGTGCAGGGATGGATGCCGCCGCAGGCCGTATAGAGCGCGAGCTTGCCGATCGGAATACCCATGCCGCCGGCGCCCTGGTCGCCGAGACCGAGGATGCGCTCACCGTCGGTGACGACGATCACCTCGGTCTTGTCGAAATACGGGTTGGCGAGGATCTGCCGGATCCGCTTTCGGTGCGGCAGACTGAGAAACAGTCCGCGCGGCTTGCGGAACAGCTGGCTGAAATTCTGGCAGGCGGCGCCGACCGTCGGCGTGTAAACAATCGGCAGCAACTCCTCGATGTTGCGTGTAAGCAGCGCGTAGAACACGGTCTCGTTGGTGTCCTGCAATTCGCGCAGGAACGAATAGCGCTCGAGATCGGTGGCAAAGCCGCGCAGCACCTGCAGCCGGCGCGACACCTGCTCGTCCAGCGTCGCCACCCGCGGCGGCAAGAGCCCATGCAACTCGAATTCGTCGCGCTCCGGATCGGTGAACGCCGTCCCTTTGTTGAGCAGCGAGTCCGACAAAAGCTGATGGCCGGAGAGCGGCGTCACGAAGACGAAGGGTTGAGCGGCTGGATTTTTTGGCGACCCGGACATTCCGGCATAGTGACCAACAGCGTACGCATTGTCACGCCGGACGGCATGGACTCATGAACCTCCGTCATGTCAGGAATCGCCAAAAGCTTCTTGTTTGAGCATGATCTTTTCCGAAAACCGCTTCACACTTTTCGGGATCATGCTCTAGTCGAGTGGGAGATGGAACGTATGAGCAAGGAAGCGCTCGCCTGGCCGAAGGGCCACCGCGTGGCTGTGGTCGTCAGCGTGCTGCTCGAGACCTGGAGCGAGGGGAAATCGCCCACCTACTTCCCGCGGACCACACCGCTGCCGCCCGGCTCCAGGGACGTCGCCGGCATCAACTGGTCGCAGTTCGGCGGCAACGAGGGCATCTGGCGGCTGTCGCGCAATCTCAACGACCTCGCCATTCCGGCAACGCTGTTCTGCAACGGCCGCAGTTGCGAAGTGTGGCCCGAAGCCGTCTCGGCCTTCGCCAAGGCGGGCCACGACGTGGCGGGGCACGGCTATCTGCAGGACCAGACGCTGTTCTCGATGAACGCCGACCGCGAGCGCGAAACCATCAAGAAAACGCTGGACTTGATCGAGAAGACCGCGGGCAAGCGCCCAACCGGCTGGGTGACGCCGATCTACGGCTGGTCCGAGAACACGCTCGAATATCTCGCCGAGGCCAAGCTCGCCTGGTGCTCGGACGCGCTCGATGCCACCGTGCCCTACTGGCGCGCGACCAAGGCCGGGAAGATGCTGATGATCCCGTGGAGCGACTTCGTCGACAACCGGACGCTGCGCGCGAGCCCCAAGGTCTACTTCGAGGTCTACAAGGAGATGTTCGACTATCTGCACGCCTGCGAGCCCGGCGCGCTGATGAACCTCGGCGTGCACAGCCATTTCGGCGGACGGCCGGCGATGACGGCGGTGTTCCGGCAGATCCTGGAATATTTCCGCAGCCAGAAGGACGTCTGGTTCGCGCACCACCATGAGGTGGCGAAATGGGTGACGGAACAGGGCTTCGACAACACGAGCTACACCGCGCGCTTCAGCAAGTAGGCTGCGAGGACGAGCAGGGCCGTTCGACGCACAAGAAACGGCAGCGACAACACACGGGAGGACGGCAATGACCCGCCGGAACATCTGGCTCGCTCTGGCTTGCCTGATCGCATTCGCATCCGAGGCGGCGGCACAGTCCGACTACCCGTCGCGGCCGGTGAAGATCATCGTCAATTCCGCGCCGGGCGGCGGCACCGACATTCTGGCGCGGGTTCTGACGCAGAAGTTGTCGAAGGATGGACAGAACTTCTTCGTCGAGAATCGCGGCGGCGGCGGCGGTATCGTCGGCATCGAGGCGGTGAAGAACTCGCCCGCCGACGGCTACACGCTGCTGATGAGCCCGAGCACGATCGCGGTGCTGCCGGCGGTGACCAAAGAGGCGCGCTATGACCCGTCGAAGGACTTCTCGGCGATCACCCAGGTCGCCGGGATCTCCAACGTGCTGGTGGTGCATCCCGACGTGCCAGCGAAGACGCTGCAGGAATTGATCGCACTCGCCAAAGCCAAGCCCGGCACGCTGAACTACGCCTCGGCCGGCGCAGGCTCCTCGCCGCACATGAGCATGGAGCTGCTCAAGCACATGACCGGAATCGACCTGCAGCACGTGCCGTTCCGCGGCACCGGCCCGGCGATGACCGAGGTGCTGGGCGGCCGCATCGCGGCGCTGTTCTCCAATCTCCTCACTGCCAAGCCCTTGATCGAGGCGGGCAAGCTCCGCGCGCTCGCGATTTCCGGGCCGAAGCGCGTCGCGGCGCTGCCCGACGTGCCGACGGTCGCCGAGGCCGGCGTGCCGGGCTATTCGGCGCTGCAGTGGTATGGCGTGCTCGCACCGACGGGGACGCCGCAGCCGGTGACCGTCAGGCTTCAGGCGGCGATCGCCGACGCGCTGCGCACGCAGGATGTGCGCGAGCGCCTCGCCCAGGACGGCGCCGAGCCGATCGGCGGCGGATCGGAGGACTTCGCGGTGCTGATCAAATCCGATCTGGAGAAGTGGTCGCGGATCGCCAAGGCTGCCAATATCCAGGCCGAATAAAGCGAAGCCCGGGAACGGGCCGCGCAAGACAACAGAGTGGGAGAGCGTCCATGCTTCGTGTTGCCCTCGCGGCCACCGCGGTTCTGAGCGCATGCCTCGCAGCGCCTTTCGGCGCGCAGGCGCAATCGAACTGGCCGAACAAGCCGGTGAAGATTCTGGTGCCAACCGCGGCGGGCGGCACCGCCGACTCCACCGCGCGGATGTTCGCACAGCACCTGAGCAGCAAGCTCGGCCAGCAGTTCTATATCGAGAACCGCGGCGGTGCGGGCAACGTGCTCGGCATCGATTCGGTGGTGCGCTCCCCGGCCGACGGCTACACGCTCCTCCTCGGCGCCGGCACCATCACCATCAACCATCTGGTCTACAAGAAGCTGCCGTACGACGTGCTGCGCGATCTCACGCCAGTGACGCAGATGGTGTCGGTGCCCAATGTGCTGGTGGTGCACGCCTCGCAGCCGATGCAAACGCTCGCCGAGTACATCGCCGCGGCCAAGGCTCAGCCCGGCAAGATCAACTATGCATCGGCCGGAGTCGGCAGCAATCTTCACCTCGCCATGGAGCTGCTCAAATTCCGCACCGGCATCGATGTGACGCATGTGCCGTACAAGGGCGTGGGACCGGCGATGTCCGACACACTGGCCGGTCACGTGATGTCGATGGTGTCGAACGTGGCGTCGGCCAAGCCGCATATCGAGGCGGGGAAGCTGCGCGCGCTGGGCGTGACCTCGCTCAAGCGCGCGCCGGCGCTGCCCGGCGTGCCGTCGATCTCCGAGGCCGGCGTCAAGGACTACGAGGTGCTGAACTGGTTCGGGCTGTTCGCGCCGGCGGGCACGCCGAAGGAGATCGTCGACCGCCTGCAGGTCGAAGCCGCGGCGATGTATGCCGACCCCGAAACCGGCCGCCGCATCGCCGGCGAAGGCGCGGAGCCGGTGGCGAGCAAGCCCGGGGTGTTCGCAGCCTTCGTGCGCGACGAGATCAGGAAGTGGGACGAGGTCGGCAAGGCGGCGAACATCCAGCCGACCGAATAGCAACGCCGGGTGCTGCGAACGGGGGGCTCGATGAACTGGCGCATCCGCCCGCTCCTGCTCGGCGAAGCCGAGGTGCCGAACGTCCTCGACGTGTTCTGGAGCCTGTCGACGGATCGCGGCCGCTCCAGCGTGCCGATCCTGGGCTTCCTGCTGATATCGCCCGGCGGTGAGCCGGTCGTGGTCGATTGCGGCATGCGCGATCCCAAGCGCGCCGTCGACGTGCACCGGCTCGGCCCGCACGCATGCTCGCCCGAGCAGTCGCTTCACGCGCAGCTCGCGCTGCACGGCGTGAAGCCTGCGGACGTCAAGACGCTGATCCTGACGCACCTGCACTACGACCATGCCGGCCAGTGCGCGCAGCTTCCCAGCGCGCGCATCGTCGTGCAGCGCACCGAGCTGATGGCAGCCGCCGCACCGATGGGACCTTCTGCGCTTTCGATCGGCGGCAAGAGCCTGTTCTACGACCGCGCCGACGTCGCCGAACTGGTCGATCCGCTGTGGGACCGGGTCGATCTGATCGAGGGCGATGTGACGCTGCTGCCGGGCCTCGACTGCGTGCTCTATGCAGACTCGCACACGCCGGGGCATCAGTGCATCTACGTGCAGACGGCGAGCGGCACCGCCGCGATCGTCGGCGACATCGCCCGCAAGGTCGATCTCAACATCGGGCAGGCGATCCCGCCGGGCATCTATTACGACCTGGAGAAGATGCGGCGGGCGCTCGCCGACATCGGCCGCCGCGCCGGCGTCGTGTTGCCGACGCACGACTGGGACACGATGGAGCGGGGCAAGATCGGTTGATTTCGGCATATCCGCCGCACGTCCGCTCCCGCACCGCCCATTATTTCCCGATCAAATCCGTGCGAGCGCCCGGGAGCAATCTTTCGCTCCACCGACAAAGAAGGATAGCATCGTGCTGCTGGCTCTTGCTGATCGTTGGATTCCGAGATGCTTGATCACGAGCATCCCGACAGGATGGAGACAGTCATGCGCAAATATCTGCTCACGCTCGTCGCGGCTGCCGGCATTGCAGCCGCAACACTCATGCAGCCGGGTCGCGCGGAAGCGCGATGCATTGGCTGCTGGGTTGGTGCCGGCATCGCAGTCGGCCTGCTCGCCGGCGCAGCGTTCAGCTATCCCGCCTACGGATACGGCTACGCCCCCTACGGATACGGCTACTACCGTCCGGCCTATTACGGCGGGCCCTACTACGCCTACGCCGGCCCGCGCTACTACGGCTACTACGGACCCCGTTATTACGGGGCGCGCTACGGGTATTACGGGGCAGGCTACGGCTACTACGGGACGCGCTACGGCTACTATGGGGCGCGCTACGGCTACTACGGGCCGCGCTTCTACCGGCGGTACTATTGGTGACCGGCTGCACGCTTGCACACGCTGCTCCCCGTGCGGCGCGCGCAAGTATGCGTCGACGACGCATGTCCCAACGGTCTTCGCGACGGCGCGGGCTGGCGCAGTGATGCTGACCCGGAGTGTCCCATGCAAAGGATACTTGTGACGATGGCGTTCGTCGCCGCCGTGTCGTTGGCGGAGAGTGCAAAGGCCGATCCCTATCGCTGGTGTGCGGTGTACAGTGGCGGCGGCGCTGGTGGCGGCGGCACAAATTGCTATTTTATGACGATCGAGCAATGCCGCGCGGCCGTTTCGGGCGTGGGCGGGTTCTGCACCCCAAACAATTTTTATGACGGCCGTCCGGTGGCAACACCTGAGGACGCAGGTCGGCGCAGGCGTTGAACTGGCACCTCCGGTCGAGCTTGGCAGGGGGCTTCGACGGAAGAGTCAGTCCGGTTTTCTGCGGACGGTCCGTGCGCTCAAGCCGATGGAGCAGAGCGTTGCGCGTCCGGCTGACCGGCGTCGCCACGTTCAGCGCGCGCCTGCTCGCACAATTTCACTTCAATTGATTTGATCGCGCGCTGCGGCGACGACCGCTGGGTCGGCGGGTGGCTGGCAGTGCGCACCGGGATTGGCAGGTGGCTCTTTGCTGCCGGCGCGCCGCAGCGTTACGCCGACCGGATTGGGACAATGCTCGAGAGCCGCTCCGCTCGCCACATCCACCCCCATGCCGACAACGCCGCCGACGAGAACGTTGCCGGCAAAGCCCGCCGCTCCTGCGCCCGCAAGCTGCGTTCGAACCGGCACCTCTTGGCTGATGTAGCCGGCCTTCGAGAACACCGCGGTGAATTCGTCCTTGCGCCCGACCTGCAACGTGCAGGGCGTGACGCACTGGAAGCCGGTCGATGTCCTGACATTGGCCTCCGGCGGATTCGACGAGAACTGAATTTGCTCATTCCATCCGCGGGTGATCGAAGCACACCCGCTCAAGGCCAGCCCGCAGGCCAGCAACGCAACACAACGCATTTTTGTCTCCCCCCTCGCCCGGCGGGCGAGAGGAGAGATTAGCACAACCATGAGAAGAAGCGCGACCCAAGGTTGTTATGGTTAAACGGGCGCTGGGCCGCCGCGGGACCAGGTTGCAGACGGCGCGATCAATCCAGCTTCAGTCCGATGTCCTTGATCAGCGGCCCCCAGCGCCCGAGGTCATACTGAATGTACTGCTGGACTCTCTCGGGCGTGGACTCCGGATCCGGCCGGTAGCCTGCGTCGACGAGCTTTCGCTGGAACGCCTGGTCCGCCATGGCGGCACGCGACGCCTGGCTGATCTGCTCGAGGATCGCCTTCGGCGTCCCGCGCGGCGCAAACAGGCCGATGAACACGAACACGACCAGGTCCGGAACGCCCGACTCGACCGCAGTCGGAATCTCCGGAGCGATCAGCAGGCGGCCGGGGCTGGTGACCGCAAGGATCTTGAGCTTGCCCGACTTGTGCAGCTCGAGCACCTGATCGGTCGCGGGCATGATCAGCATGGAGATTTGCCCGCCGACGGTGTCGGTGATCAGTTGATTGCTGCCCCGATACGGCACGTGAACGATGCTTGGCGTCTTCGTCAGCGACTTGAACATCTCGCCGGTGAGATGGCCCATCGAGCCGATGCCCGCCGAACCGAAGGTCACCTTTTGCGGATGGGCCGCCGCATAGGCCGCGAGCTCCTTCAGCGACCCGACGGGCAGCGCAGGATTGACCGCCATCACGAAGGCCGAGATGGCGAGACTTGAGACCGGCGCAAGCTCCTTGACCGGATTGTAGAGCGGCCGCCGCTTGAGCAGCATCTCCAGAACAAATGCGGTGGTGGGCGCCACCAGAAGCGTGTAGCCGTCCGGCTTGGCCTTCGCGGCCGACGCGCCGCCGAGCGCGCCGGCGCCTCCGCTCTGGTTGTCGATGACGAGCGTGCCGAGATGCGCCCGCGCCGTCTCGGCCCACAGCCGGCCGACGAAATCAGTCCCGCTGCCGGGCGTAAAGGGAACGACCACCCGGATCGGCTTGTTGGGAAATTTGCGTTTCGAAAAGGGTGCCGCGTCCGCCGTCGCGGGCAGGCCCGCGGCCGCGAGGCCCAGCGCCAGAAAATCGCGACGCTTGATCGTCGATCCGCTCACGTCACCCCCCTTGCTTCCCGCCGTCAGCGGTCCGCCCCGGACTGCTCCAGCAATTCGATCAGCGCATTCAGCGTCCGATTGACCGGCGTCGCTGTTCCAAGCTTCTCGCCCTGACGCATGACGTAGCCGTTGAGATAGGCAACCTCGGTCGGACGGCCTTTCGCGATATCCTGCGCGGTCGAAGACATGGTCTGCGGCATGGCGTCGGCGAGCTTCATCGCGGTTTCGACGATGTCGTCCGGCAGCCGGATGCCCCTGGCTTTGGCGACCGCGGCCACTTCGCCTGCGGCCTCGCGCATGACGGCGTTCACCTCGGGCGTCGCCACCATCCGGCCATAGGCCGACCGGCCGAGCGCCGAGATCGCATTGTAGGTGCAGTTCATCAAAAGCTTGATCCAGAGATCGGCCTCGATGTCGTCCGAGACTTTGACGGTGACGCCCGCGCCGGCGAACAGGGCGGCGATGCCGGCGAGCAGACCGCGGTCCGGCTCGGCACCGGCTCGGAATGTCTTGAGCTGGCCGATGACAACCTGGCCGCCGCCGGTGTGCCTGACCGTCCCCGGTTCAGGAATGTTCGCCCCGGCATAGACCAGCACCGGGACGACCTGATTGCGCACGTGCAGGCCGATGCGCTCCGGATTGTCGACGCCGTTCTGCAGGCTCAACATGATGGCGTCGGGCGCGAGATGCGGCGCCATGGCCGCAGCCGCGGTTTCGGTGTCGAGGCTTTTGACGCAGAACAGGACCAGCCCGGCGTCGCGGACTGAAGAGATATCCGTGGTGGCCGATACCGGAATGCGTTCGTCCGTTCCGTGGCTTTGCAGCAGCAACCCGTTCCGCCTGATCGCGTCCACGTGGCCGGCGCGGCCGATCAGCGTCACCCTGTTGCCCGCGCGCGCCAGCAGGCCGCCGAAGTAGGAGCCGAGCGCGCCGGCTCCGACCACGGCGATGTTGGACCAGGTCCAGTTCGTCATCGCGTGGCAATGAAGCAGACCCCGGCGCCCTTGACCACCGTCAGGCCGTCCCCGCCGGCCGTGTGACAAGGTGGATGCCGAGCGCAACGCGGCTGGCACATGGCCCACACGAGTCCCAATGTGTTCGGCATTCAGGCCGCGGTGACGGCCGGGCCCGGCGTCAGCATCCTGTCCGACGTCGCGATCCTGCCCCAGCATCGCGTGCTGACCAAAGCCGATGGATTTCCGCCGATCACCAACACCGAGATCGCGCTGGTGGCCGCGCCGCATGCGAGCCCGGCGACGCGGCGGCTTGCCGAAGTGCTGGTGGAGTTCTGCTCGACCGACCCGCGCCAGGCGGCGTAACGCGCTCCGCCGCCCGCGCGGGGGGGGGCGCATGCATTACAGATTCACCTGTCAAACCAGCAGCCGGCCGACACCGGCAATTCCGCCTTGGCGCCAGCTCTCGCTTCGCAAAGCCGAAGCGGCGTTGCTTCGGCGGAGCAAGGACCCGGCTTCGCTCTGCGAGCTGCGCCGGGCGCGCTTCGCCGCCCGGCGACTTCATTTTTTTCGGGCTGCCGGGCCCGCCCTTTTCCCTTTTTCCGTCTCCCTCGAAACGAGGGAATGGAGCGCCGGGAGGCGCCGGGCCCAGTGACGTAGGGCCCGACGGA
>JAIESI010000008.1 GCA_019746135.1 Xanthobacteraceae bacterium
TGGCGCGCGCCGTTGCAAGGGAGGAGCTGCACGCGACATTCCCGCGCCTGCTTCTGATCGAAGACACGACCGATCTCGGCGTGCCGGGGCTGCGGCCCCGCATGCTGGGCGACGCGGTCAGCTTTGAAATGTGTTGCGACCGGGGGCACGCGGGCCGCGAGGTGCTCAAGCGCGCGATCGACCTTTGCCTCGCCGTTCCGCTGGCGCTGATTTCCATGCCGGTGATCGCGGTGCTGGCCTGTGTCATTGCCTTGACCAGTCACGGAGCGTCTTTTTACCGGCAAGAGCGCGTCGGCCGTCACGGCAAGTCGATCCGGATCCTGAAGTTGCGGACCATGTATGCCGATGCGGAGAGCCGGCTCGAGACATATCTCGCTCAGAATCCCGGCGCCCGGGCCGAATGGCAGCGCTTCTTCAAGCTCGCGCACGATCCGCGCATCTTGCCTCTGGTCGGCAGTTTCGTCCGGCGCTGCAGCCTCGACGAGCTTCCGCAATTCTGGAACGTCATACGGGGCGATATGAGCCTGGTCGGCCCGCGGCCGTTCCCGGCGTACCACATGCGCGCCTTCGATCCGGAATTTCAAGCGCTCAGGGCGAGCATCAGGCCCGGCCTTACAGGGTTTTGGCAGATCTCGGCCCGCAGCAATGGCGACATTGAGGTTCAGAAGGCTCAGGATTCCTTCTACATCAACAATTGGTCGCTCTGGCTGGACTTCTACATTCTCGTCCAGACCCTGCCCGCGGTGCTGCAGGGTGGCGGCGCCCGCTGAGGCGCCGCACGATCGTTGCCGGCTGTCTCTCTGGCTGGTGACGTGTCGGAGCCATCGCGCTGCGACGCGCGGCAACCGGCGCGGTTCGCAGAGCGGATGACCGCCTGGGCGCAACCGGGCGCCGCGTTTCGGGCCGCGCCCGAAAGACCACAGCTTCCGATCTTTCCGGAAACAGACGACCCGCGAAGGTGACTTCGCGGGTCGTTCGCCTCAGGTGTCGCTGGTGCCGGACGGCGTGTTCGTCACGCCGCCGAAGATCGTGCGACGCTGCGCGCGTGTCCGTTTCGCGGCGTGTCGACAACCACCGGCGGCGCTTTGCCAGGTACCAACGGCGCTTCGGAACCGAAGCTCTTGGACGCGGCCGGCGGCGCGCCGACGGTGCTGCCCAGGCTCGACAGGTTGTCGATGCCCCAGATCGCCGCCTGCGTGCGGTTGCAGACCCGGATCTTGCGCAGGATCGCTTTGACGTGGACCTTGACGGTGGTTTCGGAGATATCGAGCTGCCGGCTGATCTGCTTGTTGGAGTCGCCGTGAACCAGCCGCTTCAGAATATCGATTTCGCGTGAAGAAAGGCGGCCGATGCGTTCTGTCGACACGGAATGCTCGGAACAGCCGGGGACGTTCCGTTCCGATTCGAGTTGCGCGCACGCCAGCACTTCGCGCGCGACCGCAGCCGGCAAGATGATTTCCCCCTCCAGCACCAGGTCCAACGTCTGGACGAGGACGCCCGCCGAAATGGAGCGTGGCAGGAACGCCGCCGCGCCGGCGCAAATCGCGCTTCGCACAAGCTGCGCCTCGCAATGGTCCGCCAACACCACCACCTTGGACTGCTTGGCGATCGGCTCGATCTTGGCGGCAACCGCTCCCGGATCCGTCATCATCCCGCTGAGAATGAGAATGACGACTTCGGGCACTGGCTTGCCGGAGGCGATGATCGCGTCCCATCCGCCCTTGGCGGCGATCGGCCTGAAACGAGCACCGGCCAGAATGCCGACCAATCCGGCTCTTGAGAGCTCGTCGTCCGCAACGATAAGCGTGGATACGATGTGCTTCATGACGCCACCACTCTATTACTACGGGTACAAAGACTGATGCTGCTTTAGGAACAAAGACTGCTGCGCTAATGACTCAACAAGATGAGTTGGAGCTGCACCCCCAGCTACGTACTAAAGTTGCCAGCTACGTACCAAAGTTGCATGTCGCCGTGGCGAACACCACTGTACTGATGGAGCGTCACATGCGCGCCAATTGTGGTCTTAGATATACGGCGTATACTGTTGTATATTTAGCTTCTTTTATGTCGCATTACGCAGGCTGATTTGCGGCGAATCCTGCGGGTCCGCTGCGTAAAACGTGCCTCTTCTTCGGGCATATTGCGCAAGCGCGGTGCCGGCTGATGGTTCCGCGCCTGATGGCCTACTTCTTTCGAGCCGTATGGCGTCCAAAAGGGACAGGTCGAGGCGTGCCGCACCGGCCTACACTGTGCTTCAGATGATCAAAAGAATTCTTTCCGTTGCTCCGTGGGCGAGCCTGGCTTTTGTGGCCGCCGCAACGCTTTCTCCACTGACCCTGCGTCCGCATATGTCTGCGGCTCACGTCGAGCACCTTGCCGCCTATGCGTTCATCGGCCTGCTGTTCGGCCTGGTCTATCCGCGCCAGACGTTTTTGAATGGCGTGGTCGTGCTGGGCACGGCGACGCTGCTCGAAGTGCTGCAGCTTATGACCCCCGACCGTCACGGCCGGATCGCGGATCTGGGCTTCAAGCTCGCAGGCGCGATTGCCGGAATCGTCGCGGCGAAAATCGCCGCGAGACAAATCGCCCTGTGGCGGCGTTGACGTTCGAGCGGCGCGCCTCAATTCACCCGCGCGCCGGAGAACTGCACCACCTTGCCCCACTTCTCGGTATCGGCCGCGATCGTGCGGCCGTAGTCCTCCGGCGAGCCCGGAAGCGCGACGCCGCCGAGGCTCGCCATGCGCTCCTTGATCTTCGCATCGGCCATCGCGAGGTTCACCTCTCTGTTGAGCAAGGTGATGATCTCGGGAGGCGTTCCTTTCGGCGCGCAAAGCCCGTTCCAGGCGTTGGCGTGATAGCCGGGCATGGTCTGCGACAGCGGCGGCACCTCGGGCAGCTCGGCCACGCGTTCGTCGGTTGTGGTCGCCAGCGCGCGCACCGTTCCGGCCTTGGCGTATTGCAGCGATGAGCCGGTGGTCGAAACCATCACCTGCGCCTGGCCGGCGATCAGGTCGGTGAGCGCCGGCGCCTCGCCGCGATACGGCACGTGGGTGAGCTTGATGCCGGCCATCATCTGGAACAGCTCGGCCGACATGTGGCCGGTCGCGCCGATGCCGCCTGATGCGAGGTTGAGCTTGCCGGGGCTCGCCTTGGCGAGCGCGATCAGTTCGGCGGCGCTTCTCGCCGCCACCGCGGGATGCACCAGAACCAGCAGCGGCGTGCCCATGACGTTGGCGACCGGCGCGAAGTCGGCGATGAAATTGTAGTTGAGCTTCTGGTAGAGCGAGCTGTTGATGGCGTTGACGGCATTCGCCAATGAACAGCGTGTAGCCGTCCGCGGGGGCGCGCGCCGCCATCTCGGTGCCGATGTTGTTGCCGCCGCCGGGCCCACGAAGGGTTGCCCGAGCCGCTCGGTCAGCCACTGCGCGATGAAGCGCGCGACGAGATCGGTGCCGCCGCCGGCGGAGGTCGCGACCAGGATGCGGACCGGACGCGTCGGATAGGTCTCGGCGGCGGCGGTGCGCGATGCCAACGGCAGTGTTGACGGCAGTGCTGCAAGCCCGAACAGGAGTTCACGGCGCTTCATCAATGCGGCCATCGGCGAGCCCTCCCGACCGATCCGGTCGCCGGAAGCTTAGCCCCGCTGTGCCGTTCCTGGAAACAGCCCGTGCGCGGTCAGAAACTCGGTCATGTAGCGGTTGAACAGCGCAGGCTGCTCGATCTGGCAGGCATGGCCGGCGCCGTACAGGATCTGCATCTCGCAGCCTTTGATGCGCTTCTGCAGCGCGAATGAGCTCCGGTGGGTGTTGTCCTCGCTGCCGGTGAGGATGATGGCCGGGCAGGCGACCCTGGCGTGATGGCCCTCGGGCTCCGGCTGCGCATAGGCCTGGAACTGGGTGATGATGGTGTCGACGTCGCCGAACACGTTGCGCTCGGTGAACAGCTCGGCGAAGAAATGCGCCATCGGCGTCGCGCGGAACGCGGGGCTGAAGTCCTCGAAGGTGTAGCCCCAGCGGTAGCCGATGCCGCGCTCCTTATATGCCTCGATGCGGCCCGGGATGAAATCCTTGGTCGGGTTGTAGCCGGTGCCGCACATGATCAGCGCCGCCGTCTTGTCGGGACGGTGGTTGTGCATCCAGACCAGCATCGACGAGCCGATCGAGCAGCCCACCAGGATCACGCGCTCGCCGGGGTAGGCATCGTCGATCGCCTCCCAGCAGGCCTGCGCGACGTCCGCCATGGTGAGGCCGGTGTGCGCCTTCGGCGACCGTCCGTAGCCCGGCAGGTCGATCGCGATGCAGCGATACCAGGTGGACATCTGCGCCATCTGGAAGATCCAGCACGACTGGTCCATCGGGTTCGGATGCACGAAGGCCATCACCGGCCCGCGCTTGCCCATGGTCTCGTAATAAAGCGGTCCGTCGATGTGCGGGGCCATGTCTTCCTTTCCTCAGAGGTCTTCCTTTCCTCAGAGGTCTTCCCTTTTTTCCGAACCTTGTCTGCTTCGGATCGGATCACCGGTTCGTCGGTCTGCAAAAATATAAGGCATTTGACGGCCCGGCCAGACCGACCCGAAATGCGAATCATGCCCGTCGGCACCTGGCCGGCGGGCGGATGCCCTAGGCGTTGCGGCTTGTCCGGCGTAAGATTCGACTCATGAGTGGCTTGGATCGGCGTGAGCTCGATATTCGCCTTCTGCGCATCCTGCAGTTGCTGCTGACGGAGCGCAGCGTCTCACGCGTCGCCGAGCGGTTGGGTCAGACCCAGCCCGCGGTGAGCGCCACGCTGCGCCAGTTGCGCGAAATTTTCGGCGATCCGCTGCTGGTGCGCAGCGGCAACAGCCTGGTGCCGACCGTGCGGGCCATGGAAATGGCCGCCGCGGTCGGCGCGACGCTTGCGAGCTTTGATCAGGTCGCCAACTGGCGCGACGAGATCCACCCCGAGATCACGCATCGGCGGGTGAACATCGTTGCATCCAACGGCCTGACCATGTTCTTCATCCCGCGGCTGGTCGAACTGTTGCGCAAGCAGGCGCCCGGGATCGAGCTGGAGATCAGCGCCGTGCCGTCCGACGGCTCGCTGCCGCGCCGCCTCGAGAGCGGCGAGGTCGATCTCGTCATCGGCAACTGGCCGGAGCCTGAGGAAAATCTTCGCGCCGCGCCCCTGTTCGAAGCCGAGATCGTCTGCATGGTGCGGCCGTCCCACCCGCTCGCCAAGCTGCCGCGTGTCGATCTCGAAACATATCTGGCCCAGTCGCACATCTCGCCGACCTCGCCCTCGATATCGCAATGGAGCCCGATCAGTGGACGGCTGGCGCAGCTCAATCTGCGTCGCCGGATCGTGGTATCGGTCCCTGAATACTTCATGATCCCCTACATCATCGCGCGGGACGACCTGGTTCTGACCACCGCACGCCCCTTCGCCGACCACGTCGCGTCAGTCATGCCGCTTGCCATCGTCGAGGCCCCGCCGGAGCTCGGGTCGATGAAGTTCTCCATGCTGTGGCACGAGCGCACCCACAACTCGACCTTCGAGCAGTGGCTGCGTGACATCATCCGCCGGGCGGCCAAGGAGAACTGGACGGCCGATGGGCCGTACACGTTGCATAAGTGCGCGGCGATATCCCCCATAAGCAGGCAGCAGATGGCCGCCCCGCATCGCGCCGCCTTTACTGACGAGTGAGCGTCGGCGATTTGGCTGGGAAGCCGGGCCCCGCGCGCCGATCAACCGAGGGGCCGTCATGTTGATGCATCAATTGCTGAGCGACGCCGCGGAGCGCGCGCCGGACAAGCTCGCCTTTTGCTGGGTCGACCGCAACAAGACGCTGACCTACGCGCAGGCGGTCGCCGCCATGGAACGGATGGCGGGGGCGCTGCATGACTGTGGCGTGCGCCGCGGCGACCGCGTCGGTGTGTTGGCCCACAACGGGATGGACTATGTGCTGGCGATGTTGGGCGCCTGGCGCATCGGCGCCGTCGCCGCGCTGGTCAACATCAAGTTCGCCGACGAGCTGGAATATTACTGGGCGGATCACGAGCCGAAGGTCGTGATCTATACGCACGACATGCGCGACGCAGTCATGCGCGCCCAGCGCTCCGTCCGTGCGGTGCAGACGCTGATCTGCATGGACGGGCCGCAGGAGGGCGCGCTGTCGCTGCCGGATCTGATGGCCGCCGATTTCAAGGCACCGCCCGACCCGCGCGATGAAACCGCCATCGCCCACCTGTCTTATACGTCGGGCACCACGGGAAAGCCGAAAGGCGCCTGCCTCTGCCATGAGCCGACGGTTCGCGCCTCGCGCTGCATCGCCGAGCGTCTGCAGTTGCGCGCCCATGACGTGTCGTTTGGCCCGACCGCGCTGTCGAGCTCATACCAGCTCGTCGGCAATCTGCTGCCGCCGCTCGCCGCGGGTTGCAGCATCAACATCATGGGCCGCTGGACGCAGCCGACCGGCTGGGACGCGATCGACGCCGCACAGGCGACCGTTCTGGTCGGCAATCCGACCTTGCTTGACGAGGTGCTGCGCGAATCCGAAGCGCGCGGCCGTTCGCCCGGCCGGCTGCGGATGGCATTGACCGGCGGTGCCCCGCTGCCGCCGACGCTCAAGGCCGCCTGGCGCGACCGGCTGCGCCTGCCGATTGTCGAAAGCTACGGCCAAAGCGAGCTGGGCGGGTTCGTCGCTCTTGGCTATCCGGAGCTCGTGCCTCAAGGTGCCGATCTGACACGGATCGGTCCGTCGCTGCCGGACAAGGAGGTTCGCATTTTTGGCACCAATGACGACACCCTGCCGGCCGGAGAGGTGGGCGACATCGTGCTCCGCGGCGGGTTCATGTGGGGCTATTGGGACAAGCCGGAAAAAACCGCGGAGGCAACCCGCGGCGGCTGGCTGCGCACCGGCGATCTCGGCGTCATCGACGCGGAGGGATTCATCACGCTCCGCAGCCGCCGCGCCGAGCTGCTCGTGGTCGACGGTGTCGCCTGGTATCCGCGCGACGTCGAGGAGGCGTTGTGCGAGGCGCCGGGCGTCAGGCAGGCGGCGCTGATCGGCGTCGGCAATTCGGGCGACCAGAAGCCCGTGGCCTTCGTCACCATGCTCGACGGTGCGGGCTTCGATGGCGCCGCGCTGAAAAATGCCATCGCGCCGCGGCTATCCTATGACCTCTCGCCGCTCTCGATCCGCGCCGTCGGTGCCCTGCCGATGACGCCGACCGGCAAGATTTCCAAGGGAGACTTGCAGGCGATGGTCGCCGCAGGAACACTGGCATGAGCACATTGGCGTGAGCACATCAGCCCGGCCGAAGCTGCCGTCGCATTGGTGGTGGGACCTGAGCGCGAGGGACTTCGCGACCCTCGACCTCAGCCGTGTGGTCGCGATCCTGCCGGTCGGTGCGGTCGAGCAGCATGGCCCGCATCTTCCGGTCTGCGTCGATGCCGCGATCAATGTGGCGGTGGTCGGGCGCGCGGTGTCGATGATGACCGAGACGAGCCCGATTCTCGTGCTGCCGCCGACCTCGGTCGGCAAGTCGACCGAGCACACCGCCTATCCCGGCACGCTGACGCTGTCGCACGACACGCTCGCCAATGTGTGGCTCGAGATCGGCGCCTCGGTGCATCGCGCCGGCGTGGAGCGCATGCTGTTCCTCAATTCGCATGGCGGCCAGCCGCAGATCGTCGAGGTGGTGTGCCGCGAGCTTCGCATCCGTCACGGCATGCTGGCGGTCGGAACCATGTGGTCGCGGATCACGCGGCAGGACGACCTGTTCGATGCGCACGAACGCAAGCACGGCATCCACGGCGGCGAGATCGAGACCAGCGTGATGCTCGCCGCGTATCCGGATCTGGTCAAAATGCAGCACGCCGCCAATTTTGTGCCGCTGTCGGTGGAGCTCGAGAACAAGGGCGGCATGCTGACGCCCGAAGGTGCGGTCGGTTTCGGCTGGCAGGCGCAGGACATCTGTGCCGAGGGCGCGAGCGGCAACGCCGCGGCGGCCGACGCGCGGCGCGGCGGGATCCTGATCGACCGCGCGGCGCAGGCACTGCTCAAGTTGTGCGACGAGATCGCCGATTTCCCGATGGAAAAACTGCGCGCGGCGCCGGCCAAGTGGTCCGCCGGTTCGTGATCTGGAGAGCGCCATGCTGGTGACGAAGCAGAAGGTCTTCCGCAAGTTCTGGTACGCGACCGTGCCGGTCAGTTCGCTCGAGGACGGCCCGCAGCCTTTTACCCTGCTGGGCGAGAAGCTGGCGTTGTTCCTCGATGCCGACGGCCGGCCCGGCTGTCTGCAGGACCGCTGCCTGCATCGCACCGCCAAGCTGTCGAAGGGCTGGATCAAGAACGGTCGGCTGGTCTGCTGGTATCACGGCTGGGAATACGACCGCGACGGCAAGCTCGCCTGCATTCCGCAATTCCCGCCGGACCAGCCGATCCCCGACTGCGCGGTGCAAAGCTATCGCGCGCAGGAGCGCTACGGCTATGTCTGGGTGGCGCTGGAAGAGCCGTTGCAGCCGATCCCCGAATTCGACCAGGACGGCGCGCCCGGCTGGCGCCGCATCCATCAGTTCTACGACACCTGGAACACCTCCTCGCTTCGGCTGATGGAGAACTCGTTCGACAATTCGCACATCGCCTTCGTGCACAAGAGCTCGTTCGGCGACATCACCCAGCCGAAGCCGGAGAAATACGAGGTCACCGAGACGGACTGGGGTTTCGAGGCGGAAACCATAGTCACCGTCGTCAACCCGCCGAATTCCGAGCGCATCACCGGCACGACCGACAAATACACCAAGCGGCACATGCGCAACTGCTGGTTCATGCCGTTCACCCGCCGCCTCGACATCCAGTATCCGTCGGGTCTGCGCCACGTGATCTTGAACTGCGCGACGCCGATCGACGATGGCTCCATCAAGGTCGTGCAGGTCCTGTTCCGCAACGACGACGAGGCGAGCTGCCCGGCGCAGGAGCTGATCGACTGGGACTCGGCGATCATCACCGAGGACAAGGACGTGCTCGAATCGACGTCGCCGGACGCGATCGTCGACGTCAGCCGCAAGATCGAGATGCACATGCCGTCCGATCGGCCCGGCATGATCATCCGCCGCCGCCTGCTCGACCTGATGAAGGCACACGGCGAGATCGAAGTTCCTGCTGCTTGAGAGGTGCAGTCATGTCGCGATCCATGCACTTCGGCGTCTTTCTGCTCGGCACCGGCAATCACACCGCGGGCTGGCGCTATCCCGGCGCCGACAAGACCTTTCTCGACATCAAGGTGCTGCAGCGTGTGGCGGCCATCGCCGAGCGTGGGCTGTTCGACTTCCTGTTTCTCGGCGACGGTCTCTCCGCGAACCTGCGCGGCCACCCGTCTTACACCTGCCGCCTCGAGCCGCTGACGCTGCTGTCGGCGCTGTCGATGACGACGAGCCACGTCGGCCTGGCCGCGACCATGTCGACCACCTACAGCGACCCCTACACCGTTGCGCGCATATTCGGGTCGCTCGATCACATCAGCGGCGGCCGCGCCGCCTGGAACGCAGTCACCAGCGCCGCCGCCGACAGCGGCGGCAACTTCGGCCGCACCCATCCCGATCATGAGAAGCGCTACGAGATCGCCGAAGAGTTCATCTCGGTCGTGCGCGGCCTGTGGGACTGCTGGGACGACGACGCGATCATTGCCGACCTGAAGACGGGGCAGTTCTTCGACCGGAGCAAGGTCACGGCGCTCAACCACGAAGGCCGGCATTTCTCGGTGAAGGGCCCGATCAACATGGGCCGCAGTCCGCAGGGTCAGCCGCTGGTGCTGCAGGCGGGCGGCTCCGAGCGCGGCCAGAATCTCGCGGCGCGAACCGCCGACGTGGTGTTCTCGGTGGTGCAGGATTTCGAGGAGGCCAAGGTGGCCTACGCCGGTCTCAAGGATCGCATCCGCCGTTTCGGCCGCAATCCGGATCACGTGACGATCCTGCCGGGCGTCATGCCGATCGTCGGCCGGACCGATGCACAGGCGCGCGAAACCCTCAACACGCTGCAAAGCACGGTCGACTCGAAAGAGGGGCTGGTGATGCTGTCGTCGCGGATGGGCGCCGACATCTCGAAATACCCGCTCGATGGGCCGATACCGGATGTGGCTGTTCCCGACACCTCCCACGCCTTCGCCCGCACCCTGCTCGCCAAGGCGAAACGCGAGAACATGTCGCTGCGCGATCTGTACAACCTCACCGCCGCGGCGCGCGGACACTGGGTCCTGTGCGGTTCGGTGCAGACGATCGCCGATACGTTCGAGCAGTGGTTCCTGGAAGGCGCGGCGGATGGGTTCAACATCATGCCGCCCTATTATCCGGGCGCGTTTGACGACTTCGTCGACCTCGTGGTTCCGGAGCTCCAGCGCCGCGGGCTCTATCGCAAGGCCTACACCGGCACCACGTTGCGCGACCACCTCGGGCTGCCGCACCCTGCGGTCGGCGAGTATCCGGCGATGATCCGGCAGGCGGAAGCGGTGGCACCCTGATCGGAATGCGCGGGCAAAGATTGCGGCTTTATGCGCCCTATAATGGCAGCCCTATGGGTTTGACCGGTTCCGGAAATGATAAGCTTCTGCCGCCGGAATCTCACGTGAGCAACACAGGGTTTCGATGACACGGTTGACGAGGCGAACTGCACTGCTGGCTGGCGCTGCTGCGGTCGCCGCGCCGCTGATCGGTCCGCGGATCGCGCGAGCGCAGGAACGGCCGACGGTGCGCCTGACCACCGGCTGGACCTTCCAGGGCAACCACTCCTACATGCTGCACGCGCAGCGCGCCGGATACTTCGCCAGCGCGGGCGTGAACGTCGCCGTCTCGCGCGGCTTCGGTTCGGCGCGGACGCCGGTCGATATCGCCGGTGGTGTGTTCGATCTCGGCTTCAGCGATGTCCCGTCGGCGGTGAAGTTTCTCAGCGAGAATCCGAACGCCGACGTGATCATCGTCGCGATCCTCGAGGACACCACGCAGACCGCCATGACGGTGCTGGCCGACGGACCGGTCAAGAAGCCGAAGGACATCGAGGGTCACAGTCTGGCGGCGCCGGAGTCCGATCTCGGTCGGCTCCTGTTCCCGTCTTATGCCAGGCTTGCCGGCATCGATGCCGGCAAGGTGACCTGGATCTCGGTCGCGCCCGAATTGCGCGAGCCGACGCTGGTGCAGAAGCGCGCGATGGGCATCACCGGCAATCCGTCGGCGACCGCGCTGAACCTGAAGCGGATCGGGATCGATCTGCCGAAACAGCGCATCTTCTTCTATCGCGATGCCGGCCTTGATCTGTTTTCGAGCTGCTTTGTCGCGTCGCGCAGGTTTTGCGAGCGTAACCCGGCGGCGATGAAGGCCGCGCTGGCCGGCCTGTTCCGCGCCTACGTCGAATATTATCGCGACCCGACCGAGGCACTGAAGACCTTGGTCGCGGTCGAGCCGCTGACCGACGTGAAGGTCGAAACCGAGCGCGTCGCCTACCTCAAGGCGCTTCTGCCGATCGGCAAATACATGAAGGAGAACGGGGTCTCGTCGATCGAGCCGGCGCGCCTCGAGGCCTGCATCCGCGTGCTGGAGACAGCCTATTCGCTGCCGACGAAGCTTCCGCTCGATCGCGTCTACACCGATGCCTATCTGCCGCCAGCCAGCCAGCGGATGATCTGACGGTGAGTGAGCAGCAGCGCGGGAGCCGGGACAACGGCGCGACGGGAGGCCCGTTTGTCGAGATCGACCGGGTCTGGATGCGCTATGGTGGCGCGGCGGGAACGCTTGCGTTGCGCAACACGTCGCTGACCGTCGCCAAGCAGGAATTCGTCGCCGTCGTCGGTCCGTCCGGCTGCGGCAAGTCGACGCTGATGCGGCTGGTGACCGGCTTGTGGCCGGCGAGCGCGGGTTCGGTGCGCGTGGCGGGCCAAACCGTCGAGCGCCCGTTGTCGATCGCCGGCATGGCGTTCCAGAACCCGACTTTGCTTCCCTGGCGAACCGTTCTCGACAACGTGATGCTGCCGTTCGAGGTGGTCGAGCCGCATCCGGCCCGCCTGCGCAAGCACCGGCCGGAATACGAAAGCAAGTGCCGCGAATTGCTCCGGCTGGTCGGCCTCGATGGTTTCGAAAAGAAGAATCCCTGGCATCTGTCGGGCGGCATGCAGCAGCGCGCCTCGCTCTGCCGTGCGCTGGTCCATGATCCCGAGCTTCTGATGCTCGACGAGCCGTTTGCCGCGCTCGACATCTTCACCCGCGAAGACCTCTGGAGCGTGCTGCAGGACCTCTGGCTGGCGCGCCGGCCGACCGTCGTCCTGGTGACCCACGACCTGCGCGAGGCCGTCTTTCTCGCCGACCGGGTGCTGGTGATGACGGCGCGTCCCGGCCGCATCATGGTCGAGCGCACGATCGATCTGCCGCGGCCGCGCACGCGCGACATGACCTACACGCCCTATTTCCAGGACATGGTGCACGACCTGCGCGAGCACATCGATCGCGCGCGCCAGGATGAGGATGTGGCCCATGCGGTCTAAGGCGACGGCCATGCCGCAGCCGGGCGCGAACGCGGTCCGGGTGCCGGTTGATAGCAGCCTGCCGGGCGAGGACCTGAGCCGCGATCAGGCGATGGTCGCGGCCGCGGTGCGTCGCCGCCGGTTCCTGCGCATCCTGCCGTGGCTCGTTTTCGTCGTCCTGCTGGTCGTGTGGGAAGGCGCGGCGCGGCTGTTTGCGATTCCGGACTTCATCCTGCCCGCGCCCACCGTCGTCGGCATGACGATCTGGAAATGGTGGACGCCGATCCTGGTCAATGCGCAGCACACGTTCATCACGACGATTGTGGGTTTTGCGCTGGCGAACGTGCTGGGCCTGACGCTCGGAATCCTGATCGGCTCCTCGACCTATGTCTATCACGGCCTCTATCCGCTGCTGATCGCCTTCAACAGCATCCCCAAGGTCGCGCTCGTTCCGATCCTGGTAATCTGGTTCGGCATCGGCACGCCGCCGGCCATCGTCACCTCGTTTCTGATCAGCTTCTTTCCGATCGCGGTCAACGTCGCGGCAGGCATCGCCACGGTCGAGCCGGAGTTGCGCGATGTGTTGCGGGCGCTGGGCGCAAAGCCCGTCAAGATCGTGCGCAAGGTCGGGCTGCCGCGCTCGATGCCTTACTACTTCGCCAGCCTCAAGATCGCGATCACCTCGTCGTTCCTCGGCAGTATCCTGGCCGAGACCATCGCCGGCCAGCGCGGCATCGGCCATCTCATGATCGTCGCCTCCAGCCGCTTCGAGGTGCCGCTGGTCTTCGCCGGCGTGGTGGTCACTGCGATCATGAGCGTGGCGATGTACTCGGTCGCGACGCTGGTCGAGACGCGGACCATAAGCTGGGCCACGCGCGGGCAGGCGGATCCCAATTCCGCGACGGGCGTCTGAGCGCCGCAGCATTTGATGTCCCGGGGCGGCCGGGCTGAGATTCGGCGGCTCCTACCGAGCCCGCATGCTGGCGCTCAGGCGGAATAGAGACCCGTAAGCGATGATCTCGCCAGTTATATGCGGATTGCCAGTCCGCAATTCCTGCTCATTGGCCCGCAGTTTGGAAGCAAGCTGGCTCCATGAATAATCGCGGAGCGCCATGTTCCAACAACCCTCGCCGTCCGAACATTCAAAGAAAGGGCGGTCGTCAACGGGCAAATAGACCGCCGTCGAGGGAGGCTTCGGCACGGTGAACGCGTACAAAACCATGACAAGCAAGGTGACGTGAGCCACCAGAAACGCGGTGTTCAAACGCTGCGTCACGACTGCACCTCAGGCACGCCGCAGTCCGTCGCGTCTTCGTAACCGTGGCTAGACAGCAAGGCGATCATGCTCGCGCCCTCCCAGGAACCGGGCCGACGAACCATGAGAGCCACGTCCTGCATCAGCATTTCGGCGAGGGCTTTGAGGCTAAGACGTCCGTGGCTGCTGTGTTCGTCCGTCGTGGCAGCGGTAAACTGACGGATGAGTGTGGCGTCTTCGCTCGAAATTTCGATCTGAACTTTCATGTTGCGCTCCTTTCTGAGGAGCGAGAATCCAGGCCGAGCAGGCACAATCAAGCGACCGCATTTGCAGACACTTCCACGAATCCTTCGCGGTCGTTGATTTCGTTGAACAAATTATTTTTTGATTTGGCTGATCGCGGATCGGGTTTCAGTCGATTTTAGAGCCCAAATTTGATTTCACTCAGCGCGTCTTGAAGACCCAGATAAAATATTGATTTCCTTTATTTACTCGCGCTTTTGACGTTCGTTATTTGCCTTACTTTTTGCCTCTCGTTTTTGTCGCGCTCGGGCGATTGAAGCTGTCATCGAGTCCTTGGCGGTCGGGATACGACTGCGGCCGGAGAAGACGGCATCGAATCCTTGGTGCAATTTAAAGAAGTGAAAAAGGGCCGAAGATTTATTTGTTTTTAGAAGATACTTGCAGACACACCGACGGTGCTTTCAACGTTCGGAGATGCATCGACGTTCGGCATCCTTGGCTTCCATTACTTGCGTTGTCTGCAATTGAAGAGAGCCAATCGACATAAAAGCATCAAGCCGCTTATCGCAAATGGGCTGGATCGCAATGCCACTGACCTGCCCCCGGATTTTCGGACCATCGATAAGTTGAGAGACTGGCTCCCGATTCGGAGGGAGCAATGCGCAAAGCGCGATTTACGGAAGAGCAGATGGTGGCGATCATCCGCGAGGCGGATCGCGATCAGGTCGCGGTGGTTGCCAAGCGGCACGGGATCAGCGAGCAGACGATCTAGGGTCAGAACTCATTAATTTTTCTGCTCTGACAATACGATCCTGATTCGTTTTTGGAAGGGGATCGGGACCATG
>JAIESI010000349.1 GCA_019746135.1 Xanthobacteraceae bacterium
GCTTGGCAGCCTAACCACGGCAGAGGCTCCACTTAACGACGCGGAAAATCTGTTCAGATAACCGGGGCCACCTCAGTGCGCGGCTGATGGCGAGGTGCTGCCACGGGTTGGCTGACGGCGAAGCGGCTACTGAGCGGGCGGGTCGCTGCTTCGAACCGGGATGGTGCTCGCACGATTGGTGACGACCACTCGCTATTTGAGCGCGCTGTGCCGTGGCTGGTTGAGAACCAGCGAGGACAACAGGAGGATTTGCAGCATTGTGATGCGGTCATGAGGTATCGATCCTCATTGCGCTCGTTGGCGCTGTCGGCTGATGGCGCGGCGCTGTGCCGCGCTCGAATCTCTCGATGATGAACATGCGACCGCCGCAGCACGGACAGGCCGGCTCGTTGCGATCGGCAGCGGCGCTATCGGCTGGCTGGTTATTGGGCCTTGGTGCGGCGATCAGTTCTCCTGCGCGTGCGATGTTGTCGGCGCTGGAAGGTTTGGCGAGCGGGCCGTAGTGGCGGATGCGGTGGAAGCCTTTGGGCAGGACGTGGATGAGGAAGCGGCGGATGAACTCGTGAGTTGCGAGCGTCATCCGCTTGTGTCGGTCACGGCCCTCGATCCGATAGTCCTTCCACCTGAAGGTGACGCCTTGCTGGTCGAAGGCGATCAGGCGGCTGTTGGCGATGGCGACGCGCTGGCCGTGTCCGGCGAACGGCCGAGAAACACAGCCAAGTTCCTGATCGTGCGGATATAGCCTTGCTGCGTCCTTGGCGCTAACTTGCGGATCGTCATGTCTTCGATCATGCGCCGGCGCAACGGGCTCATGGCCTCGTCGGTCATGGGGATGCGCCTGTCTTGAGTGAAGGTTGCCAACCCCTCATCTCAAGACAGGGCGCCCCGGCGCGCCATCGAATTGGCCCCGCCACCTGCCGCAGCAAACTACCGCGCGAGCGGTTTAGTCCTCTGGCATTTGGCGGACCTTTCCCACACGCGCACAGACGTCCGCTTTCGCATCTGATTGTCCCATCCGGCACGGGGATATAAGCATGGCGGATCGAATCCGAATCGAACGCGCATCTTGACCGGGACCATTCTTGCCCTGACCGCCGCGGTGGCCTTCGCGTTGACGAACGCGGCGGCGAGCCTTGCATTCCAGGGCGGCAGCAACCCGATCACCTTGGCGGCGGTGCGGTTTGTGCTTCCGGCCCTGGTGCTGATGGTGTGGCTCGCTGTTCAAGGCCGCCCGGTCCGGCTGCCCCGGCGGGACGGCCTGGTTGCCGTGGCCCTCGGCGCGCTCACCGCCGGCTATAGCTGGGCGCTGCGGCGTGCCTCGGCGTCGCGCTGCTCGGAGAGGCGCTGACGTTGATGCAGTTCGCCGCGATCATCCTGATGGTCGGCGCTTTCGCCGCGGCGTGCTCAAGCCCCCGGTCGCCAGGCCAAGCGTGACGCAGCGCGACATTCAACGCGCTCGGTTTGTAAAAAATGCTGAACGTCATCGGCTGCACGATGATACCGGTTCCGGTGTTCCAGTACCGTCCGCCTTGGATTTTTCTGCGGATAGTGCCCGCACAAGCACGGTATCGGCGGGCAACGCCAATTATGATCCATACCGTTTGGAAATCGGGGTTTTTTCAATGCAAACGCGTTTGATGATATGGGCTTTCACGCTGTTGCTGATCGGCACGACAGCTCACGCCGCCGACATTTCGCGGCCGATCTACAAAGCGCAGCCGGTTGGTCCCGTCACGTCGGTTGCATCGTGGGGCGGCTGGTATGGCGGCATCAGCGCGGGTTACGGGTGGGGCGATCCATCGGCCGACGTCAATCCGGGAAGCATCAGGCCGCTGTCGGCGACGGGGCCTTTCAGCACGGTGGACGCCTATGTTCCCGGCGCGCCCTTCACCCTGCATACGCGCCCGGAGGGCGCGATTGCCGGACTGCTCATCGGCTATGCTTGGCAGTTTCAAAATTTTGTCATCGGCTGGGAAGCGGATTTTTCCTGGACCGATCTGACGGACAGCAGGACCGGCAGCTTCTTCAGCTTCGTCGATTACGATGCGGGCGTCGGTGGCATCACCGGGAACGTCACCCTGGAAAGCAAGCTCAAATGGCTCGGCACCGTCCGCGGTCGTTGGGGCTATGTCATGGGCCCCGTGCTGCCGTACATCACCGGTGGGCTTGCTTACGGCAATCTCGTGTCGACCGTCACGAGCGCCGGCGCGCAGTTCGAGGACGCCGACTCGCTTGCGTTCCTGGGCAGTCAGCGGTTCAGCGACTGGCTGGTCGGCTACGCCGTCGGCGCGGGCTTCGACTGGAACGTCAGCGGCAACTGGCGCTTCCGTGGCGAATACCTGTACGTGAACCTCGGCGGACGCGACCATATCACGACCGGCGTTCCGGCGGTGACGATCGTCCGAAACGACTTTGACGCGCACCTTGCGCGGTTCGCGGTCATCTATCGCATCCCCTGAGCGCGGCAGGGCGCTCCGGCGCGGCAACAGGCTCGGCTGAAACGGCCTCAAGCCCGCGCGCGCGTCAGCAATTCCGGCCGCACCTCGGAGAGATCGCTCACCCCGAGCAGCGCCATGTCGCGGCCGACCTCCGTCGACAGAAGCTCGACCGCGTGCCGCACGCCCGCCTCGCCGCCGACCGCCGCCGCATAGAGAAACGGCCGGCCGGCGAACACGAAGTCCGCGCCGAGCGCCAGCGCCTTCAGCACGTCGGTGCCGCGGCGGATGCCGCCGTCGAGCATCACCGTCATGCCGCGCGCGGCCTCGACGATGTGCGGCAGCGCCCGCAGCGGCGCGACCGCGCCGTCGAGCTGACGGCCGCCGTGGTTCGACACCATGATGCCGTCGACGCCGTGGTCCTTCGCCGCGCGGGCGTCGGCGACGGAAAGCACACCCTTGATGACGAAGCGGCCCTTCCAGCGCCGGCGAATGAGCTTCACGTGCTCCCACGACATCTGGTCGCGGTTGCCGAGCGCGCGTTCGAGGTTTCGCGAGATCACCGGTGGACCGCGCGTCGCATCCATGTTCTCGAAGTGCGGCATGCCGTGCTGCACGATAGTGCGCGCGAACGTGCCGACCGACCAGCGGGGATGGGTGACCACGTCCCAGGCGAGCTTGGCGGAAGGCTTGATCGGGATGCTGAAGCCGCTCCTGACATTGTTCTCGCGGTTCGCCGACACCGGCACGTCCACCGTCAGCACGAACACCTCGTAGCCTGCGGCTGCGACGCGATCGACCAGCGGCTCGATGCGCGCGGCGTCGCCCGGCAGATACGCCTGATACCAGGCGGTCGGGCCCGCGGCGCGGATCTCTTCCAGGCGAATGAGCGAGGCGGCGCTGAGGATCATCGGCACGTTGGCTGCGGCCGCCGCCTGCGCGAACACGAGATCGCCGCGGTAGGCACAGATCGCCGACGCGCCCATCGGCGCGATGCCGAACGGGGCCGTGTATTCGCGGCCGAACAGCATCTTGCCGTGGCTTCGCCGCGAGACGTCGGCAAGGATGCGCGGCACGAACGCATAATCCTGGTAGCTGTCGAGATTGGCCTGTCGCGCGGCGTTGGTCTCGGCCCCGCCGGAGATGAAGCCATAGAGCATGCGCGGCAGATGCCGCCGCGCCGCGGCCTCGAAATCGTCGAGCGCGAGATAGCGCGCGAAGCGGCGGTCGGCCGCGGGCGGCTTTCGCACCGCAACGTTCGGGGCCGCCGGTGTGGCCTGCGGCGTATCAGCCTGGATGGTGGTGCTCATGAATTGCAGCGTTTCGCGAAGTGAAACAAAGTGTCTCTGGTTTGCGCTCTTTTCATTGCGCCAAGCCTGCCCGATATTTGCGCCAACCGGCAAGCCCGGGATTCGGAGGCAGGCGATGCGCATCACACCGACGCGACCCGGTCGAGGACGCCTTGGCGCGGCCATCGAGGGCATCGACCTGGCAAAGCCGCTCGCGGCGCGGGACTTCGCCTCGATCCTCCGCGCGCTCGGCGCGCACGGCGTGCTGTGCTTCCCACGCCAGCAGCTCGACGCGCTGTCGCTGAAGGCGTTCTCCGAGCGCTTCGGCAGCCTGCAGGGCTCGCCGACCGGCACCTATTGCGAGCCCGGCGTGCCCGAGGTGATGCTGCTTTCGAATATCGTCGAGAACGGTCAGAACATCGGTCTCGCCGACGCCGGCCAGGACTGGCACACCGACATGTCCTACAACACGCTGATCGGCTTCATCAACGTGCTCTGGGCCATCAAGATTCCGCGGCGCAACGGCAAGCCGCTCGGCAACACCGTGTTCGCCGACATGCACGCGGCCTATGACGATCTCTCGCCGTCGTTGAAATCGCGTCTCGCCGACGCCACCGCGACCCACGACTTCAACAAGTTCTGGGAGGAGATGCGGCGGCGTCCGGGCAGCACGCGGCCGGCGCTGACGCCCGAGCAGCGCGCCAAGCGCCCGGCGTCGGTGCATCCGGTGTTCCTCACCCATCCGATCACCGGGCGCAAGGTGCTCTACGCGAATCCCGGCTACACCATCCGCATCAACGAACTGCCCGAAGATGAGAGCGACGCGGTGCTCGCGGAATTGTTCGAGCATCAGCTCCAGCCGAAATACCAGTACGCCCATGTCTGGTCCGAAGGCGACGTGCTGGTCTGGGATCACATCGGCACGCTGCACAATGCGATCCCCGACTACACCGCCGACGAGCACCGGCTGATCAAGCGCTGTCAGGTGATGGCGGATCGCGTGTTCGATCCGGCGTTTCTGCAGGCCGCGATGATGCAGCCCGCGGCGGAGTAGGACGGACGGTCGCGGCAAGTCAGCCCCCCGGTCGTACAGGCGTTGAAGTTCGAGCTGGTCGTCAGTCTTCGCACCGCCAGATTGCTGGGCCTCGCGGTGCCGCAGGCGCTGCTCGCCACCGCCGATGCGGCGATCGAATTATCGTCAACGCCCGCGTCTGGGGGCAAAAGCCTGACGTCCGCACCCCCGTCCGTCGCTTCCTCCATGCGCGTCGAACGGCTACCATGGCCGTCCGGAGGGAGGAATGCGGCGACGCGAGTTCATCGCGCTGGTCGGTGCTGCAACCGCGTTGCCTTTCGCGGCACAGGCGCAGCAACGGACGCCGCTGGTGGGCTTTCTCAACAGCGCCTCGCCCGACACCTATCGCTTCAATGCCGACTCGTTTCGCGAGGGTCTCGCGAAGGCCGGCTTTGTCGAGGGCCGCAATGTCCGGATCGAGGAGCGATGGGCCCGCGGCGATTATGCCAGGCTGTCGGCCCTTGCCGCCGAGCTGGTGTCGATCGGCGTGGCGGCCATTGCCGCGACCGGAGACGTCGCGTCGGCGCGTGCCGCGCAAGGCGCGAGCAGCACGGTGCCGGTGGTTTTCACGATCGGCGGCGACCCGGTCCGGTTCGGGCTGGTCAAGAGCGTGAACCTGCCCGGCGGCAACGTCACCGGCATCCTGTTCAACCAGAACGTCCTCGGCGCAAAGCGCGTCGAGCTGGTGCACGAAATGGCCCCGGCCGTATCACGCATTGCGCTCCTGATGAATCCCACCAATCCGAACGTCAAAATCGAGGAAGCGGACGCCGCAGCCGGGGCGCAGAAGCTCGGTGTGGAGACGGTCACCTTCAATGCGAAGAGCCCGCCGGAAATCGACGCGGCGTTCGAGCAGCTGCTGAACGCCAAGGCCGACGCAATCATCACCGGCACCGATCCGATCATTCTCGATCGCCGCGAGCAGATCGTTGCGCTGGCCGGCCGGCACAAGCTCCCGGTGATGGGATTCGTGCATCAGTTTTCCACCGCCGGGGCGCTCATGAGCTATGGCCCGAGCATCAGCTGGATGTATCGGCAGGCCGGCGATTACGTCGGCCAGATCCTCAAAGGTGCGAAGCCCGCGGTGATGCCGGTGCTGCAGCCGACGCAGTTCGAGCTGGTCATCAATCTCAAGACCGCCAAGGCGCTCGGCGTCACGGTGCCGCCGACGCTGCTCGCGCGCGCCGACGAGGTGATCGAGTGATGTCGCCTTCCAGCGCTTGATGTGCGCCGCCGGCGAGGCACATGTCATCGGTCGCCGCCAATCGCGGCGTGGTCTATGAACGCAACAAGGACTTCGTCAAAGCTCGTGCGGACTGCGAACGCGCGGTACAGATGCCCACCGAGACCGCCAGGCACCGGTCTGCCCAGCAGCTTGCGCGCGTGGCGTTGAAATCGAGCGGGGCGTTGAAAGCCTGCGGCGGCAGACCTGGCTGAGACGGCTAGAGGCCGCCCGCGAGCCGCACGTCGCCGTAGGCCTTCGTCATCCGCCGGACCGACATCGCGGCGCGCTCGTGCAGCGCAGCGCTCGCCGGATCGAGCGCCGCGTCGTAGTCGAACGGCGAGATCCAGTCGCCGAGCCACATGTCGCCCCACGGCTCCTGAGTCTGGCCCGCCTGCGTCACCACGAGCGTCGGTGCGGCGATGACGAGCGCCACGCCGATGGTGAACTCGATCAGGGCGCGCTTGCCCCGAAGCTTTCTGCCTGCCAAATCCATGGCCGCAATCCGTTCGCGTGTCCCAGCTTTCGACACGCTTACACCACGGGAATTGCGATCCGCTTCCGTATTGGACTCAAATTCACCGGCGGTGATTCATCGGCCATTAGCTTTGCCGGTGGCGCGCCGCCGTTCCCGGGCGTTTTGCCCGGCCCACGCGGAAAACCGCTGCGGCGCTTTGCCTGCTGCCACGCGGTTCCACCGGCTTTCCGTGTGGTAAAAGCCTGCTAACCTTGTCGCGGTTTCACCGCGTTGGTTATCACTCGTTCGTCTCTGGCCGGGACACTGAAAGCCATGCTCACAACCCGTCGTCGCGCGCTCGCGCTCACCGCAGGCTTTGCGGCAAGCTCTGCCTTGCCCGCCCTCGCGCAATCCGACTGGCCGACCCGGCCGCTGCGCATGCTGATCGGCACCACCGCCGGCGGCAGCCCCGACATCGTCGGCCGGCTCCTTGCCGACAAGATGACCGGGCCGCTCGGCCAGCCGATTTCGGTGGAGAACAACACCGGCGGCGGCGGCGGCATCGCCGCAAACATGGTGATCAACGCCGCCCCGGACGGCACCGCGATGACGCTGCTCACCGCGGGCTATGCGAGCGGAGCCGCGGTCGGCAAATTCCCGTTCGACGGCGACAACACCTTCGGCTTCATCACCATGGTGTGCTCGTATCCGTTCGCCTACATCGTGCCGAAGGATTCGCCGATCCAGTCGTTCCCCGACATGCTGGCCCGCGCCAAGGCCAATCCCGGCAAGATGTCCTACGTCATCACCTCGATCGGTGCGGTGTATCACCTGATCGGCACCTGGGTCGGCAACAAGGCCGGCATCGACATGGTGCCGATCTCCTACCGCGGCTCCTCGAACGCGGTCACCGACGTGCTCGCCGGCCGGGTCGACGTGATGCTCGAGCCCGCGACCTCGGCGTTCCCGCGCGTGGCGAGCGGCCAGTTCCGCATGCTCGCGGTGACCTCGCCGCAGCGCTTTGCGCTGATGCCCGAAGCGCCGACCGTCGCCGAGACGCTGCCCGGCATTCATTATATGTCGTGGCTCGGCATGGCGACGTCGCCGAAGACGCCGAGGCCGGTCATCGCCCGCCTGAACAAGGAGATTCACACGGCGCTGGCGCTCCCCGAGGTGCAGGCGAAGCTGAGGGAGGGCGGCAATGTTGCGACGCCGAGCACGCCCGACGGGATGCGAAAGCAGATCGCCGACGAGATTGCGACCTGGAAAGAGATCATCGAGAAGAACAATATTAAAGTGAATTGAGACGCGGGACGATTGGCAACGCCGCGTTTTGGGCGCCGAGTGGGCATGAAGCGGCGGAAGTTTCTTGGCGCTCTGGGCGGTGCAGCATTTGCGTGGCCGCGTCCTGCGCGCGCGCAACAGGGCGAGCGACCCCGGTGCATCGGCATGTTCCTGCCCCGGGCCTCGACGTTCCGGACCGCCTGACGGCGCTGGCCGATGATGTGATAGACTGAAACGGACGCCGGGATGCCACTATCTGGGGCCCGGTCCGCTCGGCTACGATCACGGCTCCTGAGCCGGGGCGCAGGCATGAAGCGGCGTGATTTTCTCGGTCTTGTCGGCGGCTCCATGCTGTGGCCGCTGCCGGCACATGCCCAGCAGGGAACGAAGCTGCTTCGCATCGGCATTCTCTCGCCGGGCCCCTCGCAAGGTCCTGACGGAAGCCGCGCCACCCTTAATGCGCTGATCGAGAAGCTGCGCGACGATGGCTACAGCGAAGGCCAGCACATCGTCATCGATCGGCGCTTTGCGGAATCGAGTCCGGAGCGTTTGCGCGAGCTCGCCGCCGAGCTTGTCGCGCGCCAGGTCGATGTGATCGTTGCCATCAGCACGACGGCTGCGCGCCCCGCGAGACAAGCCACCAGGCTCATTCCGATCGTCGCCTTCGGCATGGCCGATCCGGTCGAAGACGAGCTGGTCGAAAGTCTGGCCCGGCCCGGCGGCAACGTGACCGGGACGTCGTTCCTCGGTCCGGAGCTGGTGGCCAAGCGGCTGCAGCTGATCCGCGAGGCTGTGCCGCAACCCGCCCGCGTTGCCGTCCTGTGGCATCCCAACGCCTATGGCGAACGCACGATGACGGGAATGCTGAAGGAGACCGAGCGGGCCGCCGAAACGTTGCGGTTGCCGTTGCAGATGGTTGCGGCGAACAGTCCCGACGAAATCCCGGCCGCATTCGCCACGATGAGCCAGGAACGCGCGTCGGCGCTTTGCCTGTTTCCGAGCCCGATGTTGTTCGCCCAGTATCCGCGAATTGCCGAGTTCGCCGCCGCGGCGCGGCTGCCGGCGATCTTTGCCGCGAGAGAAGGGGCCGATGTCGGCGGGCTCATGTCGTACGGCGCGAATTTGCCCGATCTCGCCAGGCAAACCGCCATCTATGTGGAGAAAATTCTGAAGGGGGCGAAGCCGGCAGAGCTGCCGGTGCAACAGCCCACCAAGTTCGAGCTCATCGTCAACCTGAAGGCGGCAAGGGCGCTGGGTCTTACCCTGACGCGCGATTTCCTTCTGCTGTGCGACGAGGTGATCGAGTGATGGACGCATCGCGACATTGCCCGGCGATCGGACCACCGGTGGGGTGATCGAGCGAGACGGCGTTTGGCACGACCTTGAGGGAGGGAGTCATGAGGCGTTGTTGTTCAATGGTGTCGATCGGTGTCCTGTCGGTTGCGGCTTGGGCTGCCTGGTGCGCACCCGCGAATGCCGACGACCGGGAGACCTGCAAGACGGCGTCGGGCGATCCGGCGATCAGTGCCTGCAGCCGCGCGATTGCGTCAAAAAAATACAAGGGCAATACCCTGTCGATCCTTTTCACCAATCGTGGCGCTGAGTATGGAGCCAAGGGCGAGTTGGATCGTGCGATGAAGGATCACGATCAGGCCATCAAGATCGATCCCAAGAATGCCTTGGCCTTCAACAATCGCGGCATTGCCAAATTGAAGAAGGGCGACAAGGAAGGCGGCGAGGCCGACATCGCCAGAGCCAAGCAGCTTCAGCCGGGCATCGGACAGCCGCAGGAGCCCGGCAGTGCCAGCGCGGAAGTGAAGCCTCTTCCGCCCCATCCGGCTGAATAGCGTTCGGTGAGTTCGCACGGATCGACCGGTCCGGCAGCCGGGCGGGTTCGCCTTGTCATCAATTGCCAGGCGCCAGGGTGCAGGCCCTCGACATTCGAGACAAGCCGATAGCGCGTGCCGACGATGTGATTTGAAAAGAAAGCTACGGAATACGGCCGGGCTTCTCGCCGGGGATTGACTGACCGCAGGACCTGCGGCCAAGTACCACACGGCTGATCAAATCGGGATATCCGCCGATCGGCGGTAGCACGCGAAGCGGAATTGCGGCACGTTGATTTTTTAGCCTCAATTGATGTGGCAATGGGGGCCATTGCGTGTCGAGGACGTTTATTGCGTGGCTCTGGGCGCTGTGCCTGGTTCTTTGGACTTGGTCTTCGACGCACGCCCAGAACATCAGCAACGCACCGGTCGTAGCGCCGGGGTTTGCCATCGTCTCCGGTTTTTCCGGAACCAGCCCCGATCCGGCCGCCAAGGCGACCATTGATCGCGACGGTCCGGTGCTGCGTGTCATCAATGCCAACAGCGTCGGCGGTCCGCCGCAAGGCCAGGCCGTGGCGGGTTACAAGCCCTTCACCATCCGCGCCGGCCAGATCGGCCAGGTCTACGCCCTTGCGCTCGACGACGCGGTGCCGCCGAACATCTATGCCGCGGCGACATCCGCCTATGGGCTGCCGATCGTCGTGCCGGGCAGCGAGGGCGTGCCGGATCGCGTGCGTCGCGGCGCGCCGAACGCCCGTTTCATGCCGGGGCTGTTCGCGCCCTATCCCGGCGCAGGCCCGGGCTCGATCTGGAAGATCAGCGGCGTAAACGGTGCGATCTCGCTGTTCGCCAACGTCACCCTCGACGGCACCGGCAACTCGGGTCCGGCGCTCGGCGGTCTCGCCTTCGACCCGGCGTCGCGCCGCATCTACGCCGCCGACCGCGGCACCGGAACGATCCACAGCTTCAATCTGCAAGGCGTCGACACCGGCCGCTTCGATCATGGCACGCAGGCGCTGCCGTCGGTCGGGCTGCCGTCGGTGCCGTACGACCCGCGCCGCCGCCTCGACATCCGCAATCCGGCGTTTGACAGCGGCGATCCGACGACCTGGGGCTACACGCCGCCGGCGCGGCGCGTGTTCGGCCTCGCCGTGCATGGCGGACGCCTTTATTACGCGGTCGCCGCGGGCCCCGCGATCTGGTCGGTGTCGCTCGGCCCCGATGGCCTGTTCGGGGTCGATCCGCGCGTCGAGTTTGCGTTCCAGATCGGCCCGGTGCCGGTGGCGGAGATCGCGAAGATCCTGTTCGACGATGTCGGCGACATGCTGCTCGCCGAGCGCGGCATGCCGACCGGCGCGTTCGAGACCGGCGTGCTGGCGCGGCCGGACACCGGCCGCGTGCTGCGGCTCAAGGCGCAGCGGCCGGGAAGCGACGGCACGCCTTATTACTGGCAGGCGACCGGCGAATACGCGGTCGGATTTGCCGGCGACCATCGCAACGGCGACGGCGGCATTGCGCTCGGCTTCGGCTATGGCCACGACGGCGTCGTCAATCCGGCCGCATGCGGCGGCACGTTGTGGGTGACCGGCTCGCAGCTTCGGATGACGCGCGATCCGGCGCTCGCGCGACGGCTCGCCGCGGGCGGCGCGCTTGCTATCGATGGCCTGCAAGCGAGCCCCGCGGGCGAGCTTCGTCCGCAGAACACGCCGCCCTGGTCGTCGCCGTTCATCGATTTCGACGACGCAACCGATCGCGCCGGTGCGGCTGCGCAAACGTCCGGTCAAGCGTTCGGCCACATGGGCGACGTGGCCGTCTGGCGCATCTGCCCGGGGCCGCTCCTGCCGCAGCTCGTGGATCTCCTGTCCGAGGAGCTGTTCTGTCCGGCGGGTTTTTATGACAGCCGCAATCAATGCATGCCCGCGCCCTGCGCGCCGGGCGAGCTCTATCGCGGCGGGCTCTGCGAGAAACCCGAGTGCCGTCCCGGCGAATACGTTCGCGGCGAGAGCTGTTGTCCGTCGGGCAGCAACTGGAATGCGCGCACGCGAAGCTGCAACCGGAAACCGCCCGAGCGGCCCGACCTCGCGATCAGGAAGGAACTGCAACAATGCGCGCCGGATGGCGGGGCATGCACGTTCCGCATCGTCGCGACCAACGACAGCGATGTGCCCTACGCCGGTCCGATCTTGGTCGGCGACACCGTCAGCCCGGGCGCGATCCAGAGCATGACCGGGCCGGCCGGCTGGGCCTGCGGGCCGGTGTCGGGCGCAATCTCGGCCTGCATCGATGCCGATGCGGCGCTGCCGCCGCGCCAGTCCGTCGAGTTCAAGGTGGTCGCGGCGATTCCGCGCTCGGCGCTGCGCTGGTCCGGCTGCGCGGCCGTCAAGGGCGATGTCGGCAAGGACGCGAGCGACGCCAACGACAAATCCTGCGTCAATGGCGCGAACGACACGCCGGCGGAGTCGGGCGCGCCCGATCTCGTTGCGCGAACGTCGGTGCGGTCGTGCGGGGCCAACCAGTGCGAGTTCGTCATCACCGTGCGCAACGTCGGCACCGGTGACTACAAGGGCGACCTGCGGATGGGCGAGATGGTCGGCGGCGGCACGATCACGAGCTTGGTGCCGTTCGAGGCCGGCTGGTCGCTGCCGTGCCAGCAGGGGCCGGCTCCGCCGGGCGGGACAGGCCTCGTCTGCTACCGCCACAACACCACGCTGCAACCGGGCGACACGCTCACCATGGCGGTCAACGTGGCCTACCAGTCGGGCACGAGGCTCGTCGGCCATTGCGCCATCGTCGATCCGCCGCCGGGCGACGCCAATCCGGCCAACAACGGCGCGTGCGCGGAGCACCGTCCCGACGACACGCGGTCGCGCCTCGTGGTGGCCAAAGTCCTGAAGTCGCCCTGCGAGCGCGTGCCGAGCGCAGGCTTCGGCTATGACGGCTGGGCTTGCGAGTTCGACACCACCATCACCAACACCGGCCCGGGACGTTTTGCCGGCGACATCAAGCTCACCGACACGGCGACGCCCGGCCGAATCGTTTCGGTGCGCGCCGACGGCGCGGACTGCCCGAACTACGGCACCAGCGTGCTGTGCCAATGGTCCGACAAGACGCTTGCGCCCGGCGGCGCGACCGCGATCACGCTGCGCGTGCGGCTTCCGGCCAACGTGCCTTACGAGAATTGCGCGCGGCTCGATGCGCCCGCGAGCGCCGGGCAGGCGTGCATCGACGGCCTGCCGGCCGATGATGCCGCGCCGCCGCGCGAGGCATCGCTGCCCGAGCCGGTTTGCACCGGCGGCACCTTCATGATGCGCGGGGCGGCCGGCCCGGCGCAGTGCTGCTCGCTCCGCTCCATCGTCGCCGGCACCTGCGGCGCAAGCCCGGCGGCTTGCGCCGACGGCACGAGCTTCAACCTCCGCACCGGCAGTTGCGAGCGGAGAGGGGGCGCCGCCTGCGCGGACGACGCGCGGCTTGGCGACGGCACCTGCTGTCCCGCGGGCCACAATGTCGGCAGCGAAGGCCGCTGCGAGCCGCTGCTGTTGTGCCTCGGCGGCAAGATCGTGCGCAACGGCGATTGCGTCTGCCCGCCGTCGCGGCGCGATGTCGACGGCGAGTGCACCGAGGAGCCGGTCCGCACCGCGGAGGCATGCCCCGGCCACGAGGAAGACGGCACCTGCGAGCCGGCGCCCGTGGTCGCCGACTGCACCGGCAGCCGCGCGCGCGATGCGGCGACCAACCAGTGCGTCTGTCCCGCGGGCCAGGTTTCGGCTGAAGCCGACGGCATCTGCCGGCCGCAACGAAGCGCGGCAGCAGCCGCGGCCGCGGTCGAATGCACGGCGGATCAGGTTCGCGTCGGCAACCGTTGCCTCAGCCCGGATCCGTCCTGCGCCGGCGGCATGATCCGCGTCGCGGCCGGCGCATCCTGCACCTGTCCGCGCGGCACGGTGGAGGCAGGCGGCCGGTGCGAAACCGTCCAGGCGCGCGGCGGAACGTGCACCGGCGGCACCCGCAATCTGTTGACCGGACAGTGCGCGTGCCCGCGCGGCACGGCGCTGGTGAACGAAGACTGCGCGCCCGTTGCCTCCGGCCCGGGATTCATGCCGGTGATCTGTCCCGGCGAAACGCGCGTGGTCGGCGGCTTCTGCGGCTGCCCCGGCGACATGCAGGTGCAGTCCGACAGCTCCTGCGCCTGCCCGGCGGGCTTCGGCATCAAGCCGGGCGGCCTGACGCCGATCGGGCGGAAGGACCGCGGCCTCTGCGAGCTTTGTCCCGCCGACCAGCGGCTCACGCCGGACGGCTACTGCGCGCCGGCCTGTCCGGGGGACCTGACCTGGATTTGCCTCCCGCCCGGCGTCGAAGCCAACCCGGCCACGCAGGGCTCGAACTGCGCCTGCCGGTCGCTCACGCCGGTGGTGCAGACGAGCGCGCCGCTGCCCGCCTGCCCGCGCGGGCAGATCCGACAGTTCGACAGCTGCTGCACGCCCGAGGCGATCGCCGCCGGAACCTGCGGCGGTCCGCCGCCGCTGCTCGCGACGGTCTGCCTGCCGCCGCTGGTGGCGTTTGGCGGCCGCTGCTGCACGCGCGATGCGATCGGCACCGCGCGATGCGCCGCGCCCGCCCTTGGCGCGGCCGTCCATGGCGGCTGCAAGCGCGGCGAAATCCGCGGCGACGACGGCCGGTGCCACATCGCGGTGGAAGCGCGCCCGAGCCGCAGATCCGCCGAGGCGAAGCCCGCCGAGGCAAAGCCGGTCAGGAAATCGCAGTCGAAGTCGAAGCGGCGTTGAGGCGAAGATGACCGCGGAGCGAACGACGCGCACGGCCGTTGCCTCGGTGGTGTTCGGCGCGGCAGCGCTCCTGATCGGCGCGCCGTCGGCGGCACAGGGCGCGTGGTGTGCGCGGTATCACACCGGCGGCGCCAATTGTCATTTCTCGAGCCAGCAGCAATGCCTCCAGGCGGTGAGCGGCGTTGGCGGGGTGTGCAGCGAGATGCAAACCGCCGCGCCTGCGGAAACCGACGAACAATCCGAGCGGCCTCGGCGTACCCAACAGCAATCGCAGCAGAGCAAGCGCCAGGAAACGGCGAAGCGACAAGAGACGGCCAAGCGCCAAGAGACGACCAAGCGCCAAGAGACGGCCAAGCGTCAAGAGACGACCAAGCGCCGGGAAACGATCAAGCGCCAGGAGGCGACCAAGCGCCAGGCGGCGACCAAGGAGGCTCGCCCGCGCACCGATCGCACGGCGCGCACCGCGCCGCCTGAGCGCACCAAGCCTGCGTCCCCGCCATCCAAGCCGGAGAAAGTTGTCACGCCGCGCGCTGCGCCGGCTGCCGCGCCTGTGGATTCCGCGCGGCCGTCCAAGCCCGCCACGGCTGCGCGGCCGTCAGCCCCTGCGGCTGCTGCGAAGCCGGCCGCGCCCGCAACTGCGTCGAAGCCGC
>JAIESI010000110.1 GCA_019746135.1 Xanthobacteraceae bacterium
GCGCCTTGCGGCGCTCCACCACGGTGTTCGTGAGACCTTGCCTCACTACCTCGGGCCGTCGTTTGCCGCCCGGTTCGATACCGTCGACCGGTGGTCCAGCAGGCTCCCTGCGCACGGGTCGTAGTGCCCATAGAGCGGGGTCCGAGGCTTCCCGGGAGTCCGGCCGGCTGAGCCGGACCCGCAGGCGCACCGTTCCTGCCTCTGCCAAACGGGAGCCATCCGGACGGCGCCCCTCAACAAGCAGGATGAGAGAACAAATAGAGTACGGAATATATGCCTGTCAACCCACCGACCAGCGGCCGCAGGCGACGGTGCTTGTCGACTGCACCCAGCACCAGCGTGATCTTGGCAGCGCGGAGCGCCACGGGGCTCAAGCGGAAAAGGCTACCAAGCGTAACTGACCCGTCCAGTAGCGGCGTAGGTCTGCGAGCGGCTGGCGAACTCGCTGTCGAGCCGGGCGCCGACCGTGACGCGGCTGGCGAGCCGCCAGTCGGCCGCGGCGGAAAGCAGCGCCGAGTTCGGCGCGGCCTTGGCGCCGTCGACGCTGAAGCTCGAGCCGGGCAGCGTCTGGAACAGCGCCGAGACGCTGCCGCCGTTGCTATGGTCGTTGGCCCAGGCGACGCGGGTGCGGATCGCCAGCACGCTGCCGTCGGGCACGATGAACAGCCGGTCAAACCACGAGCCGAGCTCGAAGCGCGTCACCGTGGTCGAGCTGGCGTCGTAGGCGAGCGCGAACGTGTTCGATCCGGTCACCGCGGTCTCGCTGTGCGCGGGCGTGCGGAAGTTCTGCACCTGCAGCGCGGCGTAGGGCGTGACGCCGCCGGCCAGCGTTGCAAAGCGATAACCGCCCTCGGCACGCGCGCCGAAGCTTTGCGCGTCGAACTGGCTCTCCAGCTTGTCGGTGCCGGCGACCGTCACGCTGCGGTCGGTGGTGACATCGTGCCAGGCGTAGGCGACCGCGCCGGACACATAGGCTGCGCCGAACGTCCTGACGCCGTAGACGCCGACCTGGAACACGTCGCTCCTGCCGCCGCCGAGGTTCGGCGAAAGCCCCCAACTGGTCGAGCCGCCGGCGAGCGCGAAGCCCACCGTGAGGTCCGGCATCAGCCGATAATCGAAACCGGTGGCGAGCCCGTAGGTGCGCGCCGTGGTGTCGCTGGCGCCGGCGCTCGCGACGCCGTCGACCTTGTTGTAGCCGCCATAAGCCTGGCCCCACACCGTGAGCTTGGGCGCAAAGGCCGCGTATGGCTCGGCCGCCGGCGGCCGGCGATCGCGCGGCGTCACCGCGGCATAGGCCTGCGCCGCGACCGGCGACAGCGCCCAGTCGCCCACGCCGATCTCGCGGGCAAAGCCGATGGCGCCGGGCGCACCGCTGTTGGGTCCGCCGCCGCTCGCCGGGCTCAAGATCGTGGTGAGGAACGAGGTCATCATCTGCGTCGCGCCCTGCGATGCGCCGCCGGTGCTGACGCCGGAGACCTGCGACAGCGCGTTGGTGAGCGCATCGCCGGTGAGATTGAGCAGCGCGTCGAAGCCCGGCGGCGGCGCCGCACCGTTCTGCACAGCGCTGTTGATGCCGCTTGCGACCTTGTTCTGGTTGCTGCCTGCGCCGGAGGGAAGCACGATCGTGCCCGGGTCAAGAACCAGGAATACGTTGTTCGCGTCATAGACCAGATGCGGGTTGCGGACGCGCGTACCCAAATTGCCGGTCACGGTCAGCCCTGCGAATGTCCCGACAATGCTTGCGGCATTGATGATGGTGTAAGTCTTGCCGGTGAAGCTGCTGCCGGCAGCCCTCGCCTCCACGGTTGCTCCGGTCAGCGTTGCGGTGCCGGTGACGTTGGTGCGGCCGGCGGTGGTTGGCGAGAAATCCAGCAAATAGGAGCTGCCGGCACCGAGATTGAGATTACCGTTGATGCGGAACGCCGTTGGATAGAACACCGCGCCGGCATTGAACGTTGTGTTTCCAAGCGCACCGGTGCCGCGCACCACGCTGCCCGAACCCAGCGTGGCGGTCGCCGTGCTGGTGGTGTCGGTGGTGTTGAACTCCACGCTGCTGCCGTTGCCGCCGGTGATGACGGCGCTCCCCGCTGAACTGTTGCCGTTGAAGTTCAAGAAGTTGACGACGGAAATGGTGGCCGTGCCGGCCGTGCTTTGTCCGTTGAATTCCGTACGTATACTGGTGGTGATGAAGGCGCTCCCCGCCGAGCTGCTGTCGTTGAAAGTCAAGGTGCCGCCGTTGGTGATGGTGGCGCCACTGGCCGAGCTGCTGCCGTTGAAAGTCAAAAAGTGCGCAATATTGTTGATGGTGGCGGTCCCCGCCGAGCTGGTGTCGTTGAAAGACATGAAACCGCTGTTGTGAGTGATGTTGGCGGTCCCGGCCGAGCTGGTGTTGTTGAAAGCCAAAAAGCTGTTGGATGTGTTGATGGTGGCGCTCCCGGCCGAGCTGGCGTTGTCGAAATCGAAAAGGCCGTTGATGTTGACGGTAACACTGCCGCCATTGACCACGATGCCGGCGCCGACGAACCGGCCATTGCCGATTGCGAAGGTGTAAGCCGGTGCCCCGGCGTTGAAGGTGAAGCCGCCTACTGCCGATCCTGGGAAGCCATTCAGGCTGGTGGTGTTCGAAGCGCCGAATGATGCGGTGCCATCCGGCTTCACGCCGCCGGTCCAGTTGGCGTCGTCGTTCAAGTTGGCCGTGCCGGGATTGGCGAGCCAGGTCGCGTCCACCGCGCCGACCTGTGTGTTAGCCGCAATCAGCGCGGTCGAGGCGAGCAGCGCCACACGGGAGAGGCCTCCCGTGTTGGCAGACAGGCCCATCGCAGCCGTGGAAAATGCCGCAAGGAATTGCAGCCCGCGGCGCGCCGCGCGCGATGGCGCGGCCGCTGCCGCGCGTCCGGCGGCGGACGGTCCCATTCTTCCCGCCGCAGCCGAACCTTCATGCTTGCGGAAAAATCGCCCGCTCGCCCGCGCACTGACGGACTTCACGCCTTGCCCCCGACCACCCCACAAAAAACGCGCCTTTGCGGCGCGGGCAGCGATCGCCCCGTGTCGGCCGGGGTCTGCACATCAAACGGTATAGGGGTCCGGCCGGGGCGGCAGCCGCAGGTCGAGCCAACCGTGTCCACGCGGGCGCAATCGCCGCACCGGCCACCGCCGGTAAACGCCGCCCTCATCACGATGCTCGGCAACGGAAGCCGCCGGCGCGACATACGCGGTATCATCCCCCTGGCGGGTCGGATTGCCCGCCGCCCGAACGCCCCACCGGCGTCGGCCACCCCAATGCCCTCACTTGGTGGCACGGCGACGCACCCGCGTCTTGGAGCGGTCACGGTGACATTTCTGACTTTTTCTGATTTTTTTGCCGTGGCGGGGTGCCAGCAACCTGATTTTGCGGAAAATGCCCGGACAATCGCCGACAAATGCCGGGCATGCTGCAGACGTCTGAATTCCATTTCGCCGGATTCGTGTTCAATCCACGGCGCGGCGAACTGCGCCGACCCCGGGGCGAACCGATCAAGCTCCGGCCGAAAACGTCGGAAATGCTGCTGCAGTTTGCCGGGAATGCCGGCCGCGTGCTCAGCAAGGAACAGCTGACCGCGGCCGTCTGGCCGAACGTTCATGTCAGCGAGGACAACCTCTTTCAACGGATCCGCGAGATCAGAACGGCGCTGGGCGATCAGGAGCGCCAGCTGATCAAGCTCGTGCCCGGCCGCGGCTATATGCTGGCGGCCGAGGTCCTGACCGAGCCCGAGGTCTTGACCGAGCCGGAGGTCTTGACCGACCCGGCAACCAGCGCGGCGGTGGCCGCGCCGGTGCGCGTCGAACCGGTTCCAGGTGCCGAGGCTGCGATTGCGCCGGCCAAATCGCGGCGACGGGTTCGGGCGGGCGCAGCGCTGGCGGGCCTCGCCACAGCGATCGCGCTGGCCTTCGCGGCGCCGCTCGTCTCGTCCTACTTCATCAAGCCGCAAAAGCTGGCGATTGCCGTCGCGCCGATTGGCGGCACGGATGCGGACATCGCGTCCGCGGCGGCGGCGGTCACCGTCCACCTCGCCGACGGACTGGCGAAGATCGCCAATGTCCGCGTGATCCGTCTGGTGGCGCCTGAAACCGCGCCGACGATGGCCACAGCGACCGCGCAGGCGGATCCGGCCGACTACACATTGAGCGGCGAGTTGCGGAAAACCGGGGAGTCGTGGGAGCTCGGTGCGCGCCTGATCAGAAGGGCGAGCCAGGAGGTGGTCTGGTCCGCGCCGGTTTCGGTCGCGACCGGCGAGACGGAGCCGGAGCTCCAGCAATCGCGTCTCGCGGCCGGGCTTGGCCATCGGCTGGCGCTGCGCATCAACGAATTGACGCGTTCCGGCGCGCCGACGCCGGCCGACGACCGGGCCAGAGTCGTGGTCGAGCAGGCCACCGCGCTGCTCAATCATACCAACAGGGAACGGTTCGCGGCGGCCGAGGCGATGCTGGAAAAGGCGCTGGCCGGCGATCCCGACAATGTCGATCTCGGCGTGGCGCTGGCGGCGCTGCAACTGCGCGGCATCCAGCTGGTCTGGTACACCCCGGAGCAAAGCGCCGCGGCAGAGAAGAAAGCCAGGACGACGCTCGAGCACGCGCTCCGCGCCAGGCCCGAGTCGCTTGCGGTGCTGCAAACCTATTGCCGCTTCCTGAACGCAACCAACGAATTCATCGAAAGCCTGGTGGCCTGCGCGCGCACGCTGAGCTTCGATCCATGGAACGGACTCGTGCTCTACCACATCGGTCTCGCCCAGGTTCAACTGGGACGCTTCGAGGAGGCGCTGGCGACGTTCAAGCAAGCCGACCGGTTCGACACGCCGCAGGTTTCGCGCTGGACCTGGCTGCTCGGCGCAGGAATGACACTCATGCTGATGGATCGCAGCGAAGAAGCAGTGCCATGGCTGCAAAAATCGCTCGCCATCACGCCGGGTTCGGGACGCACCCACATGCTTCTGTCCGCGGCCTATGAGAAATTGGGCCGGCCGGAGGAGGCCAAGGCCGCGATGGCGAAAGGCCTCGCGCTGCGCCCCGGCTCAAACCTCAGCAACGTCGCGCTGCCCCCGAAGAACGCAAGCCCGATCTTCATTGCCGCGTCCGAGTGGATCGGACGGGCCTACCTCGCGGCCGGGTTGCCGGAACGCTGATCGGAGCGGACGGAGGCACGATGCGCCGCACGTGGCCGCACGTCGATACTCACTTCAATATCCTCATCGAGCTTGCCGAGAATCGTGATCATGCGGTCAAGCGTGAAGCGCTCCAGCTTGGCATTGCGGATGCGGGAAAGATCGGTGTGCGCGACTCCTGTAAGCTTCTCGGCGGCACGCGCGGTGAGCTTGCGTTCATCCAGCGCCTTGATGATTCGGGCCGCGAGGATGGCGCGGGCCTGCTCAAGGTCGGCGTTGGGACGTCCGAAGTCGCGGAACACGTTGCCGCTGCCGCGCACAATCTCCATGTCTTTCTTTGCCATCACAAACCTTCCTTCAATCGCTTGATGCGCTCTTTGATCCGATCCACGTCCACCTGCGGCGTCTTGATTCCGCTCTTCGACTTCTTTTGAAAGGCGTCGATCACGATCAGGTCCGGGCCAAGTTGCACCGCGTAGATAGTGCGGTACGCATCGCCCCGATACTTGAGCGCGATTTTAAACACCAGCCATCGACGCCCTTGAACGGCTTGGCAATGTCCGCCTTGCCGCCCTCGGCCGCGATAGTCAGCGCCGCAAGCATCGTGGCCTGGGCTTCCTGCGGGAATTTCTCGAACTCCTTGCGGGCGGCTTTCAGCCACGAGATCGGACGGGTCGGTCGCATAGATAAGCATGTTGGCAGATTTGCCAACATTTGTAAAGACAAAATCTGAATAAATGAGACTTGTCAGCCACTTACGGGAAAACTCAGCCGTTCTTAAAGGCCAAAAGCTAGACCGGTCGGCATTGAAGCCGCGTTTGGCGGCCAGAAGTCAGTTCACGTTGGATTTTATGACGAACGATCCTGTTCAAACCGAAGCGGCGATCCGTGCAGCAGCAACAGCTGCTGCACGAGGGGCACCCCTCGTCGAAGCCTGTCTTTCAAAGATCGTTGCCGAGACAAATCAGCCAAGCCTAAACGTGGCAGACCGCATTACACGCGCCGTCACGATGGCAGAGCAATTCGCATCGCAGCCGAAAGCCTTAAACGCGCTATCCGCGACGCCGCAGGAAATTCAAGCGGCTCATGCTGCCGCCCAGTTCGCCGCCCGTGGCGGCATCCCCTGGTGGTGCCGCGCGGTGAAGCCGCCGATAGGAGCAGGGTTCGAACCGAAGTCATTCCGGCGACCACGACCGCATGGCCTCGGGCGGCATGGACCGCAAGGTCTACAACTCGCTTGTGTCGGAAGGCTTCAGCAAGCAGCAGCTTGGCGATGCAGCGCGAACTCTGACGCAATAGAACCAATGCCGCTCGGCGACAGCCGGTCGACCAGCTACCCAATTCCATATCGCCCGGGCGCAATGATGCCGTTCGGGTCGAGCGCCGTCTTTACGCTGTGGCATGCATCGCGATAGGCCGGCATCGCCTGGCCCATGTGGAAGTCGTGATATTGGATCGGTGCGCGGCCGACGAACACGCCGCGCCGGGCGACCTCCTCCGACATCTTGCGATAGCACGCGTCGGCGCGCGCACGCTCGTCCGCGTCCTCACGGTTGAACGTGATGACGTGCAAACCGCGGGCAAAGCGCGGCCCGCACACGTTCATCACGGTGTAGTCCATGCCGTATTGCTCGTAGACGCCGCGGCAGATGCGCTGGAAGTCGTTGGCAATTTTTCCGTCCATCGGCGTACCCGGCAGGAACCAGAGATTGCCGCCGCCCGGACGCCATTTCAGGAGGCCGAGCTCGCCGAGGCTGGGAATTCCGGCGAACGCGTTGATCGCGACCTGCAGCGGCGGAATCGCGGCCGCATCGGCGTGATCGATGTACCGGGCTTTTCCGCTCTGGCCGAAATGCTCGCGCACCCGCTGCACCATCGGCTCGAGCGCCGCCGTGCTCGGGCCATAGAATGCGCCGGAGACATTCCAGGCACCGAGCCCGTGTTTCTCGCGCAAGGCGCGGCGCGCCTCGTCCGGGATCGAGGTCTTGCCCTTTGAAATGCGATAGTCCGGGCTCTCGCCCTCCGAGCCGCAGAGATACAGATCATTGGACACGCGAAACAGCGACGGCACGAAATTCGACATCTTGAGCGGCCGGCAGAGATCGATGACCTGCTCCAGGTCGTCGTCCTCGGGAAATGCGAAATGGAACGAGCGCACCACCGGCGGACGCGGCAAAAGCCACACGCCCATCCGCGTGACGATGCCGTAGTTCGATTGGGCGAACAGTCCGTCGAGAATGGGACCAAAGGAATATTTCGAGGTGTGCCAGTTCGCGAGCGTCTCGGAATTGAGCGCGCCATCGCCGGTGCGAAGGATCGCGCCGTTGCCGAGAACGATCTCGAGCCCGCACGAGAAGCCGAAGTGATCGAAATAGGGCGTGTAGCCCGCGCCCTTGTCCAAGGCATTGCCGATCATGCCGCCCTGCGGCGGACCGGACGTGACATCGAGCATCAGCTTGTTGCCGCGGCGAACGAGCTCGTCGTAGAGCGCCTGATAGCTGACGCCCGGCTCGACGACCGCATAGGCGAGCTTGTCGTCGATCTCGAGAATGCGGTTCATCCGATAGCCGAGATCGAGGATCACCTGACCCTGCCGTGCCGCGGAGCGCGATCCGAGGCCGATGTTGTAGCCGGTGCTGATCGGATAGAGCGGCGCCTTGTACTGGTTGGCCAGTTGCACACAGGTCTGCACATCGGACGTCGATCGCGGATAGACGACACCCGACGGCCGCACGTCGCCGCCGGCCATGGTGTTCTCGGCATAGCGGCGAATGGTTTCTTCCGAGCGATTGACGCTGTCGGCGCCCAGCGCCTTTGCGACGGCGGAGAAGAACGCTTCGAGATTGTCAGACATGGCTGATCCCCATCACCAGATTGCGGCGCTGCCGGAAGGTGTTTCGCTCGGCGTGGTCGAGACGCCCACAGGGACGTTCTCGCGTGGAGCAGGCTCGCGAAGCGCACGGCCCCGCAACGCTTCCGGCATCGGCCCGCCGGTCGCCCAGTCGATGAGCTCCACGGTATGGACGATCGGCGTTGCCGAATGGCGGCCGATCTGCACCATGCAGCCGAGATTGCCGGCCGCCACGATGTCGGGGTCGACGCTGTCGATGTGTGCCGCTTTGCGCTGGCCCAGCGCACCGGCGATGCCGGGCTGCAGCAAATTGTAAGTTCCTGCCGAGCCGCAGCAGAAGTGCCGCTCGGGCACATCCAGCACTTCGAAGCCGGCGGTCTTCAAAAGCTGCCTCGGTTGATCGACCACCCGCTGGCCATGCTGCAGCGAGCAAGCATCATGATAGGCCACGCGATAGGGCCTCACCTGGCCAGTGGCGCGCAGACCGAGCGTCGTGAGGATTTCGGTGACATCGCAGGTCAACGCCGCGATGCGCTTTGAAGCATCGCTGCCGAGCAGATGGCCGTAGTCCTTCACCGTTGTCCCACAGCCCGAGGCGTTGACGACCACGGCATCGACACCGCCGTCGAGGAGCCTGGACCATGCCTCGACATTGGCCGACGCCAGACGCTTCGCCTGCGCGGAATAGCCCATGTGCAGCGGCAGCGCCCCGCAGCATCCCGCGCCTTGCGCGACAACAACGTCGCAACCATGCCGCCGAAGAACCGCAATGGTCGCTGCATTGATGTTGCGATCCAGACTTTGCTGGGCGCAGCCGGCCAGCAGCGCGACGCGCATCCGCCGCTCGCCTTCGGCCGCATACACGCCCGGCGCCAGCAGCTCGGGCCCAGCCGACCGCGCGCGCGCCATCTCGACCAGGTTTCGCAAGCGTCCCGGCATGAGGCGCGCGAGAGGCCGGGCAGCCCTTGCCATCCGCAGGGCCGCGAGAAAGCGTCTCGGATACGGAAGGACCTGCGCGAGCAGGCGACGCAGCAGACGGTCCGCCAAGGGCCGGCGAAAGGTCCGCTCGATATGCGCCCGTGCGATGTCGATCAGGTGAGCATAGTCGACCTTCACGGCACAGGTCGTCATGCAGGCGTAACACGACAGGCAACGGTCGAGGTGATGAACCGTCTTAGGGTCGGGTGCACCGCCCTTCTCCAGCATCGCCCGAATGAGATCGATCCGGCCGCGAGGGGAGTCGTTCTCGTCGCGGAACAGAACGTAGGTCGGGCATGTCGCCGTGCAAAATCCGTAGTGGACGCAGGTCTTCAGGATGCCGTCGGCCTCGGCAATCTCCGGCTGCGCAAGCTGATCCTGGGTGAACGCGGTTTGCACGGCTGCGCCGGCGCATCCGGAATTTGTGGACGGGACCGGTCAATCCTAGCATGATCGGCAACGACCGCTTGGCTCAGAGCGCCAGTCAATTTGGTCGGAAGCGCATCACTCCTCGGCCCGTGAGATCTGCAATGACCACCCGAAGCTGGTCCACCCGCGCAGTTCCTCAGCGCGATCAGTTTGCCTTCTGGCGAGAAGCCGTCTGCGAGGCGGTTCTCAACGTCGCGACCGAGCATCCCACCGACGGCTTTCACGGGGACATCACCTGCTCGCAATTCGGCGATCTGCGTTTTGCCACCTTCGCGTCCACGCCGCATGAAGTGATACGGCTGAAGTCGCATATCGGCCGATCGAGCGACGCGCACTATCTCGTGAGCTGGCAGCGCGGCGGTGCCTGCCGCATGGTCCAGAACGACGCGAGCTGCGAGTTGCAACCCGGCGACATCGGCGTGGTGGACGGGACCCGGCCCTTCCGCGTCGAATTCCCGCAGCCTGTCGACCGCGTGGTTGCCGTCATTCCCCACGCGCAATTGCACAGCCGCGCGCCCTGGCTCGCCCGGCGGCCGCTCAACCGGATCGCCGGGACATCTCCGCTGAATGGCGCGTTGCGACTCTATCTCGAGCGGCTGGCCGGCCCTGCCTGCACGTCCATGGTCGAAGCCGCCGCGCTGACCGAGAACATCTGCAACATCGTCGCGCTCACAACGGCAGCCAGCGACAACGAACGTTCGTCAGCACGCCAGTTCGCGATTCAGCCAGGCCTGGACGAGATGCTGGCCGTGCTTCGGGTCCATCTCGCCAATCCCGACCTGGCGCCGAAGATGCTCGCGGAACGTCTCGGGGTTTCCGTGCGCACCATCCACAAGCGCTTCGAGGACTCCAACACGACGTTCGGACAATGGATCCTCGAAAATCGCCTGCAGGCCTGCCGCCGCGCCCTGGACGATCCACGTCACGCGTCCTTCACCATTTCGGAAATCGCCTACGGCTGGGGATTCAACGACCTGTCGCATTTCTCCAAGGCGTTCAAGGCGCGGTTCGGCCTCTCGCCGGCACGATACCGGCACGCGAACCAGGCCGCCGACCACGGGTAACCGCTGTTTTCTGGCATTCGATGTGGCCCACGAGTTACGGACCACAGGCAACACCAACAGGCTGCGGAAAAAGCCCGAAGCGTCATTTTGGGGCGCGCCGGCCCGCCGCCGCAGAGAGCCGTTCCAACCTAAGCTCATCACGCCTTAGCGCGGCATCCGCCGCTGCATCGTCACCGTGTCGCCGATCTCGAACGACATCAGGTCCTCGCCCATTTCGAGCGGGCCGTCGTAGGTCTTGCGCACATCGGCGATCATCTCCTCGACCGACGGCGGGGGGACCTCGATGCTCGCGAGTCGCACGACATGCGTGAAAGCCGCGAGCTTCGGCCGCGTCTGCGCGAACACGCGGCCGCAGTCGTAGGGCGTCGTGTGGTGGCCGATGATGCGCTGGATGTAGGCCTGCTTCATCAGCTCCGGCCGCGCCATCGCCACCTCGTGCACCAGCAGGTCCGCGCCCTTGCCGTACCTGATGACGTTCTCGTTGTAGCGCGTGTCGCTGGAGAACACGGCGACGCGGCCGCCATACTCGATGCGATAGCCGTAGCACGGCTTGATCACGTCGCCGTGGTCGACTTCGAAGGCGATGACCTTGACGCCGTTCTTCTCGTAGACCGGCCCGTCACGGTCGAACTCGGTCACGTCGGTGGCGATACCCGAAAGCGGCAGCTTCTCGTCGGCGACGCGGATCTTGATGTCGTCCTCGTAGGCGCGCTCGAGGTTCGCCATCAGCTTCTTCGCACCGGTCGGGCCGATCACCTTGTATGGCGATTTGCGGGTGCCGAAGTGCGACTCGAGCCAGCCGGTGAGCCAGACGTCCGGCAGGCACGACGTGTGGTCGGAGTGGTAGTGCGTCAGCAATTGCACGTCGATCCGGCCGATCGGGACCTTGAGCTGGTAGAGGCGGATGGTCGCGCCGCGCCCGGCGTCGATCAGGAATTTCTGGTCGCCGGCCTCGACCAGGGTCGATGGCCCAAACCGCTCCGGACTCGGGATCGGCACACCGGTCCCGAGCAGCGTCACCCTGAAATCGCTCATTGGTGGATCTTGATCCCGGCGTCTTTGACGACTTTAGCCCAGTGCGCCATCTGCGAGCGCACCAGCGCGCCGTATTCCTCCGGCGTGCCGCCGGCCGGCTCGGAGCCGAGCTTGCCGAGCGTCTCGCGGACCCTGTCGCTCTTGAGCGCCTTGTTGATCGCGGCATTGAGACGGTCGATGGCCGGCTGCGGCGTACCGGCCTTGGCGAGGAAGCCCGCCCAATCCTCGCTCTGGATCGCCGCGTAGCCTGCTTCGGCGACGGTCGGCACGTCGCTCAGCGCCGGCAGCCGCTTCGGCCCGGTCACCGCCAGCGCGCGCAGCTTGCCGGTCGCGATGAGCTGAACCACCGGCGCGACGGCGATGAACTGATAGGTGTTCACGCCGCTGATGAGATCGCCGATCGCCTGCGGAAACTGCACGTAAGGAACGTGCGTCACCTGCACACCGGTGCTGAGCTTGAACAGCTCGCCGATCAGGTGCGCGGGCGTGCCGAAGCCGCCGGACGAGAACGTGGCCTTGCCCGGATTGGCCTTCAGATACGCGACCAGCTCGGCAACGGTTTTCACCGGCAGGTTCGGATTGACCACCAGCACGTTCGGCGAGGTCGCGATCTTCACCACCGGCACGAAGTCCTGGTCGAGCTTGAACGGCATGTTCTCGACCAGCGCCGGCGCGGCCGCGACCGGCACGGTGATGGAATAGAGCATGTGGCCGTCGGCGGGGGCTTTCAACACCTCCAGGCCGCCGAGGGTCATGACCGCGCCCGGCTTGTTCTCGACGATGACGCGCCAGCCTTCGGCCTCGGACAGCTCGGTCGCGATCAGACGGCCGAGGATATCGGGCGGCGTCGAGGCAGCGGTCGGCACGACGATGCGGATCACGCCGGCGGGGAAGCCTTGGGCCCCGGCTTCGCTGGGAAAGACAAAGACCGAAAGTGAAAGCAGCACGAGCGACAGCCAGCGCGTCATGTCCGAACCCTTCGTGTGTTCCGTCATTTGATGCATCTTGATCCCGGCGTCCCTGACCACCCTGCCCCAATGGGCCATCTTCGACATGTCATTCCTCCTGGTGGCGGAGCAGGGGCGCCCGGTGGCGGGCATGGTGGTTCCTCGGCGGCCTCGCGGCGACAGAATTCGGCGCGTATTCCGCCTGGCGGAATCCGGCATTCCGCTGAGCGGAATTGATCGCGCGCGCTGAACCGGCAAAGATGCCGCCTGGCGGGGGTTTGGGGCCGGCGGACGTGGAGCGGGCGACGACGATCAGAGCGCTGGAACGCGGCCTGCAGGTGCTGCATGCCCTGCAAGCCAGGCCGATCGCGTCGCTGCACGACATTCACCTCGCGACGCATATCTCCAAGCCGAGCCTGCTGCGGATTCTCAATACGCTGGAGAAATCGGGCTTCGTTTCACGGCGGCTCGCGGACGGCCACTACCGGATCAGCTCCTTCGCAGGCATTGCCCGCAAGCGCGACCGCCACGCGCGGGTCGCCGAGGCGGCCGCGCCCATTCTCGACCGGCTCTGCCAGAAGGTGCGCTGGCCGTCGGACCTGATGGTCCCCGCCGGCCATCACATGGAACGGCGGGAGACCAGCCAGCCGAGCAGTCCGTTTTCGCTCAACGCGGTTCACCGCACCCGCGTCGGCCAACCGGTCGGGTGGCTCCTGTCCGCTGTCGGGCGGGCCTACCTCGCGTTCTGCCCGGAGCGGGAGCGCGAGGCGATCCTCAAGACGTTGCGCAAGTCGTCCGAGCCCGAAGACCAAATGGCGCGGCAGCCCGAGCGGCTGAACAGGGTTCTTGCGGAGACGCGCGCCCGCGGCTTTGCAACACGCGATCCGAGCTTCACCGGCGGACACTACGGTGGCGTGCCGATGGACGATGGTCTCCAGGCGATCGCCGTGCCGTTGCTCGATCGGACCAAGGTTCACGGTTCGATCAACATCCTCTGGATCAAGACCGCCTTCACCGTCGAACAGTTCGCGGCGCAGCACCTCGACGATCTCCGATCCGCCGCGGCCGAGATCGTCGAGTCACTCAGACGCCATCCGAAGTCCTAGCAGTCATGCCCGAGAACGAGTGCCGGGCGGGCCTGTCTACGGCTGCAGATCCAGCTTGGCGTCCTTGATCACCTTGCCCCACTTGTCATGCTCGGCACGCAGGAACGCCTCGAACGCCGCCGGCGTGCTGCCCACCGGTTCGATCATCTGCTCGAGAAAAATCTTGCTCAGCGCCGGGTCCTTCACAGCCTTGGCCACTTCACGGTTGAGCCGCTCGACCACCGCGGGCGGCGTACCGGCGGTGACGACAACCCCGATCCATGCACCGGAGTCGAGCGCCGGGTAGCCGGCCTCGATCATGGTCGGAACGTTCGGCAGGGCCGGCGAGCGCTGCTTGCCGGTGACCGCGAGCGCCTTGAGCTTGCCGTCCGCAATGTTGGACAGGAACGCCGTCGGTGCCGCGACCGCGAGCGGAATCTGCTCGCCCAGCAGGCCGGTCAGGAGCGGCGCGCCGCCACGATACGGCACGTGAAGAATGTCGACGCCTGCCGACAGCTTGAACTGCTCGCCCGCAAGATGACCCGACGTTCCCGGACCGGTCGAGCCGTAGCTCAGCGTTCCCGGCTTTTCCTTGGCCATGCGCACGACATCCGCGACGGTGTTGGCGCCGAAGCCCCGGTGGCTCATGAAGGCCAGCGGAATCTGCGCGACCAGCGACACCGCGGTCAGATCCTTGAACGTGTCGTAGCGGAGGTTCTTGTAGACGTGCGGGTTCACCGCGTGGGTGTCGAACACCAGCATGATCGAATAGCCGTCGGGCGCAGATTTTGCCATCGCTTCGGTCGCAATCGATCCGCTCGCGCCGACACGGTTTTCCACGACCAGCGGCTGCCCCATCGAGACGGTCATTTGCTGGCCGATCTGCCGCGCGACGAAATCGACGACGCCTCCGGCCGGGTACGGCACCACCATCCGGATCGGCTTGGCCGGGTAGTCCTGTGCGGATGCGCCCGCGGACAGCGCGAGCAGCGCCAGCGCAGCCAGGCCAAACCGTCCAAGAGCCTTCGCCATCTTCGCCTCTCCTTCACCCACGGTGGCCGCGGCCGGCAGCATTTGTCATAGCCTGCCGCGAACAAATCAAGCCGTGGGGCGTCAGTCGCGCGGCATAGCTGCATGCGGTCGCGGCGAAGCGGCCATGAGCCCGTGATTCAAGCTTGGCTCAGAGCATGTGAAGCATTCACCCACTCCCGGCAGTGCATCACGAAGGACTGGATGCCCCGCCTTCGCGGGGCATGACACCTGTGGTGGACATGACACCCGTGGTGGGCAGGGCAATCGCATATGCAGCGCCCCGGGTGGTGCGCTCCCTCCCCCTGAAAGGGGGAGGGTCGGGGTGGGGGTCAGCCACAGGTACAGACCCGGAAGATTCCCGACAGCTGGTGTCGATGGAGCTCGGGCACGTGGCGAGACTGCATGAACGCGCTCGCGGTGAGGCGCGTTGCACAAAGTGACCCCCACCCCAACCCTCC
>JAIESI010000055.1 GCA_019746135.1 Xanthobacteraceae bacterium
ATCCCAACCTTGAATCACATCCAGATTCTTTGCGTCTACGCCTTAACCTAGCGCATATGAGGGTCGGGGTGGGGGTCGGCTTGGACGCGGAGGCAGCACGCGAGCGCGCGACCGAACATCGGAGATGCGCGGCCGCGCCGGGGCAGCGGCGCGCTCGGGATCGCAGCGCAGGGCGTCACCATTGATGGGAGAAATCCGCACAGGCGCCATTGGCGTCCTTTCCGCTTGAACAGGGGCGCCATTGGCGTATATATGCGTCTCGTGCCCCGAAAACTTCTGACCGTTGCGGAAACCCCGCTTTTCTTGCGTCAGGCCGAAGCGGTCTGGAGCGCATCGGAACGCGAGGCTTTCGTTGATTTCATCGCCGCCAATCCCGAGGCCGGTGACGTGATCCCCGAAACGGGCGGCGTGCGGAAGGTTCGGTGGGCGCGGGCGGGAACGGGCAAGCGTGGTGGCGCGCGCGTGATCTACTTCTACCACGACGCCGATCGGCCGCTGTACCTGCTGCTGGTCTATGCCAAGGCGCGGCGCGAGGACTTGTCTGCGGACGAGAAGCGGACGGTGCGCAAGCTCGCGGCCCTGCTCAAGCGGTGAACGTGAAAGGAATTATCCATGGGCAAATTCGGAAAAGAATTGATCGAGAGCCTTTCGCAGGCGGCGGCGCACGCCGAAGGCCGCAGGGTCAAGGGCGTGCGTGTCACCAAGGTGGAGATCCCCGACGTGCGCGCGATCCGTCGTTCCCTGCGCATGTCCCAGCATCGTTTCGCCGCGGCCTATCGCATTCCGCTTCCGACTCTCAAGAATTGGGAGCAGGGACGGCGCACGCCGGACGCTCCGGCGCTGGCTTACCTGCTCGCGATCAAGCGGCGCCCCAAGGAGATCATGGAGGCCGTCTCCTAGAAAAAGTATTGCGACCACGCCGTTTGCTGGCGCAGCGGTGCAGCGCTTCGGGCCGCAAGCTCCGCCGTCGCACCAATCGACGCGTCGCGGTCGTGGGCGCGCTCCACGAAGCCCGCGCACGACCTCAGCCTTTCCGGCTGAGGTCGGCCTGTTCTTCCTGCGTCGCAATCGTCAATCTATCTGGCCACTCGTCTCGTATAGGGCAACCAAGCTAGAAGCCAAGCCACGCGCCGGTCGCTGACGCCGCGCAGCAATCTCAAACCACATCCGTGAAATTCGTCTGGGGCAGTCCCGGACTGGTTCACAACGACCGGCATCTTCGCAACATCCGCAAAGCGCGCGTCGATTTCCGGATGAGACACCAGCATGACCAAAGCCAACAGCGATGAACCCGTCCGTGGCCGGCCGGCCACGCGGCCGTTCGGCGGCTATGACGTCATCCGCTCGACCCACCGCGACGAGGAATTGACGCTGGTCGACAAAGGCACGCCCTGCGGCGAATACCTGCGCCGGTTCTGGCAGCCGCTGGCGCTGGCCTCCGATGTGCGGGATCTGCCGTTCGCGGCCCGGTTGCTCGGCGAGGATCTGGTGGTGTTCCGGACCCGCGCGGGCAGGCTCGGCGTGCTGCACAAGCATTGCAGCCATCGTGGTGCGTCGCTCGAGTTCGGTCAGATCAGCGACGAGGGCATCCGCTGCGGCTATCACGGCTGGCACTACGCGGCCGACGGCCGGATTCTCGATGTGCCGGCCGAGACCAGGCCGGGCAGCTATGCGCAGCGCATGTGCCACGGCGCCTATCCGGTGCGGGAATACAAGGGTATCGTCTTTGCGTATCTCGGCCCGCCCGGCGAGCAGCCCGAATTCCCGATCTACGACTTCATGGACGCGGCCGGCGAGGACTGCGTGCCCTATTGCTGGCCGCTCGACTGCAACTGGCTTCAGGTCCGGGAAAACACCCAGGATCCGATTCACCTGACGTTTCTGCACTCGATGTTCGGCATCAAGCAGTTCGGCGCCAACCTCGCCAACGCCATCCCGTTCATCCGCGCCCACGAGACGCCGCTCGGTCAGGTGACCACCAGCATCCGCCGCCTCGGCGACATCTACTACGTCCGCATCAACGAGATGATCATGCCGAATGTGGCGCGCGTGCCGGACGCGCTGCGGGAAGGCCGCGCGATCCCGAACAACGAGGCGAATGCGGTCGGCACCGGCAGCGATACCAAAGCGCTGAGGTACAAGCGGCTGCTGCCGTCCAGCCACGGCATGGGCCTGTCGATGTGGGTCATCCCCAACGACAACGAAAACAGCATGTTCTTCGGCTGGCATCACGTGCCGAGCGACGAGCCGCAGTCGGTGCGCGACGAGCGCATCCGCCAGGTCGAGCACGGCCAGACCAAAGACCGGCCGTATCATGAGCGGCAGCGCAATCCCGGCGACTATGACGCCATCGTGTCGCAGGGAAAGATCGTCGCCCGCGGCAACGACAAGCTGACGTCGGCCGATGTCGGCATCGGCCTCTACCGCCATCAGTTGCGCAGCGGGATTCGTGCGGTGGCGCAGAACCAGAGGCCCAAAGGTCTCGATGTCGCGCGCACGGCGCCGATCCCGACCTTTGCCTACGCCCTGGTGCGTCCCGCGCCGCCGACGGGCTCGGCCGAGGAAGAGGCCGCGCGGGTTCAGGCGCTCGAAAAGGAGATTGTCGCCGACCTCATGGCGTTCCGTCTGCCGCAGACGTCCCGCGCGCTCGAGCCGGCCTGACGATGACGGCTGTTCTCGAGGACGGGCCATTCCGCTATCGCGTCGATGCGACCTGGGGACGCCTGCCCGACGGCTGGCGCTACGGCGAGGTCGCCGCGGTGGGCGTCGACAGCAAGGACAACGTCTACGTGTTCGCGCGTGGCGACCATCCGATGATCGTGTTCGACCGCGACGGCAATTTTCTCCGCTCGTGGGGCGAGGGCCTCTTCAGGCAGCCGCACGGCCTGCATGTCGGCCCCGACGACAGCCTTTATTGCACCGACGAGGGCGACCACACGGTTCGCAGGTTTTCGCCGGACGGCCGCCTGGAGCTTGAGATCGGCGTGCCCGGCGCCCCTGCGCCCGTGCTCAGCGGCGACCCGTTCCATCGTTGCACGCATACCGCGCTGTCGCCGGCGCTCGACATCTACGTGGCGGACGGATACGGCAACGCGCGCGTCCACAAATACGCGCCCAACGGCAAGCTGCTGGCCTCATGGGGAAAGCCGGGCACCGCACCCGGCGAGTTCAACATCGTTCACAACGTCTGCTGCGACGGCGATGGCTGGGTCTATGTCGCCGATCGCGAGAACCACCGCATCCAGGTGTTCGATGGCAACGGCGCCTACGCCGGCCAGTGGAACAATCTGCACCGGCCGTGCGGGCTCTGCCTGCACGGCATGAAGAACCCGCGCTTCTACGTCGGCGAGCTCGGCCCCGGCGTGCAGTTCAGCAACCGCGACTGGCCGGGCATCGGACCGCGGCTTTCGATCATGGACGGGCAGGGCAGGCTGCTGGCGCGGCTCGGCGACCGGCGCAGTCCCACGGTCCGCGACAGCGCATTCACGTCGCCGCACGGCGTCGCCGTCGATTCGCAGGGCGCGATCTATGTCGGCGAGGTGGCGCGGACGACGCTGCGCGGCCGCGGCGTGGCGCTCGACCCGGACGAGGATCCGGTCTGCCTGCAGAAGCTCATTCCCGAACCCACGGTGGGGTTGTCATGACGGCTCTTACGCTTGCGCAGGCGTCGATCATCGTCGATGAAGCGCTCCGGCACGGCCGGGCCAGGAAGATGAAGCCGCTGACGATCGCCGTGCTCGACGCCGGCGGGCACATGGTTGCGTTCAAGCGCGAGGACAAGTCGGGAATCCTCCGGCGCGAGATCGCGGAAGGAAAGGCCTGGGGCGTTCTCGGCATGGGCTACGGCGGCCGCGAATTTGCCCGTCGCAACGCGATCCGGCCGACGTTCTACACCGCGCTGGCCGTGGCCTCGCAGGGGCGCGTCATGCCGGTCATCGGCGGCGTCCTGATCCGGAACGCGGCCGGCGACATCATCGGCGCGGTCGGGGTCTCGGGCGACACCGAAGACAACGACGACGCCTGTGCGATCGCGGGAATCGTCGCGGCGAGCTTGCAGGCCGACAACGGCGAACCGACTTAAGGAGAAACTTCAATGAGAAAAAACTGCGCCATCGCGCTATCGGCTGTGGCGGCCTTGTGGTTCGGCGTGCCGTCGCCGGCCGCCGCCCAATTCCCCAACAAGCCGATCCGTCTCGTCGTGCCGTTCGCGGCCGGCGGCGGCGTGGACCTGATGGCGCGGCTGGCGGCGAAGGCGCTCGGGGAAGAGTTGAACCAGACCGTGGTGGTCGAAAACCAGCCCGGCGCCGGCGGGACGGTGGCGACCTCGAACGTCGCGAAGTCGGAGCCCGACGGCTACACGCTGATGTTCCACACCACCTCGTCGTCGGTGATCAACGCGGTGACGTTCACCAACCTGAAATACGACCCGTTGACCGCGCTCGCGCCGGTCAGCCTCGTGAGCCGGTTTCCGTTGGCGATCTTCACCTATCCGGATCTTCCGGCCAAAAGCATGGGCGAGTTCGTGGCGCTGCTGAAGGCCAATCCCGGCAAGTACAACTACGGATCGTCCGGCTATGGCAGCATCGTCCACCTGGGGGCGGAGCTGTTCAAGTCGCTGGCGCAGGTCGACATCAAGCACATTCCCTACAAGGGCAATGCGCCGGCGCTGACCGACCTGATGGCCAGCCGGATCGAGATGATCATTGACGGCGTCCCGCCGCAGGTCGCAAACGTCGAGGCCGGCAAGGTCCGCGCGCTCGCCGTGACGACGAAAATGCGCTCCGAAAAGCTGCCCAATGTCCCGACCATGATCGAAAGCGGCATCCCGGGCTACGAACTGTCGTTCTGGACCGCGATCTTTGCGCCGGCCGCGACCCCCAGGCCGGTCGTCGACCTGATTGCCGGAAAGCTCGGCGAAGCGATGCAGAAGCCCGAGCTGGCCCGGCGCATGAAAGACCTGGGCGCCGACGGCGTCGGCTCCTCGGCGGATGAGCTCGACCGGTTCTGGCGCCAGGAGCTCGGCCGCTATCGCAGGATTGTCGAAAGCTCGGGCATCCGTCTGGAGGTCGACTGACCTGCGCTTTCAGCCGTTCGCGGCGTGACGCGCCTTTCCGTAACGGTCCACGCGCTCGCGCATCATGGCGACGATGTCATCCCGCTGCTCGACGAATCCGGATCCGCTGCCGCTGACCGCCAGCACGACCGGCGGCTCGTCGGCAGTCGCCGGCAGCGGCATGCCGATCGCGCCGACGCCGGGTGTGACCTGCCCGAAGCAGTAGGCGTAGCCGTCGCCTCTGACGGCGTGGATCCGCTCGAGCAGCTGTGACGGCAGAACGCGCCGGTCCGGCGCTTCATCGGCGTTGACGCGGGTCACGAGCCTGATGATCTCGTTGTCGTTCAGCTTGCTCATCAGCACCCAGCCCACCGCCGTCCGCGTCAGCGGCGCGAGCGTGCCCCGCCGCACCGGACGCGAATGGCTGGCACGCACGACCTGAATGTACTGCGCGCTGAGCTGGCAGCGCGCGCCGAGCACCACCAGTTGCCCGGTCTGGCGATTGAGATCCTCCAGGAGCGATCGCATGGCGCCGCCGTTCTGCACCCAGTCGCCCAAGAGGCCGACGCGCAGCGTCGGGCAGTAGAGCCGGCTGCGCGTGTCGTAGTGCAGATAGCCGAGGCGGGCCAGGCTTCCCAGCAGTGCGCTGGTGCTCGATGCCGGCAAACCGATATGCGCGCGCACCTCGGCGGCGCCGGCCGGGCGCATGATCTCGTCGAAGAATTCCAGGATGGCGAGAACGCGGCCGGCCGATTTTACGATTTTGCTGTCCATCTCCATCGGTGACCTCGGGTTGGGCGATCGTGGGGATCGCCGAACCAAAATTAGCGGCGCGAGGGCCACTGGATCAATTTGATCGTGTTGAGAATTTGGAGTCTGTTGCGTTTGTGTTGCGCCGACGCACGCGCCGCTTCCGCGAGAGTTCTTAAGCTTCCGCGCTGGTCGCGATCGAGGGGAATAGGGTGTGGGTGCGACGACCCACCTGCGCACATGGGACTTCTCGTTTGCCGGTCTGCAACTTCTGGTATACGCGTACGCGCTACGATGGGGCTTCGGGCTTTGGAGGCCGACAATGCAAAAAGGCACGGTCAAGTGGTTCAACCCGACGAAGGGGTACGGGTTCATCAAGCCGGCTGGCAGCGACAAGGATGTCTTCGTGCACATCTCGGCTGTTGAGCGCGCAGGCCTGTCAACCCTCAATGAGGGCCAAACCATTGAATACGAGATCGTCACCAAGCGAGGAGCCCAGGCCGAGAATCTCAAAGTCAAGTGAGGTTGCTGTCAGACCATCCGAGCTCAATCTCTCTTTCTTTCGACCGATCCCGCGCAAGGTCAGGGATTTCGGCAGCGCCATTGATCCGAAAATTCTAGAGCCCGGTGACCTGCTTCTTCGACTCTGATGACTGACGTCCCTCTGGTTTGGGTGGCCGTCTGACAAATTCCGTCTGTATTCACGTGTTCATCGATTGGCATCACCGGTTCGTCTGACGATGGCATCGAATCGGATCGTTGCCCCCTCACGAGGCTACCCGCGCAAATATCGCTGGATCGGCATTTCCGGAATGTGTAGACGGGCGCTCCCTTTGCGGAGCGGTGATGTCAGCCTGCGGTCTTGATTTTGGAACGTCGAACACGACCTTCGGCCATGTCGTCGATGGCGTGCCGGTTCTGGTGCCGCTGGAATCGCGTCATCCCACGATCCCGAGTGCGGTCTTTTTCAACCGCGACGGTGGTGGCGTCCTGATCGGCCGGAACGCCATGGACGAATACGTCGATGGAACGCCCGGCCGCCTGATGCGCAGCCTGAAGGCCGTTCTCGGCACCTCGCTGATCGACGAGGTCACGCAGGTTGGACGCGAACGACGAACGTTCCGCGACGTCATCGCTTATTATCTCGCGTCGGTGAAACGTCGGGCCGAAGAGGTCGCAGGACGCGAGTTCCGCGATGTCGTTCACGGCCGGCCGGTGCATTTCGTCGACGACGATCCTGATGCCGACCGGAGAGCGCAGGAAATCCTCGAAGACATTGCTCGCAAGGTCGGCTTTCGGAACGTCACCTTCCAGGTTGAACCGATCGCGGCGGCATTTGACTATGAACGTCAGATTGCGCGGGAGGAAATTGCGCTGATCGCCGATATTGGCGGCGGAACGTCCGACTTCTCGATTGTGCGCCTCGGTCCGCAACGGCATCGGCAAGCGGATCGGCAGGATGACATCCTGGGCAACGACGGCGTGCGGATCGGCGGAACGGACTTCGACCGGAAGCTCAGTCTGGGCCTGGTGATGCCGTTGCTGGGGCACGGAAGCGCAATGAAGCGCGCCGGTTTGAACGCGCCGACCAGCTACTTTCACGACCTTGCCACATGGTCGAACATCAACCGGATGTACGAACGCGGCGTCGCGTCGGATATTCGCAATGTTCGAAGGGAGGCCATGCAGCCGAAGCTGTTCGACCGGCTGTTGCGGGTGCTGGAGGAGCAACGCGGGCACACGCTGGCGATCGACGTCGAGCAGTCCAAGATCGCTTTGTCCGAGACCGCAAAGGCCGCGCTTTCGCTTGAATGGCTCGAGCCGCGGCTGAAACTGGCCATCAGCCGCACCGACCTCGTCCATCAAACCGGCGATCTTGCGGAAACGATCGGCAGGCGGATCGAGACTTGCCTGAAGCAGGCTGGCGTCACGGCCGCAGACATCGATACCGTGTTCTTGACGGGCGGTTCCGTGCAGCTCACCCACGTCCGCCGCCGCATCGCCGATTGCGTTCCCGGCGCGCGAATTGTCGACGGCGACACCTTCGGAGCGGTCGGCAAGGGGCTGACGATCGAAGCTCACCGCCGGTTTGGCTGTTCGATGTGAATCGAACCATTCGATCGGAGCTCACCAGGTGAATTTGACGGTGCCCGTGCCCGCGTAGCTTTGATAGCCGTCGGCAAATTCACCGTCGAACTTCGCGGTGACGGTGATGGCCTTGGTTGCCTTGGCTTCGATTCCCGCGGTGACGAGGCCGACGTCGCCCGGCGGCGCCGCGCCGTTGACGATGAAGCTCGATCCGCCGAGCGATTGGAATGCCGCCGTGACCGAATCGTCGCTGCGCCAGTCGTGCGCCCAGGCAAGCCGGCTGAACAGGTTGACCGGGCCATTGCCGGTCATCTGCCGCGTGTCGAACCATGCGCCGAGTTCGCTGCGCGTCGTGGTCGTGGTGCGGCGGTCGAAGGCAAGTGCAAACTGACCGGATCCCGAAGCTGCCGTTTCGGTGTAGCCCGGCAGGAAGAAGGCTTGCACCTGCAAGGCCGCGTAAGGCGTGACGCCGACTGCGCCGCCCGGCGCAAGGAAACGCCATCCGGTCTCGATGCGACCACCGACATTGTGCGCGGTGAAATCTGCCGTAAGACTGTCGGTGCCGGCGACGAACACCGTGCGATCCGTCGTCATGGAATGAAGCGCATAGCTGGCGGCCGCCGACACGTAGGCCGCGCCGACCTGATGGCTTGCGTAGGCGCCGGCTTGAAACACTTCGCCGCGGCCACGCCCAAGACCGTTCGCCAGCGTCCAGTTCGTGCTGCCGCCGCCGAATGCCAGGCCGACGACGGTCGAAGGGCTCACGCGCCGGTCGAAGCCTGCCGCGAGGCCCCAGGCGGTGGTGCGCGTATCGTTGGTGCCGACAGTGGCGTCGCCCCTGGCATTCGCCTGACCGCCATAGGCCGAGCCCCAGCCGGTCCATCCGGAATCGCCGAAGCGGCGCGGTGCGGCCTTGTTGATGGCTGCGTAGGCGTTGGCGGCTTCGGCCGACAGGACAGGGGCCGGAGCATAACCGGCCGCCGCGCCGAAACCGCCGACCCCGCCGCGTCCGCCGGTGAAGCCGTTGAGCAGCATCGTCAGGAACGAGTTGGTGAGTTGATTGGCGGCCTGCACGCCGCCCGACGAGCCGGCCTCGCCGGTCAGTTGCTGGAGCGCGTCGACCAGCGATTGCCCCGAGAGCGATGACAGGTTGTTGAAGCCCGTGGGCAGGGTGCCGCCTGCGGCAACGAACTGGTCGATGGCCGCGGCGACGCTTTTGACATTGGTCGGCGCGCTCGCCGGCAGCAAGGGGGATAGCGCGCCGGCTCCAAGATAAATCAGGCTGATGTCGTCGATATAGGTCCCGCTGGGGTCATTCTGGCCCTCGAACAGAAGCTCGGCATTTCCGGAGCTGTTCCGCGTGAAATTCACGGTGGCGCGAATATAGCCGTGAGCGGCCTGATCGACTTCGCTGAAGACCTGCTGCCCGCCGATCGAGGCAAACAAGCGGGTGCCCGAGCCGCCGCCGTCGACCTGATAGTAAAATTCGAGGACGTACTTGCCGCTCGGCAGGAAGATCGTCTGCGACAACGGAATTGTTGCGCCGACCGCGCCGGTGCTAGCCGCCCATGCACCCGTGTTCGGAGGGCTGGATACGCTCCAGCCAAAGCCTCCCCACCCCGAAAAATCTCCGGTTTCAAATCCGCCGTTGGTGACGAGGTTCTGGGCATTGGCAGCACCGAGTCCCAGTAACGCGAAAATTCCCGCTGCGAGCGCGCCTCGCAGCCGCCTGACACAGCCCAACATTGACATCGACAATGCCCATCCAACCTGCAGTTCAAACGTATTTGCCGCAAACAGGTCGAGCAAGAGCAAGGCGAAAGATATCCCGCATTCCACTCATTCGAGCCGCGGATATCACCCGAAGCCGCGCGAGCCGTGGTTCGTGGCGCTACCCCGCGTTGTGCGGAAACGCCGACACTGGATGCGGGTTGTTGGAATCGCGGTGCAGCCCATTGCAACATGCGCGGCGTGACCATCGCGAAATCCTGTCGCGAGGATGCGATTCTTTTCTACGCGATCGAGCTGGGATTTGGCTGGGGGACTTGGACACGTATCGAACTCTATGCCTGGTCCCGCCACCAGAAGTTCGTGCGGTATTTGATCAGGTAAAGGCTATCCGTTTCAATACAGGAGTTTCTTGAAAGCAATTTCGTTTCTCGTACCCGCCAGACTTCGCGGCAACGGCGCACTGAGATACAGCTTGGCAATACGAGAACGTCACCAAGTGTATTTGACGGTGCCCGTTCCCGCGTAGCTCTGATAGCCGTCGGCAAATTCACCGTCGAACTTCGCGGTGACCGTGATGGCTTTCGTTGCCTTGGCTTCGATTCCCGCGGTGACGAGCCCGACGTCGCCCGGCGGCGCCGCGCCGTTGACGATGAAGCTCGATCCGCCGAGCGATTGGAACGCCGCCGTGACCGAATCGTCGCTGCGCCAGTCGTGCGCCCAGGCAAGCCGGCTGAACAGGTTGACCGGCCCGTTGCCGGTCATCTGCCGCGTGTCGAACCATGCGCCGAGTTCGCTGCGCGTCGTGGTCGCGGTGCGCCGGTCGAAGGCAAGCGCAAACTGATTGGATCCCGAAGCTGCCGTCTCGGTGTAGCCCGGCAGGAAGAAGGCTTGCACCTGCAAGGCCGCGTAAGGCGTGACGCCGAATGCGCCGCCCGGCGCGAGGAAACGCCATCCGGTCTCGATGCGACCACCGACATTGTGCGCGGTGAAATCGGCCGCAAGGCTGTCGGTGCCGGCGACGAACACCGTGCGATCGGTCGTCATGGAATGAAGGGCATAGCTGGCGGCGGCCGACACGTAGGCCGCGCCGACCTGGTGGCTTGCGTAGGTGCCGGCCTGAAACACTTCGCCGCGGCCACGCCCAAGACCGTTCGCCAGCGTCCAGTTCGTGCTGCCGCCGCCGAATGCCAGGCCGACGACGGTCGAAGGGCTCACGCGCCGGTCGAAGCCTGCCGCGAGGCCCCAGGCGGTGGTGCGCGTATCGTTGGTGCCGACAGTGGCGTCGCCCCTGGCATTCGCCTGACCGCCATAGGCCGAGCCCCAGCCGGTCCATCCGGAATCGCCGAAGCGGCGCGGTGCGGCCTTGTTGATGGCTGCGTAGGCGTTGGCGGCTTCGGCCGACAGGACAGGGGCCGGAGCATAACCGGCCGCCGCGCCGAAACCGCCGACCCCGCCGCGTCCGCCGGTGAAGCCGTTGAGCAGCATCGTCAGGAACGAGTTGGTGAGTTGATTGGCGGCCTGCACGCCGCCCGCCGAGCCGGCCTCGCCGGTCAGTTGCTGGAGCGCGTCGACCAGCGATTGACCCGAGAGCGATGACAGGTTGTTGAAGCCCGTGGGCAGGGTGCCGCCGGCGGCAACGAACTGGTCGATGGCCGCAGCAACGCTTTTGACATTGGTCGGCGCACTCGCCGGCAGCAAGGGTGTTAGCGCGCCGGCTCCAAGAGCAGTCAAGCTGATGTCGTCGATATAGGTCGCGCCTGGGTCATTCTGGCCCTCGAACAGCAGCTCGACATTTCCAGAGCTGTTCTGCGTGAAATTCACGGTGGCGCGAATATAGCCGTGAGCGGCCTGCTCGACCTCGCTGAAGACTTGCTGCCCGCCGAGCGAGGCAAACAAGCGGGTGCCAGGACCGCCGCCGCCGACCCGATAGTAAAATTCGAGGACGTACTTGCCGCTCGGCAGGAAGATCGTCTGCGACAATGGAGCTGTTGCGCCTATCGCGCCGGTGACAGCCGCCCGTGTACCCGTGTTCGGAACGGGGGATACGCCCCACTCAAACGCCGGATTTGTCCACCCCGACAAATTCCCGGTTTCAAATCCGCCGTTGCTGACGAGGTTCTGGGCATTGGCAGCACCGAGTCCCAGTAACGCGAACATTCCCGCTACGAGCGCGCCTCGCAGCCGCCTGACACAGCCCAACATTGACATCGACAATGCCCGCCCCAACCTGCAGTTCAAACGTATTTGCCGCAGGCAGGTCGAGCAAGGACAGACGAAAGATATCCCGCATTCCGCTCATTCGAGCCGCGGATCTCTCCCGAAGCCGCGCGAGCCGTAGTCGTACCACTACCTCGCGTTGCGCGGAACGCCGACACTGGAAGCGGGTTGTTGGAATCGCGGTGCAGCCCATTGCAATATGCGCGGCATAATCATCGCGAAATCCTATCGCGAGGATGCGATTCTTTTTCACGAGATCGAGCTGGGATTTAGTTGGGAGACTTGGACACGTATCGAACTTTGTGCCTTGCGCCGCGCCGGCGCATTCGCCCGGTATTTGAGCAGACAAAGTGCTTCGTGAGCAGTGCCGGAGTTGGCTGAAACGAATTTTTGCCAGGCTTTAGCCCACTCGGCAGGGCAGGCGTGCGGCCAGGCGCGCACGCCGGGTTTCATTTGGCGTCGTGGAAAATGATGCCGATCGTGTGCCGCATGCCGCTGCGGACGCGGCTGACACCGTGCCGAAGATTGACGCGGTAGTTTCCCTTCGAGCCCGCGACCGGGCGATTGTGCACCGCAAAGACCACGACATCGCCTTGCTCCAGCGGAACCACCTGGGCCCGGCTCTGCATGCGAGGCCGCTGTTCGGTCAGAACGAACTCACCGCCGGTAAAATCCCTGCCTGGGCTCGACAGCAGGATGGTGAGCTGGATAGGAAAGGCCAACTCGCCATACAGATCCTGGTGAAGGCAATTGTAGTCGCCTTCAACGTACTGAAGCAGGAGTGGCGTCGGCCGTTGCTGGCCCTGATCGTGGCAAGCTTTCAGAAACTGGGCATGCTGCGCGGGATACCGCAGGTCGATGTTCATACGCTCGTTCCACGCGTTGGCCACGGTGGCAAGATGCGGATAGAGCGCCGTGCGAAATCCCCCGACCAGATCGGGCAACGGATACTTGAAATAGCGGTATTCGCCCCTGCCGAAGCCGTGCCGCGCCATGTGAACGCGGGACCGGAAATGCGTCTCTTGCGGATACATCGCGGCCAGTTGGGTGCACTCGGCCGGAGACAGGAGCTTCGGCATGACGGTGCAGCCTTGCGCGTTCAGGTCGGCGGCAAGCGCGCCCCAGTCGTAGGAGCCAACGCGGATCTCCGCGTCCCGGGTCAAGGACGCGGAAGCCTTGAGGCTGCTGCCGGACACGCTCATCACGCAGCCTCCCTGGCGAGCAGGGCGCGCTTTCGCTCGACACCCCAGCGGTAGCCGGACAACGTGCCGTCCTTGCGGATGACGCGGTGGCAAGGGATTGCAAGCGCGATCGCGTTCTCCGCACACGCACGCGCAACCGCACGCGCCGAGCCCGGTTCGCCGAGGCGGGCGGCCAGGGCGGCGTAAGTGACCGTAGATCCCGCCGGCACCCCGAGCAGGGCGGACCATACGCGGCGCTGCCACGGGGTGCCGCGCACATCGAGCGCCAGGTCGAGACCGGCCGCGGGCTTCTCGATGAACCGCTGCACTTTGCGCACATCCTTGGCGAGCCCGGCATCGTCCCGCACGAGTTTGTGATTCGGGAAGCGCCCTTCGAGGTCGTCGCAAAGCTCGTCTTCGTTCGAGCCCATGAGGATCGAACAAACGCCGGCCGTGCTGCGCGCGATCAGGACGGCGCCGAGTTCGGTGTCGCCGGTGGCGAACGCCAGTTCTTCGTCGGGTTTCCGGAACGCGCGCGCGCCGGTGGCCGCCCTCGGCCGTGGGGTCGTTCGCTGGGCATGCATATGAGGCTCTCCTTCGTTTCGTTGGTTGCGAAACTAAGGGGAGCGGAAGCGAGGCCCACTCCGATCCTTGCTTTCAATTCGGAAATTTCGAGGCTGTGCCCGGCTCTCCCTGCCTCTAATCGCACCGCTGCTTCGCGCGTCGCCACCATGCCCCCCCGTGCTTCACCCGGCGCACTCACAAAGCCGGAAGGCGTCGCGTTTTGACCGCAAAAAACGGAGTGCCGTCTGCGTCCCCGCTGCCAAGGATGCACTCCTCTCCAGTTGGCGGCGCAAGGATGGGCGGTGAAAAGCGTATGGCGAGCAAGAAGGTCAATTTTGTCAGCAGTTTCATCACCGCATTCAGCGACACGCCGGGCGCCGCTCGCGGCGTGTGCGTCAAGTATGCGATGTATGATCGATCGCTGCGGCTCTCGTATTTCGACGCGCACTGGCTCCGCGCGCTTTATCAGTGCGTCGAATACTACAGCGGCATGCACTACGACGGCTCGGACATGCAGCGCGCCGCGGACGAACCGGAATTTTTCGCCCGGCTGCCGGACCGGCACCCGATCCGGACCATGCACAGAGAAAAGCCGAGCCTGACAGAACGAGACTATGCGCTGGCGAAAGAGAGATTTTCCGTTGCCGCTTTGCGGGTGGGCGATCTGGGGGATAGTTGCCGCATCGATTGCTCATACGCCGGCGGCATTCACCGGACCGAAGTGCTGCCCGGCCATATCGCCATGAATCTGTGCGGATACCTGAAGGCCTGTCATGACCTGTTCGGCCTCATGACATCGCAGCCCGGCGGCACGGCGTAGCCCCACTGCCTGCCGCGCCGAAGTGCAGCTTGGACCGCGTCCACAAAAAACAGCAAGCCGTTCAGCTCACCTCTTCGCTTCGAAAGCAAGAAACGGAGTGCGCGCTCCGATAGTCGCCACAACGATCCATGAGCTGACAATACCAACCCAAACGTCTGATGAGGTCCGAACTTGACTCAGCGGCTCGATATCCAGGATTTGCTGCGGTACGAAGCAAACGAGGATTGCACATCGATCAACCTCGTTGTCGTGTCCGGCGGCGCGCCGGTCGCGCTCACGTTCACAGTCACATGCCTGAGCCGGCTCATGCTCACGCTACCGAGAATGATCAACAAGGTCGTACAGAAACGGAACAACAATCCAGGCCTTCGGGTTGTTTATCCTCTCGAAGCGCTGCGGATCGAGATGGCGCCCGATCGACGGACCCGGATTCTGACGCTCAAAACGCCCGACGGATTCGATATCTCGTTCACAGCCGGCCCGGACAAGTATCGGGAGGTACATGAAACCGTCGAGGAGAATGCGGGTGACTAAACTCAAACAATTCGAAGATGACAACGGGTGCTGTCCGAAAAGTGGTTGGAATTCGGCGTGGCGCGATCTCCGATAACATGAGGGTATCGTTTCAGGCTGC
>JAIESI010000390.1 GCA_019746135.1 Xanthobacteraceae bacterium
AAAGCGCGCCGGATGGAACACAGATTTCCTCCTCCAGGTCCTGCAAATCACCCGTTAACCTGGATTCCTTGCCGTGCCTCCAGCCAAAGTGGGAAAAACGGCAGTTGGATGCCGCCGAAGAAGAAATATGCGGCGTAGAACAGCCCGAGTTTCCGGGCGAAATGATCAGCGGTGGAGAACTGGGGTGCCCCGGCCATCGGTTGGTTTGTTTCGCTGGGTCGTTCGGGCAGATTGGAGGGGCTCTCGCGAACCGGTTCAACCATGTCCACCGAGCGCCGATCAAGCGAGCCGATGCCCATTGAGCCCCTGACAAGCCAGAGCTCTGTGGACCAAGGCTCTGTGGACAAGCACGCCGGATCGCTGGCCAGCAGCGGCTCTGATGCCGCCCTGGTGCTCGCCGCCGTCGACCGGATGCAGCGCGCCGAGTTGCACGCGCGGCTGTCGCTGATCCGGCTGCGCTCGGGGCTTGCCGAGATGGCGCTGGCGATCGGCAGGGCCAAGGCCAAGGCTGCCAGCACGGACGAAAAGCAGCGGGAGATCGACACCGCGGCGCTGCTCGACGAGTTCGAGCATCGCATCGACGCGCTGCTCGAGATCGCCGGCGGCAAGCCGGCGCCCAAACCTGCAGCGCTTGAGCCTCCAGCGCCTGCGCCTGCGGCGCCTGGGCCTGCGTCGCCTGGGCCTGCAGCGGCTCTGCCCGAACCCGTGCAGGTCGCAACCGGTCCGGCGGCTGCGCCGGAACCGGCCGCCGCAGACGCCGAGCAGGTGCCGACCATCTCCGGCGTGGTGTCGGGCGTCGAGTTCGGATCGCCGACGGAAAGCGGACCGAGCCCGCATGACGCAGCGCTTGCGGCCGCGGCAGCAGGCCCGACGGTCGAGATGCTCAGGAGCCTCGTCCAGGCGCTGAACGCCTCGATCCCGGCGGAGCCTGTGGCCGCCGAGCAGCCAGCGCAGACGCCGCCCGCAGCAGAGAACGCCGCGGAGGCCGCGTTTCAGACCGCGCAGGAGGCCGTCGCCGCTCCGCAGTCTGTTGCAGCGGTCGGCGAACCGCCCACCCCTGAACCCGTTCAGGAAGCCACGCAAGTGGCTGCGCAAGACGTTGTCGAGGAAGCGGCGGAGCCCCCGGAGCCGCTGGTGTTCGATGTGGTGGTCGAGTTCGACAAGGCGGACCCCGAGCCTCAGCCGGAAGCGCTCGCGGCTGAGGCTTCGGCCGTTTCTTCACACCACGCCGTTGCGCCTGAAGCCGTCGCAGCAATTGTCGAGCCCGAGATCGCCGCCGCGCCCGAGCCTGAGCCGCAGGTTGTCGAGACCGTCGCCACGATGGAGCCCGCGCCCGCGACGCCGGCCGCCGAACTGATCATCCCCGAATACGTTCTCGCGGATCTGCCTGCGATGCCGTACGAGGCGTCGCCGGACGATATCGCTGCGCCGGCGGCGACCGCGGCATTGAGCCATCCCGAGGCCGCGGCGGAAGCCACCACGCCGGATCAAGCTTCGGCGGTCCCCGCGCCGCAATCCCCGTCCCAAGTCGTGGCCGAAGTCGTGGCCGAAATCCCGCCGCAGGCCTCGCTGCTGCACGACGCCGTCGTCATCCACGAGGTCGACCTGCTCGCCCGCTTTGAGCAGATGGAAGCGATGCCGCTGCTGCCGCTGGAGATCGGCACGGCCGTGATCTTCAATCCGCGCAGCGCGCCGGAGCCCAAGATCGCGGAATCGCAGGAGCCACCCGCGTCCGAGGCGTTTGTGCCCGAAGCGGCCGCGGCGGAAGCTTTTCCTGCCGAAGCCGCCGTCCCCGAAGTCATGGTGGTGGAAGCGGTTGTGTCCGAGGCCGCCGCCGCGGAAGCGATTGTGCCCGAGCCGGCTATGCCCGAGCCTACGGCAGAACTTGCAATCGGAATTCTCCCGGCTGCGGAAACACCCGAGCCGCCCGCCTCCGAGGCTCCCGCGTCCAAATTGGCTTCGGTAGAAGCCATTGCGGTCGAAGTCGCCGACGCTGGAGCCGCGGAGGCCGTTGTGTTCGAAGCTGCCGCCGCGGAAGCGATGTCGCCTGAACCGGCTGCGCCCGAGCCTGCGGCAGAACCTGCAACGGGAATTCTCCCGGCTGCGGAAGCGCCGCATGCGGCCGTGCAGCCGACCGTGGATGGGGAGCCTCCGGCTCCGCCCGACCCCGAGGCCGCTGCCGGAGAAGGCTGGATCGTCGAATTCAAGCGTCCGGCAACGCTGCTGCCGTCGCTCGATCTCGAGCACACGCCACCCGCTGAGGCCGCCGCCGAACCCGAGCCGAAGGCCGCAGCTCCCATGGTCAGGCCGGCGCTGCCCGCGGCCGAGCTGAGCGCCATCGAAGCGGTGATTGCCGAGGCGTTCCCGGAGCTCCGGGCCGCCGCCGGGCTGGCCCCGCCGACCGCCGCGGCGCCCGAGCCCACCGCGGAAGCAGCGCCCGAGCCCGGGCAGACCCTCGCCGAGCCGCTCGCGCCAGGAGCCGAACCGGCGACGGCTCAAGCCGGACCTGCTGCCGAGGCTTCGGCAACGCCGCTCGCGGAAATCGAGCCCGTGCCGGAGGCCGGAGCAGCGTTGCCGCCGGTCGATCTCGAATTCGACACCGAGGAGTTCCTGTTCGGCGAAGACGCGGCGAAAGCGGCCGCGACCGGAGCACTGCCTGTCGCAACACCGGAATCGGCGGCCGCTGCGGCTGTTCCAGCGGCCGCGACAGCGGCTGCCGGGGCGGAGAAGCGGCCCGACCCGCTGATCCCGATCAAGGCGATGAGCCCGGAAGAGCGGATCGCACTGTTCAGCTAAGAGCTCACGCGGTGTTGAGCAGCCGCTCGAACATCTCGGCGTCGACATTGCCGCCCGAAAGCACGGCGATCACCGTCTTGCCCTTCACATCGGGCTTGCCCGCGAGCAGCGCCGCCAAGCCGATCGCTCCGCCCGGCTCCACCACGAGCTTCAGCTCGCGAAACGCATAAGCCACCGCCCGGCCGACCTCCTCGTCGGTCGCGACCACGCCCTTGCCGACGAGCTTCCGGTTGATCTCCCAGGTGACGACACCGGGCGTCTCGGTCATCAGTGCATCGCAGATCGTGCCGCTCATGCGCGCGTTGCGCTCGCGCTTGCCGCTCGCAAACGAGCGCAGCGTATCGTCGAAGCCCGCGGGCTCGGCCGACCAGAACTCCACCTCCGGCATGCGCGACTTCACGCCGAGCGCGATGCCGGCGATCAGCCCGCCACCCGAGGCGCCGACCACCGCCATGTCGGGCTTCACGCCGAGCGCGGTCAGATCCTCGACGATCTCTCGTCCCGCCGTCCCCTGCCCGGCGATGATCAGCGGATCGTCGAACGGCGGCACCAGCGTCGCGCCGCGGGTCTTGCAGATGTCGCGCGCAATCGCCGCGCGGTCCTCGGTATCGCGGTTGTAGAGCACCACCTCGGCGCCGAGCGCCGCCGTGCGCTCGCGCTTGGCTTTCGGCGCATCCGACGGCATCACGATGGTCGCCGGCACGCCGCAGAGCTGCGCTGCGTGCGCCACGCCCTGGGCGTGATTGCCGGACGAATAGGCCACGACGCCCGCGGCCTTGCGGTCGCCTGGGATCGACGAAATCTTGTTGTAGGCGCCGCGGAATTTGAACGAGCCGGTGCGCTGCAGCGTCTCGGCCTTCAGATAAACGCGTGCGTTCAGCCGTGCGTCGAGCACCGGGAAATTGAGCAGCGGCGTGCGGATCGCCACGCCCTTGAGCCTGGCGGCCGCCGCGTCGACGTCGGCGATGGTGGGCAGCGCGATGGTTTCGGCGGGTGCGTTCATGGCGGCACCTTACCACATGAACGTTTGATCGAGTGAGCCGAAACACCCACTGCCGGAGCGCGCAGCTACGGAATTTCCGGCATGCTCCACTTCAGCCCAGGAAATCGCGCGAAGTCGCGATCCATCGTCACCCACTCGCAGCCCCACTCGATGGCGAGCGCCGCGTACCACGCATCGCTCACACGCCGACCGCGGGTATCGGTCTCGCTGCAAAGCCGCTTGAAGATGCTCCAGTGCCGTTCGCCAGGCTCGATGATTTGGCAATTCGGCTGGGTTAGAACGTAGTCGCAGAACGTGAAGGCCTCCGCGAGTGTGCTCGGCTCGTTGTATGCGCGCTGTGTGGTCACGCGCACCAGTGCGCCCAAGGCGAGCGGCGACATGCCGAAACGTGCGTCGGCTGCAATGGCGTCGGTGAGCCATGCGTTGCAGACTGCATGATGCGGCGCGTTTCGCCGGAAGGCATAAATCAAAACATTCACGTCCGGCAAAATCATCGAGCGGTCACTTCAGATGCCTCAACCGCTCTATGTATTCGACGTCGTCCATCTCTTCGACGTCGGCCATCGTCAAGCCGGGCCGGAGCCAGCCTTTTGCTTTGCTCACCGGCAAAACAACGTCGCGACGCGTTGCGGGTTTGGCGCCGCCGCTATCCACCGCCGCCCGCAGACTTTCCTCGATCAGCGCGGTCAACGTCCGCCCCTCGGCCGCCGCTTTACGCTTGGCGCGCGCCATCAAGTCACGAGGCAACCTGACTGTTGTTCGATCCATCATATGTCATGACATATGCGCGTGTATGTCTATATGTCAAGTGCGGCACTGTCGCTCGTCACAATTGGCGGATTGCCGCTATAACACCGCCCCGAACAACGAGGAGGAACGGGAATGGATCTCGGTATCGCCGGCCGCAAGGCCATCGTCTGCGCCTCGAGCCGCGGGCTCGGCCGGGCCTGCGCGGAGCGGCTCGCCGAAGCCGGCTGCGAGGTCGTGGTCAACGGCATCGATCCGAAGCGGCTCGAGGCCACCGCCGACGCGATCCGCAAGAAGACCAGCGCGAAGGTTGTCGCGGTCGCGGCGAACGTCGCCACCAAGGAGGGCCAGGACGCGCTGTTCGCCGCCTGCCCGGAGCCGGACATCCTGATCGCCAACAATGCCGGCCCGCCGTTCCGCGATTTCCGCGAGCTCGACCGCCAGAAGATGATCGACGGCGTGGTCGGCAACATGATCGTGCCGGTGGAGCTGCTGCAGCGCGCGATCGACCCGATGATCAAGAAGAAGTTCGGGCGGATCGTGAACATCACCTCGGGCTCGGTGAAGATGCCGCTCGTCGGCCTTGACCTGTCGTCGGGCGCGCGCGCAGGCCTCACCGCGTTCCTTGCCGGCGTCGCCCGCTCGGTGGCGCAGCACAACGTCACCATCAACTTCCTGCTGCCGGGGCCGTTCGACACCGACCGGCTCCGCTCCAACCACGAGGCGCAGGCGAAGAAGGAAGGCATCACCTTCGAGCAGGCGATCGCCAAACGCATGCAGACGATCCCGGCGCGGCGGCTCGGCCAGGCCGACGAGTTCGGCGCGGCCTGCGCTTTCCTGTGCTCGTCCCATGCCGGCTTCATCACCGGGCAGAACCTGTTGATGGACGGCGGCATCTTCCCGGGGGCGTTCTGATGCAGCACGCCCGTCTGTTTTCTGTTGCCGCGGCGCTGCTGCTGGCCGGCGGATGCGCCGCCACGGCACAGACCTCGCCGTCCAACTGGCCGTCCAAGACGATCCGGGCCATCGTGCCGCTCAGCGCGGGCAGTGCCACCGACATCGTGGCGCGCACCGTGCTTGAGCAGGTTTCGCGCCAACTCGGTCAGCCGATCGTGGTCGAGAACCGCACCGGCGCGGCCAACACCATCGCGATGAACCTGGTCGCGAAATCCGATCCGGACGGCTACACGATCCTGATCAACTCTGCCGCCCACACCATGAAGCAGAAGTCGATCTACCCCAACCTGGCGTTCGACACGGCGCGCGATCTCCTGCCCGTCATCCCGCTCGGCAACGTGCCCACTGTTCTCGTCGTGCAGGCGAGCAAGGGCTACAGGTCGGTGCAGGATCTGGTGGCCGCCGCGAAGGCGAAGCCGGGTGCGATGAACTATTCGTCCACCGGCGCGGGAAACTCCTCTCACCTCAACGCCGAACGCTTTCGCCTGAGTGCAGGCTTCGAGGCGGTCCACCTGCCGTTCAAGGGCGCGCCCGAAGCCGCCACCGAAGTGATGGCCGGACGCGCCGATTTCCTGTTCACGACGCTGCTTGTGACGATGCCCTTCATCCAGGACAAGAAGCTTCAGGCGCTCGCCGTCAGCGGGCAGCAGCGCGCACTGGCGCTGCCGGACATCCCGACCACCGAAGAGGCCGGCTACAAGAACTCGTACTACAATTTCTGGATCGGAATGTTCGTGCCGGCCGGGACGCCGGACGCGATCCGCGAGCGGCTCCACGCGGAGACCCGCAAAGCGGCCGCCAATCCGGACGTGCGCGAGAAGCTGACCAAGTTCGGCGTCGATCCGATGGACCTCTCGATCGGACAGTTCTCCGCGCTCGTGAGCGACGAGATGAAAATCAACGCCGCGCTGGTCACGGCCGCAGGCATCAGGGTCGAGTGAGGCGCAGCAATGATGAAGCTCGAATACGGCATCCCGCAAGACAAGGGCGCCACGCACCTGAGGTTCGGCATCGCCAAGGGATTCTTCCGCGACGAGGGCCTCGACGTTTCGCTGCGCGTGGTGTTCGGCGGCCCGGAGATCGCCAGTTGCTATGACTCGGGCGAGTTGAAGATCGGCGAGATGGGCACGCCGCCCGCCACCACCGCCCTCTCGAAGGGAGCCCGCTTCAGGATCGTCGCCAGCGGCATCCGCCGCCGGGCGCTGCAATACCTGGTGGCAAACGGAGACATCAAGGCCGAAGCCGATCTCAGGGGCAAGAACATCGGCGTGCTTTCCAAGGGAAGCTGCAGCTACTGGTTCGCGCGGCTGATCCTTCAGGATCACAAGCTGAACCCCGATCGGGACGCCAACGTGATCGGCCTCGGTCCGCGCCATGCGGAGGTCATCGAATTGTTCGAAACCGGCGAGCTGCAGGCCGGAGTTCTGTCCGAGCCGACGGTTTCGATCGGCGAATATCGCGGCGCATTCCGCATGATGCGGGCCCTGAGCGAGCCCCAATTCTGCCCATCGATGCAATGGAGCGTGACGGTCGCAAATTGCGGCGTGATCGAACGGGAACCCGAATTGATCCGCGCGGTGCTGCGGGCCTGCAAGCGCAGCTACCAGTACAGCGCCGCAAATGACGACGAATTCGCGGAATTCGGCGCGGGGCACTACGGAATCGACAAGGCGACGATGCGGCGCTCGATGGAACGGGAGCGCGCGGACCTGCACCACGAGTGCGAGGTCGACATGCCCGGGCTCGATCTCGCGATCGATCTGCAGCGCCGCCTCGGCGCCTTCAGCGTTCCGATGCGGGCCGGCGACATCACCGATCTGCGCTATTTGCCCTGATCATCGCCGGGGCCCAGACAGCCGCTTGCCCGCAAGCCGCCGCCAACGCATGATGCCCCATCCCATCCACCAGCCCATCCAACATCGTCAGCAAGGGGGACCACCCATGAAGCTCGTCCGCTATGGCGCCGCAGGCAAGGAAAAGCCCGGCATCATCGACAAGAACGGCAAGATCCGCGACCTGTCGAAGATCGTCAAAGACATCGACGGCGAGGGGCTGTCGCCCGCAAGCCTCGCCAAGATCAAGAAGGCCAACATCGACAAGCTGCCGCTGGTGAAGGGCAATCCGCGGCTCGGCTCCTGCATTGCCAAGCCGTCGAACTTCATCGCCATCGGCCTCAACTACGCCGACCACGCCGCCGAGGCCGGCATGAAGATCCCGCCGGAGCCGATCATCTTCAACAAGGCGCCGAGCTGCATCTGCGGCCCGAACGACCCCACCATCATCCCGAAGGATTCGAGCAAGCTGGACTGGGAGATCGAGCTTGGCATCGTCATCGGCAGCCGCGGCCGCTATCTCTCCAAGGAGAAGGCGATGAGCGTCGTCGCCGGCTACTGCCTGTCGAACGACGTGTCCGAGCGCGTGTTCCAGATCGAGCGCGCGGGACAGTGGACCAAGGGCAAGGGCTGCGAAAGCTTCGGCCCGCTCGGCCCCTGGATGGTCACCAAGGACGAGATCAAGGACCCGCAGAACCTCAACATGGAGCTGACGGTCAACGGCGAGATCCGGCAGAAGGGCAACACCAAGACGATGATCTTCGGCGTCGCCCACCTCGTCTGGGCCTGCTCGCAGTATTTCATCCTCGAGCCCGGCGACGTCATCATCACCGGCACGCCGCCCGGCGTGGGGCTCGGCATGAAGCCGGAGCCAAAGTTCCTCAAGGCCGGCGATGTCGTGCACCTGAAGATGGATGGGCTCGGCGCGCAGACGCAGAAGGTCGTCAAGGGCCGTTACTGATCGCGCCGCCCTCACCTGCCACGAAAAAGCAAAACCCCGGGCTCGCGCCCGGGGTTTCTCATGTCAAAGCTCAGCTCGGCTGATCAGTAGCGACTGAAGATCGGGCCGGAGAACTTGTAGTTCAGGCCGGCGCGGACGACGTTGGCCTTGTATTCCACGCTGCTTGCCACACCGGCTACGCCCGAACAGCTCGCATTGCAGTCGAAGCTGCCGAGATCGACGTAGAGATATTCAAGCTTGGCCGACCAATTGCCGAGGAAGGCGTATTCGAGGCCGCCGCCGACCGTCCAGCCGGTGCGGGTGTCGCTCGCGCCCGGCGCCGCCGGATTGGTGTTGCTGGCCTCGACCTTGCCGAACGCCGCGCCGCCGGTGAAGTACGGCAGCCAGCGGTCGAAGGCGTAGCCGATGCGGCCGCGGGCGGTGGCGAGCCAGGAGTTCTTGGTCTCGCAGGAGAACGCGCCGCAGGCGACGCTGTCCTTGATGTCGGCCCAGTCCCAGTCGCCCTCGAGGCCCAGCACCCAGGAGCCGACCTGGTAGTTGTAGCCGAGCGTGCCGCCGATCAGCCAGCCGGTTGGCTTGTTGGACACTGCGGGGACGGTCCAGTCCGAGTCGCCCCAGCCGTAGCCGCCGTTGATACCGACGTAGAAGCCGGTCCAGTTGTAGTAAGCCACGACCGAGCGCACCGCCCCCTTGTAGACCGGTCTTGGAATATCGGCGGCTTCCACCTGGAACGAAACGGCGAGCAGCGACAAGGCCGCGATGCCCGTTCCGAGAACTTTGGAAATCTTCATGTCGTCTCCCATCCTGCGACGTGGATTGCTGACAGCATTCACCCGGTGCCCGCCGCACCGTGCGCGAATTGGACGCTTTCACTGGGAACCACTGGGTCGCGCCACGTAAGCGATCCGCCCATGCGCGGACGCCGAAACGCGGGGTTACTGCTGGACGATCACGCGCAGCCACCGTGCGACGTAGGCTGGCTTGGTGGATAACTGCCGCCCGGAAAGTGATTACCGGGGAAAAGTCCCGCAAAGCCAAACGAATCACTTGACTCGATAACGAGAGAGTAAGCCACCAGACCGATCAGGCAAGCACCCAGCCAAAGGCCCTATCGACGTCGACCGCCTATTCGAGGGGGTGTGGCGCGGCCGCAACAACCGCGCGGAACCCGGCGGCGCACAAGGAAAAGCCCCGGGCCAGAGCCCGGGGCTTCGATTGTGTTTGCCTTCGCGAACCGCGCGATGGCTGCTGGATTCTCGCGCGGCTCAGAAGCGGGAGAAGATCGGGCCTGAGAACTTGTAGTTGATGCCGGCGCGGACGATGTCAGCGGTGTATTTGGCGTTGATGGTCGACGTGCAGATCGAGAGATCGCACGTGGCCGTGCCGAGATCGACGTGGAGATATTCGAGCTTGGTCGTCCAGTTGCCAAGGAAGGCATATTCCACGCCGACACCGGCGGTCCAGCCGGTCTTGGTTTCGTCGACCGTGCCGGACGCGTTGCCCAAATTGACCCGGCCGAAAGCTGCGCCGCCGGTCACGTAAGGCAGCCAGCGGTCGAAGGCATATCCGAGGCGGCCTCTCGCCGTGCCCAGCCAGGTGTTCTTGATATTGCAGGTCGCGCCGCAGACGATCGATGCGTCCGTGCCGTTCAAATCGACCCAGCTGAAGTCACCCTCGAGGCCCCAAACGAAGGCGCCGGTCTGCCAGTTGTAGCCGAGCGTTCCGCCGACCAGCCAGCCCTTCGGGCTGGTGTTGAAATTGGCACCGGCGGCGTTCGTGAATTCGGTCTGGCCCCACATATAGCCGCCGCTGATACCGACATAGGCGCCGGTCCAGTTGTAGTAGGACACGACCGAGCGCGGCGGGCCCTTGTAGTAGCCCTTGGCCGGGATATCGGCGGCGTTGGCCGAGAACGACGGGACGAGCAGCGCAAGCGTCGCGATGCCCCATTTGGTGAACTTGGAAATCATAAGGCCCTCTCCCCTCCGGGGTTGGATGCAGTCGCATCGAGTTTGCGGAAATCGCGCATGTAGCGCCCTCGCGCGCCTGCAACGATCCCAACTGGATCACGCTTGAACAGGAAGCACTCGGAACCGAACTCGGCACCGTGAACGATGCCCGTTGCCCCCGCCGGACGGCCGAAGCACTTTCGTTAACGAATGTGCATCGAACATGGTTAATGGGCGGTAAACCCGTACGCAGCATGTGCTTTGTGTTGCAAAAAAGCCCCGGGCTCGGCGCCCGGGGCTTCGATCCTGCTGCAGGAAGGCGGCTTGCGGCTCTCAGCCCTCGCGCGCCTCCAGCACCGCCTTCAGCGAAATCTTCGACCACGCCCCGGCGCGCTCGCGGAACGCCATGTAGCTGTCGTGCACCTTCTTTGCCGCCGGGCTCCTGCCGCCAAGCTCGGCCAGCACGTCGGTCGCCGTCCGCCGCGCCGCAGCGATCACGTCGCCCGGAAACGCGCGAAGCTGCACGCGGTGCTGTCCGGTCAACGCCGCGAGCGCCTCGGTGTTGAGCCGCTCCATCTCGGCGAGCGCGAAGTTCGCCTCGGTGGCGCAGGCATGCGCGACGACGGCCTTCAGCTCGGCGTCGAGCGAATTCCAGGCGGCGAGCGAGACAATGCACTCGCCGGTGCCGTTCGGCTTGTTGAAGCCCGGATAGTAGTAGAACGGCGCGACCCGATAGAGGCCGAGCGCAATGTCGGTGCCCGGCCCGACGAATTCGACGGCGTCGATCACGCCGGACTGCAGCGAGGTGAGGATTTCCGCGGGCGGCGTGGTCTGCGGCGTGGCGCCCAGCCGGCGATAGACCTCGCCGCCCAGGCCCAGCGAGCGGATCTTCATGCCAGAGAGGTCGGTGCGGGCGTTCACCTCGCGGCGGAACCAGCCGCCCATGCAGACGCCGGTGTTGCCGCCCATGAACGGTTTCACGCCGAACGGCGCGTAAAGCTCGTCCCAGAGCGGCTGGCCGCCGCCGGCATCGACCCAGGCGACATGCTCGCCGGGCGTGAGGCCGAACGGCACGGTGGTGAAGAAGGCCGCGGCCGGCTGCTTGCCCTGCCAGTAGAACGACGCGGTGTGGCCCATTTCGGCGACGCCGCCACCGACCGCGTCCAGCACCTCGAACGCCGGCACGATCTCGCCCGCGGCATGGACGGCAACGTCGAGCTTGCCGCCCGAAAGCGTCTTGATGCGCTCGGCGACGCGTTCGGCCGACATGCCGGGGCCGGGCAGACGCTTCGGCCAGGAGGTCACCATGCGCCAGCGCTTCGTCTGCGCGAGCGCAAGCCGTGGCGCCGCGAGCGCGCCCAGAGCGCCCGCGGCTCCAGCCTGGGCCAGCCTTCTTCGCGTGATGTGCGGCATCGAGCGGCTCCTTGTGCGTGGTTGTTCGTGGTGCTCACCACCAGCGGTAAAAGTGATGCACGGGTCCGTGGCCCGAGCCGATCGCGAGACGGTCGGACGCGGCGATGGCACTCGTGATGTAGCTCTTGGCGGCCTGCACGGCGTCGGCCAGCGGCATGCCCTTGGCAAGGCCCGCGGCGATGGCGGACGAAAGCGTGCAGCCGGTGCCGTGCGTGTTGCGCGTCGCAAATCGCGGCCCCGGCAGCCGTGTGACGCCGCTCTCGTCCACCAGCAGGTCGACGCTCTCGCTGCCGCCGGCGTGTCCGCCCTTCATCAGCACCGCCTTGGCACCCAACGCGAGCAGCCGCTCGCCCTGCGCGCGCATCGTGGCTTCGTCGGTCGCAACCGGCGCATCAAGGAGCGCCGCCGCCTCGGGAAGGTTCGGCGTGACGACGAGCGCCTTCGGCATCAACAGGCGGCGGAGGTTGTCGACCGCGTCGGGCTTCAGCAGCCGGTCGCCGGACGTCGCGACCATCACCGGGTCGAGCACCACATTGCTCTGCCGGTGACGCGCAAGGCCGTCGGCGACCACAGCGATCACCGCGGCGTTCGACAGCATGCCGAGCTTGACCGCACCGACCTTGAGGTCGGAGAACACCGCGTCGATCTGCGCGGTGACGAACTCCGGCGGCACGTCGTGGATGCCGGTGACGCCCTTGGTGTTCTGCGCGGTGAGGGCTGCGATCACCGAGGCGCCGTAGACACCAAGCGCCGAAAACGTCTTCAGATCGGCCTGGATGCCCGCACCGCCGCCGGAGTCCGAGCCCGCAATGGTGACGGCAATCGGCGTCATTTCTTCGCCCGTTTGGTCAGCGCCGCATCGACCACGCGCAGCAATTCGGACGCGGCGGCCTTCGGGTCCTGCGCCAGGGAAAGCGCGGAAATCACCGACACCCCGTCGGCCCCGGCTTCGATCACCGGCGCGGCGTTCGAGGCGTTGATCCCGGCGATGCCGCAGGTGAGGAAGCCGGGCTTTCGCTTGTGCAGCGCCTCGATCACGCGCGCCATGCCGGCGACGCCGATCGGCGCGTTCTTGGTCTGCTTCGAGGTCGTGCCGTAGATGCCGCCGATGCCGGCGTAGTCGATCAGCGACAGGTCGGTCGCATCCGCGCGCTGCGGGCTGTTGATGGTGAGGCCGATGATGGCATCCGGCCCCAGCAGCCGCCGCGCATCGGCCGGCGCCATGTCGTCCCAGCCGATGTGCACGCCCTCGCAGCGAACCGCGAGCGCGACGTCGACGCGGTCGTTGATGAGCAGCGGCACCGGGCCGAGCGCCGCCTTGCAGGCGCGGGCGCGGTCCACCATCACGCGGGTGTCGGAGAGCTTGTCGCGAAGTTGCACCAGCGTCGCGCCGCCCGCCGCCAGCATGCGGCAGAGGTCGGGCAGATCGTGCCCGCCCGACACCTCGGGATCGACAATAGCGTAGCAGCGCAGATCGACGCGCATCAATTCATCTCTGCCTTCAGTTCACCTTGGCCTTCGACAGCAGCGTGGCGCGGTCGAGCGCGTACACCGCATCGAGAATTTCCGAAGCGAAGCTGCCGGGGCCGCGGGCGCGCGCGGCCGCGACCTCGCCGGCAACGCCGATGGCGATCAGCGCCGCGGCGGTCGCCTTCCATGCGTCGGGCTCGACCGCAAGTGCAGCTCCAACCAGCGCCGAGGCAACGCAGCCCATCGCCGTGACGCGCGCCATCAGCGGATCGCCGTTGGCGATGGTCGCAAGCCGCGTGCCGTCACGCACAAAGTCATGTTGTCCGGTGAGGCCGATCACCGTCTTTCGCGCCTTGGCGAACTTCGCAAGCGCAGCGTCGTCGGTCTTGCCGCCCGACAGCGCGCCAAACTCAGCAGCGTTCAGCCGCATGGCGCGCGGCCTCTTGGCGAGCAAGGCTTTGGCAAAGGCCGCGCGCGGCGGCGAACGATCGATGAACACGGGGTCGAGCACCCAGGGGACGCCGCGCCTGCCCGCGACCGCAATCGCGGCAAGCGACGCCTTCTGCCGCTCCGGATCGAAGGTGCCGAGATTGACCAGCACCGCGTCGGCGCGCGCGGCAAACGCCCGCACCTCTTTCTGCGCGATGGTCATCGAGGGCACCGCGCCCGCGGCAAGCAGCATGTTGGCGGTGAAGTTCTGCGCCACCGCGTTGGTGATGCAATGCACGCGCGGGCGCCTTTCGCGGATGCGCTCGATGACGTCGGCCGTGATTGCAGGAAGCTCGCTCAGCGGCGCCCGCATCTCTCCCTCCGCCGGCATGACCCGGATCAGGTTCGATGGGTTGGCTTTCGCCTCTCAGCCCGGCGCATCGACGCCAAGGCACCCCATGAGATTGCAGCATGTACTCTCGGAGAATTGGTAGCGCGCGGACAGCAGGGCTTCAAGGGAGCGCCTTCGGCGTGAACCAACGCCCATCCGATTGGGCGGCCCCCGTCCTTCGCTCCATCCCGTTGTACCCACACCGCACTTTACATCCATAAGTTGCGCTGCCTAACATACTGGATGATCTGTTGTGGGAGCAAGGCACGCATGTTGCGGCTGTTTCCAGCGCTGCTGCTATCGATCACGTTGCCCCTTACGACGTTGCAAGCACGGGCGCAGCACCAGACGTCTCTGTCCGAGGATCTGGGAGGCGCATACGGATACTACGTCGGTCAGGCGCTGACACTCGAGCGAATTGCAGCCAGATATCCAGCGCTTTCGATCGAGGTGACGAAAGCTCAACTGGGGTTTGACCTCGTCTTCAAACCGGCGCTCACAAACCTCGACAAGATACTTGAGGAGAGACTGGGTCAACGTTGGCCGGAAACCCGGTTGCAGTCGCGGCAGCGGCTGGAAGCGATAATTCGCCAAACCCCGCTCACGTACGAAGAAGCCAACGAATTCATACGCACGGTCAACCTCCGCTCCCAGGGGCAAATCGAATCGCCCGTGCTGGAAACGTTGCTCGCCTATACGCCTGCATTCCAGCGCAATCCCAGTGAGGAATTCCTGCGAAGCTATACGACCGCCCATCGGACGGGCAATCACCCAAAGGCAAAGGATATCGACTTCCAGATCAGATACCCGAAAAGCTGGAAAGCCAAAGAAGGCCAACTGCCCGATGTCATCCAGCTGTTTGCAAGCGCGAACGGTCGTGGCCAGGAAGCCATCACTCTGGTCGTTCAGGACCTGGCACTACCGGCGGGATACAAAATTTCGAGCGCGGAGCTGGATGAATTGTTCTCGGCCAAAGAATTGAGAGCGAGCCGCCCTGCCGGGGCCGTTGTGATCGCAGCACAGCCAATCACCTGGGATCGCCGGAAAGGCGGCATGGTTATTTTCGATCACCGCGTTCAGCAGTTGGACGCGGGTGCCGTCGCGGGGTTGGTTGGAAATGAGGGTGGCGTAGTCTCCGAGGTGATCAACCTCGAATCATCCGGCGT
>JAIESI010000218.1 GCA_019746135.1 Xanthobacteraceae bacterium
GCAGCCTGAAACGATACCCTCGTGTTATCGGAGATCGCGCCGCACCGAATTCCAACCACTTTCCGGACGGCACCGGCCGAGAAGGCCGCCGAGTACATGCGCCGCCGCAACGCCGCCGAGGATGAGAAGAAGCAACTGATCGACCGCCTCAGCAAGCCGACCGGGGTGAGCGACGAGGAGCGGATGAAGCGGGCCGCCGCCATCATCAATCGGGCGGTCAGCAACGGGCTGACCGAGGTCGAGGTCGTGCGGTTTCCCAACAGCATGTGCACCGACAAGGGCCGCGCCATCAACCAGCAGGAGCCCGGCTGGGAGGAGACGCTGACCGGGCTGCCGAAGGAGCTCTATCAGTTCTGGAAAACCCATCTCGAGCCGCGCGGCTACCGCATCAAGTATCAGATCGCCGACTGGCCGAACGGCATGCCGGGCGATGTGGCCATCACCTTGATGTGGAGTTGAACCCGGCGCTTTGAGCGAGACGGCTTCGTCGACGTGCAAACAGGGGGGAAACATGGCCAAAAAAACCGACAAGAAAACGAACAAGAAGCAGGAAGAGAAGGCGGAAGAGGGCAACGGCAAGCTCAAGCGAAAGGCCTATGAGAAGGAGCTTCGCAAGCTTCAGGTCCAGCTTTGTCATCTCCAGGAATGGGTCAAGGCGGAGGGGCAAAGGGTTATCATCGTCTTCGAAGGCCGCGATGCGGCCGGCAAGGGCGGTACGATCAAGGCACTCACCGAACGCGTCAGCCCGCGCGTGTTTCGCGTCGTCGCGCTGCCGGCCCCCTCCGACCGTGAAAAGACCCAGATGTACATTCAGCGCTACATCGAGCAGTTTCCGGCCGGGGGCGAAGTCATCATCTTCGACCGAAGCTGGTACAACCGGGCGGGCGTAGAGCACGTCATGGGCTTCGTCGATGACCGGCGGTATGCCCGCTTCCTCGAGCTCTGCCCCGAAATCGAAAATTACATCATCGAAGCCGGCATCAAGCTGATCAAGATCTGGCTCGAGGTCGGAATGGAGGAGCAGTCGCGGCGCTTTGCCGCCCGCATCGACGACCCGCTGCGGCAGTGGAAGCTCAGTCCGATGGACGTCGAATCGTACACGCGCTGGTATGACTATTCGCGCGCCCGCGACACGATGCTGAAGGCGACCGACAGCAAGCACTCGCCGTGGGTGATCGTGCGCTCGGATGACAAGCGCCGGGCGCGGCTCAATTGCATCTCGCACATCCTCAACACCGTTCCCTACAAGAAGGTCAAGCGCGCCAAGGTCAAGCTTCCGCCGCGCTCCGACAAGGGAGCGTATGACGACCAGGCATCCTTGAAAGGCCGGCGCTTCGTCGCCGAACGCTACTAGCCTTCGGTGCACATCCCGCGCGCCGCGTCGACAGAAGAAATTTCGTTGCAACGACAGGAGCTGAAAGATGAAGGCGATACCGACGTTGTCCTGCGGATTTGCGCTCGTCACTGGCGCGGCCGCACCTGCCGGTGCGCAGATGATCATCGATGTATCGAAGGTGACGTGCGAGCAGTTCTTGACGGCGAGCCCGAACGCGGTCGAGGTGGGGATCTGGCTCAGCGGCTACTATAACGGCCTGCGCAAGAACACCCAGTTGGACCTCAACCAGTTCAAGAAGAACGCGGACGCGGTTGTCGCGGAATGCCGCGCTGATCCGAAGAAGACCGTGATGCAGGCCGTCGAGAAGCTGCCGCAGCAGTGACGGCGCTCCCACCCTCCACTTCAACTCTGATTGTTGCGGGAACGGAAAGACATCGCGATGCCGTCGATCTGGGTTCGATCTGCCGGAATGGCATTCACAGGCTTGACGATCCTTGCCCCAGGTCAGCTTCCGGTGTTGGGGCAGGGCGCGGCCGCGCCCGCCGCAGCACCGGCGGCACAGGCGCCCGCTCAGGCACCGCTGAAGGCGGAAGAACTGGAGCAGATGCTGGCGCCCGTCGCGCTCTATCCGGATCAGCTTCTGGCCCAGGTGCTGATGGCTTCGACCTATCCGCTCGAGATCGTCCAGGCCGCCCGCTGGGTGAAATCCAATCCGGGCAAGACCGGCAAGGCTCTGGAAGACGCGTTGCAGACCCAGAGCTGGGACGCCAGCGTCAAATCGCTCGCGGCCGTGCCGCAGGTGCTGCAGATGCTGGACGAGAAGCTCGACTGGGCGCAGCGGCTCGGCGACGCGTTCCTGGGCCAGCGCGATGACGTCATGAATGCCGTCCAGCGTCTGCGGTCCAAGGCGCAGTCCGCGGGCAAACTGCAGTCGACCAAGGAGCAGAAGGTCTCGACCCAGCAGGCCGCGGGCAAGACCGTGGTCGTCATCGAGCCGGCCAATCCGCAGGTGGTCCAGGTTCCTGTCTACAATCCGGCGACCACGTACGGAGCCTGGTCTTATCCGGCCTACCCGCCATATCCCTACTACCCGTTCGGCTACGTCGCCGGGTCGGCGCTCGCGTTCACCGCAAGCGTCGCCGTCGGAGCCGCGTTGTGGGGCAACTGCAACTGGGGCAGCAACAACGTCAACATCAACGTCAACCAGTACAACTCCTTCAATCGCACCAACATTTCCAATTCGAACTGGCAGCACAACGTCGAGCACCGCAAGGGCGTGCCGTATCGTGACCCGGGCGTGGCGCAGCAGTTCGGCCGCGGCCAGGCCAGCGCAAGAACGCGCGAGGCGTTCCGCGGGCGCACCGAGCAGGATCTGGCCAACATGCGCCGCGACGGCGCGGGTGTTGGCGATAGATCACGGGATGCATCGCGCGGTCCCGGTGGCGGCGATCGCGCGGGCATCGATCGTGGACGCGACGGGGACCGCGGAGGCATCGATCGCGGTGGTGGCGATCGCGGGCGCGGCGGAGGCGATCGGCCGGGCGCCGGCAATCGTGCTGCCGGATTGTCTGGCGGCGGCGGTCGTGGCGGGCGGGAGACCGCTTTTGGCGATATCGATCGTGGCTCGGGAATTCGCGCCAGCTCCGATCGCGGTCGCGCCAGTTTGGGCGATGGGCCGCGGGGTGGTGGTGGGTCGTTCGCCGGACGCGGCGGTGGCGGCGGTGGGCCGGCTCTTTCGGGGCGCGGCGGTGGCGGCGGAGGTGCCGCGCGAGGTGGCGGTGGCGGCGGAAGAGGGCGACGCTGATGCGTGGTTCAGCTTTGCATGAGGCCGATATGAGGACATCGGTTCCTGTCGATTGCGTTGTGGGCCGGCGCACGTGGCAGGCATGGTGCGTGGCATTGGCGATCCTGTTGCTGGTCGCGATGCCGACCTCAGCCTTCAGCCAGCGGCAATTCGAAACGCCGGATGGCGCGGCCAAGGCGCTGGCCGACGCGGCCAGGGCCAACGATCTTCGTCGCGTTGGGGTCATTCTCGGGATTTTCGGACGACACATCGTTAGCTCGGGCGATGAGGTTGCCGACGCCAATGCACGCGCCAAATTCGTCGCCGCCTATGACGCCGCAAACCGGGTCGTTCCCGACGGCGACAGCAAAGCCACACTGGAAATCGGCAAGGACAATTTCCCGTTTCCGGTTCCGCTGGTGAAGGATCGGGACGGCTGGCGGTTCGACACGCTTGCCGGGCAGTACGAAATCCTGGCGCGGCGGATAGGCGCCAACGAGCTGAACGCGATCCAGGTCTGTCTCGCCTATGTCGAGGCGCAGCGTGAGTATGCCCGGCTCGACCCCGAGAAGAACGGATCGCCGGTCTATGCGCAGCGCGTGGTAAGCCAGCCGGACAAAAGGGACGGGCTCTATTGGCCTGCATCGGAAGGCTCTCCGGCAAGTCCGCTGGGCGAATTCATGGCGGCCGCCACGCGCGAAGGTTACCGCCCGGGGCAAAGCCAGATTCCCTATCACGGCTACTACTACAGAATTCTGCGCGCGCAGGGCCCGAAAGCGCCAGGCGGTGCTTACGACTATGTCGTCAAAGGCAAAATGATCGGCGGCTTCGCGCTTGTGGCCTATCCGGCCGAGTACCGCAATTCAGGGGTGATGACGTTCGTGGTCAATCACGATGGCGCGGTGTTTCAGAAGGATCTCGGCGCCGGCACGGCCGGGATTGCGAATGGAATGTCGAGCTTCAATCCCGATAGCTCCTGGAAAAAGGTCGGGCCTTAGTTAGTCGTACTGAGTCATCCGGGGTGTTGCGGCGGTTCGCCCTGGACCGCGCAATCTCCGACGCATCATTGCCGGCTAATGTTTCAATGCCGTCTCGATGCAGTTGATCAAGTTTGCTTCGGCAAACGGCTTGATCAGAAAGCCGAACGCGCCCGCCGCAAGCACCTGGTCCTGCACCTTCGGTTCGGGAAATGCCGTAACAAAAATGATCGGTATGGGTTGTCCCCGGTCGATCAGCCGTGCTTGCAGGCCCACGCCTCCCATGCCGGGCATCCTCACGTCGGAAACGATGCAATTGACCTGGGCGGCTTTTTCGGACTTGAGGAACTCCTCGGCCGATGCAAAAGCCACGGTGAGGTAGCCGCGCGAGCGCAACAGCTGTCGCGTGGATTCTCGTACATCGACGTCGTCGTCGATAATGGCGATGCTGGCCGGCATCAAAACACTCGGGCGGATTGACCGGGAGCTGTGAGTCGGCCATCCGACATGAGCAGCAGCGCGGCGGACCGCCATCGTTCCCACAGTCACATTGAGATATGGACTCGGGAAGAACAGCTATACTTAGGTGTAAAGCGGGCGGATTCCGTTCACCTGGAGCGATTACGGATTTTCGCGTTTGAGCTCGAGCGTGTCCGATATCCTGACGAGCTCGGCGAGTGACCTTGCACCCATTTTCCGCATGACGTTGCCGCGGTGCACCTTGACGGTGATCTCGGTGACACCGAGTTTCGCTGCGATCTGCTTGTTCATCAGACCGCTGGCGACGAGCACAATCACTTCCTTTTCGCGGGGCGTCAGCGCGAGAAAGTCCTTCTTGATCTTTTCGACACGCTTGTTGGCTGCGCGTTCCATCGAGTCTTTTTGCAGGGCGGCGCGCACCGCATCGAGGAAATCCTGATCGCGGAACGGCTTGGCGAGGAATTCAACGGCTCCCGCTTTCATGGCCTTGACCGTCATCGGGATATCGCCATAGCCCGTCATGAAGATGATCGGGATGCGGATGCCGGCCTTGTCGAGCTCTGCCTGGAAGTCCAGGCCGCTGGTGCCGGGCAATCGGACGTCCAGGACGAGGCAGCAGGGAGTATCGGGAAGCGGCTTCTCCAAGAGCTCGCTGGCCGACCCGAACAGGCGGACCTGCATGCCCACCGATCGCAGCAGGCTTCCAAGCGACGAACGCAAAACGTCGTCGTCGTCGACGATCAAGACCGTGGACTGATCCTGGGAAACGTCCTTGGTCATTGGCTTTCCGCTCGCCGCAGAGAGATCCGGCAAGCCGATCCGCTGCCGGCACCAGACATGCCCGAAACGTCCCCGCCGTGTGATTCTACTATGGATTTTCCGATCGGCCCAGATCCAGGCCGCACCTAAACCTACGTATAATTTTATCGAGGCCGGCGGTTGATGAGCGTGTTCGCCTCGGAGGGCGCCGTTCATGAAATGGAGGCTTTGGTATCGGGTTCGCAGTTATACGAGATCATCTCTCTGGGTCGTGCCGTTCATAGCGATCCCGCTGGAAATGATCGCGATACGGGTGGTTGACCGCATCGCTCCGCTGATCGGCTGGGACTTTCTGGGTCTCGGGATGCAGGCGGCGCGGACCATGCTGGAAACCGTCGTGACGGCATCGCTTTCATTTCTCGTCTTTGCGTTCGGCTCGCTGCTCGTCGCCATCCAGGTGGCAGGCGGGCAGCTGACGCCTCGGATCATCGCCACCACCCTGCTGCGCGACAACGTCGTTCGGTACACGGTCGGGCTGTTCATTTTCACCCTGCTGTTCGCGCTTGGGGCCGGCAATCGACTTGAAACGAGCGGGCATCAGTTCGTCATTTTTGTCGCGGCGGTGTTGGGCATATCGTGCTTTGCCGCGTTTCTTTATTTGATCGACTATGCGGCGCGCCTGCTGCGGCCGATTACCATCCTCACCCGCGTTGCAAGCGATGGCCTCGGTGTGATCCGGGCAGCCTATCCGGAGCCGACGCGCAGGCGGGGCGTTCCGGAGCAACAGCGGGCCCGCCTCGGCCCACCGCGCCGCACGGTCCTGCATCAGGGCACGTCGGAGATTGTCCTCGCCGTCAATGTGCGTTCGCTGATCGCCCAGGCGGAGGCTTGCGGCGGCACGATCGAGTTCGTCCCGCAGGTGGGCGACTTCGTGGCGATGGACGAACCGCTGTTTCACCTTTATGGCGCCGCAGACAATGTGGCCGACGCCGGTCTCGTCGATACCGTGGCCTTCGGCCCCGAACGCACCATGGAGCAGGATCCCACGTTTGCGTTCCGGATCGTCATCGACATTGCGCTGCGGGCGCTGTCGCCGGCGATCAACGATCCGACGACCGCGGTGCTGGCGATCGATCAGCTTCACCGCTTGCTGCGGCTGGTCGGGCAGCGGGATCTGCGGACCGACGAGATTGCCGACCGATCCGGCCAACTGCGCGTCGTCGTCCGGACTCCGAACTGGGACGACTTCGTGAACCTGGCATTCAGCGAGGTTCGCATGTGCGGGGCCGGCAATGTGCAGGTGGCGCGTCGGCTGCGCGCGATGATCGAGAACCTGATGCAAACCCTGCCCGTGCACCGGCGCGCCGAGCTGGAGCGACAGCGGAGCCTGCTCGAGCGTGATGTCGGCAAGCATTATTCATATCCGGAAGACCTGATGCTTGCCGGCGTGGCCGACGTGCAGGGCCTGGGAGGTCACTCCGGCCAATGACGGCGGCTCACGTTGCTTGCCGTCGCGGACTGCGACCTGCAGGCGCCGCGGCCGTGAAGGTCGAGCAAGGCGCAGCGCGACAATTACACGTATGTATAGGTCAAAGGAATCCGCGTTCGGTATAGCTGTTGAAGCCCGCAGGGGCGGCTCGCTCCACGGTCGCAAGACATGGTCGAGGCGATGGCAGCGCAAGCCGGGTTCACAGGAGGCGCCCATGCTCGATTGGACTGCCGAGAAGGTCATTGCGATCGTGTCATATGTGCCGGCCCAATTTGTGCCGCCGGACTCCCAGCATTTCACGGTCATCCGGTCGATGTTTGCCGTGCTGCTGATCGTTCTCGTGCTGCTGATCCTGGCGTTGCATCCGCTGCGATCCATCAGACGCTACATGCGCAATCGGCAGTCGGCAGGCCATCGCGCGGATCGTTGATCGGCCTGGCAATCCGGCGCGGGATGAGGTCGGTCGCATGAGCGGACCGTCGAACCATGGCGTTCGCTGGTTTCCTCCGATCCGTTGGCTTGCCGGATACCGCGTCGGCTGGCTGCGGGGCGATCTGACTGCGGGCGTAACGCTGGCTGCCTATGCCATCCCGGTTTCGCTTGCCTATGCCGGACTGGCCGGCCTGCCGCCGCAGGTCGGTGTGTATGGTTATCTCCTGGGTGGCCTTGGCTATGCGTTGCTGGGATCGTCGCGCCAGCTCGCGATCGGGCCCACATCGGCCATCTCGCTGATGATCGCGGGAACGATCGGTGCGATGGCCAAGGGGGATGCACAGCGATACCTGGAGATCGCCAGTCTGACGGCCTTCACCGTCGCGGGGCTGTGCCTCATCGCCTGGATCCTGCGGCTGAGCGTGCTCGTCAAATTGATCAGCGACAGCGTTCTTGTCGGCTTCAAGATCGGTGCGGGCTTGACCATCGCCATGACCCAGTTGCCCAGCTTGCTTGGCGTGAGCGGCGGCGGTCATCATTTTTTCGAGCGGCTCTGGCTGCTGGCCACGCAGCTCGGGCAGACAAATCCCGTCGTCGTCGCTGTCGGCGCCGCGGCAATTCTTCTGCTCCTGACCGGCGCAAGGCTGCTGCCGGGCAAGCCGGTGGCGCTTGGGGTCGTGGCGCTGGCCATCATCGCGGCGTCTGTCCTCGGCTTGGCGGCCTTCGGCGTGCCGACAACCGGCCCGATCCCGCCTGGCCTTCCTTCCATCGAAGGTCCGGCGCTTGGCTTGCGCGACGTCGAGGGCGTCCTTCCGCTGGCGGGCGGCTGCCTGCTGCTCGCCTATATCGAAAGCGTTTCCGCAGCCCGCACCTTCGCGGCCAAGCACGGGTATCCGCTTGATCCAAGGCAGGAGTTCCTCGGCATCGGCGCGGCAAACCTCGCTGCGGGATTGGGGCATGGCTATCCCGTCGCCGGCGGACTGTCGCAATCGGCCGTGAACGATCAGGCCGGTGCCCGCACGCCGCTTGCTTTGGTCTTCGCTTCCATCGCGCTCGCGGGGTGCCTGCTCTATCTGACCGGACTTTTGGAAAATCTGCCGAAGGCGGTGCTGGCCGCCGTGGTGCTGACGGCGATTCTCGGCCTGTTCGATCTTGCCGCGCTGTCGCACATGTGGCGCGTCAGCCGGCTGGATTTTTATGCGGCCGCGATCGCTCTGATTGCGGTGCTGCTCCTCGGCATCTTGTATGGGATTCTGCTCGCCGCGCTCGCGTCTGTTGTGCTCCTGCTGTTCCGGGCATCGAGCCCGCATGTGGCGTTCCTCGGCCGCGTGCCCGGCACCAGCCATTATTCCGACCTGGCCCGGCATCCGGAAAATGAAGCCCTGCCGGGCGTGGTCGCGTTCCGTCCCGAATCCTCGCTGATGTACTTCAATGCGGATCATGTCCTGGAGGCCGTTCGGGGGCGTGTTCGCGAGGCCGGCCCGGACGGCGTGCGTCTCGTCGTGTGCGATCTCTCTGCCTCGCCCTATGTCGACCTCGCGGGATCCCGCATGCTGCGCGAGCTGCAGGGCGAGGTCTCGGCCCGCGGCATTGCCCTCCGCATTGTCGGCGCCCACGGCGTGGTGCGCGACCTGCTGCGCGCCGATGGCCTGGCCGAAAAGACCGAAGGCATCGACAGGTTTGCAACGCTCGACGGCCTGCTCAGCTACGGCAGGACGACCGAGACCTCCAGCCTTTGATCTACTGCGCGGTCAACCCGCCATCCACGGCGAGCGTATGGCCGGTCACCGAACCGGCCGCGGGACTTGCGAGATAGACCACGGCGGCGGCAACCTCCTCGGGCGTGGCAAACCGCCCGGAGGGAATGCGCGACAGCGCATTGGCCCGCGTCTTGGGATCGCTCAGCAATTGCTGTCGCGATTCCGTCATCACCGTGGTCGGTGCGACGGCATTGACACGGATGTTGTGCGGCGCCCATTCGATCGCCAGCATGCGGGTCATCTGGATCAGGCCGGCCTTGGAGATGCCGTAGACCGAGCGGCCGGCGATGCCGGTCATGCCGTGCGTCGAGGCGATGCTGACGATCGCGCCGGGCCGCCCCTTGGCGATGCAATCGCGGCCGAACCGCTGCGACAGGAAGAACGCGCCCTTGAGATTGGTGTCGATCACGTCGACCCACTCGGCGTCGGTGACGTCGGTCACCGGTTTGAGCAGCGCGCGGCCGGCATTGTTGACGAGGAGATCGATGCCGCCGAGCTCGCCCGTGGCCTTGTCGAAGGCCGTCTTGATGCTGTCGTGCGATCGCAGGTCGAGCGCGATCGGCACCGCCTTGCGGTTGGCGACCGCGGGATCGGCCAGCGTGTCTTGCAACGCGTCGATGCGGAGCTCGGTCAGCGCCAGGTCATAGCCTTCGCGCGCCAGCGCCACCGCGATGGCGCGGCCGAGGCCGGCCGACGTGCCGGTTACGAGAGCGGTGCGAGACTGACCCATTTTCCGTCCTTGACGCTGCGGTAGCAGGCTTCGGCGAACTGCACGTCGCGGATGCCGGCGGCGAAATCCGCCTGCATCGGCGCGCCGGTGACGAGGTGGCGCAGGAAATTCTCCCAGCCGATGCGATACGGGTTCTTGAATGGTCCCGGATCGGCAACCTCCTCCCAGTTTCCGCGATAATCGATGTTGAGGTCGGTGGCGATGCTGAAGTGCGCCGTGCGCGGCGTCTGCGCGTTGGTGGCCGTGTAGCAGCGATGCAGGCCGGCCACGGCCGATGCGCTGCTGCCGTCGATCTGGAACGTCAGCAGGTCGTCGCGGCGCACCCGCGTCGCCCATGATGACAGGATGGTGCCGATCGCGCCGCCTTCGAGCTCGATCAGCGTCGAGGCATTGTCGTCGACGTCGACGTCGTAGCGCCCACCCTTCTCGTCAACGCGTGCGGGCGTCGCCGTCGACAGTGAGCTGACGACCCGCCGCATCGGCCCGAGCGTGTTCTCGATCACGTAGCGCCAGTGCGGATACATATCGAGAATGAGGCCGCCGCCGTCCTTCCTGCGGTAGTTCCAGCTCGGCCGCTGGCACGGCACCTCGGTGCCGTCGAACACCCACCAGCCGAAGTCGATGCGAAAGCCGGTGACGCGGCCGAAGAACCCCGACGCCGCGAGCCGCGACAGCTTTTGCAGGCCGGGCAGGCCGAGCTTGTCCTCGACCGCGCCGTGCTTCAGCCCGCGCGCCTTGATCGCGCGCAGAAGCTCGAGCCCCTTGTCGACCGTGAGCGCGACCGGCTTTTCCGAGTAGATGTTCTTGCCCGCCGCGATCGCCTGCTCCAGCGCGCCCTGGCGCTGCGAGGTCGCGGCGGCGTCGAAGAACACCGTGAAGGCCGGATCGGCCAGCGCCTTGTCGAGATCGGTGGTCCATTCCGCGCCATAGCTCTTGGCGACGCCTGCGAGCTTGTCCGCATTGCGCCCGACCAGCATCAGCCGCGGCACGATGCGAGCGTCGCCCGCCACCAACCCGCCTTCGTCGCGGATCGGCGCCAGCGCATTGGCGACGTGCTGGGTGGAGCAGATGCGCCCGGAGGCGCCGTTGAGAATGATGCCGATCGTATGCGTGGTCATGGCCGGTGCTATAGTCGTACCTTACGTGCCCTTGTCCAACGGAAATTCCCCGCATCAGCCATGCCGCATCACATTGTCTGCCTGACCTTCGATTTCGACACCCAGTCCGGCTTCATCGCCCGCGGCATGACCACGCCGACGCCGCTGTCGCGCGGCGAGTTCGGCGGCAGGGTCGCGTGCGGCCGAATCCTGCAATTCCTCAAGGAGCGTGGCATCAAGGGCACGTGGTTCACGCCGGGCTTCACCATCGAGAGCTGGCCCAGGGAAAGCGCCGCGGTGGCCGACGGCGGCCATGAGATCGGCCACCACTCCTGGGCGCATATCCCGAACGCCAACCAGACCCGCGACGAGGAGGAGGCCGATCTGGTCCGCGCCAACGAGACCATCAAGAAGCTGACCGGCCGCGCCGCCCGCGGCTACCGCTCGCCGTCGTGGGACTTGAGCCCGCACACCATCGACCTCCTGCTCAAGCACGGCTTTCTCTACGACTCGAGCCTGATGGGCGGCGACTACATCCCGTACCGCGCGCGCCGCGGCGACAAGGCCGAGCTCGGCAAGCCGTACGGCTTCGGCGAGGAGACACCGCTGATCGAGATGCCGATCTCATGGTCGCTCGACGACCATCCGCATTTCGAGTTCATCCGCACGCCGCAGACGGTCGCGCCCGGCCTGCAGCCGGCGCGCGCGGTGATGCAAAGCTGGTACGACGAGTTCACCTATATGAAGAAGACGGTCGACTGGGGCGTGCTGACCTACACCATGCACCCTTACGTGATCGGCCGCGGCTATCGCATGCTGGCGCTGGAGGATCTGGTCGACAGGCTTGCGAAGGACGGCGCGGTGTTCATGACCATGGAGCAGGCGGCCGAGGAGGCGAAGAAGAAGCTGTTCTCCTGAGCTACTTCGGCGTCTCTCTCGCCACCTGTTCGAGGATCGGCCGCCAGGTCTTCTGCTGATCCTGCACGAACTCGGTGACCTGCTCCGGCGTCATGTACCGCAGGAACGCGCCGTTGCCCTGGTACCTGGCCTTGACCTCGGGATCGTTGAGCGCGGTCCAGAAATCCTTGTTCACCTTGCGGATGATCGGATCGGGCGTGCCGGTCGGCGCCACCAGAACGGCCCAGGCGCCGACGAAGAAGCCCGGAATGGTCTCGGCGATTGTCGGCAGGTTCTCGAAGCCCGGCAGCCGCTCGAGCGCAGTGTCGGCGAGACCTTTGATCAGGTTGCCCTTGAGCGCCGCAGAAAGTCCGGCATAGGCGTCGAGAATGAGGTGCACGCGGCCGCTGAGCACATCGCTCATCGCCTGTGCGGTGCCGCCGGTATACGGCACCATCTGCAGCTTTACGCCGGTGCGCGCCTGGAACAATTCCATCGTCAGGTGCGTGAGCCGGCCGCGTCCGGTCGAGGCGTAGGTGATCTCGCCGGGCTTCTCCTTCGCCATGCGGATCACGTCGGCGATGCTGTTGATGCCGGCGTGATGCGAAGCGCCGATGAACAGCGGCTGCTGCAGCATGAAGCCGATCGGCGCGAAGTCGCGCGGCAGCTCGAGCGGCAGGTTCGGCGCGACGCCGGACGCGCCCGGAAGGGTGAGGAACGGCGAGGTGGCCGGCAGGTAAAGCGTGTAGCCGTCGTTCGGCGATTGCGACGCAGCCTTGGCGGAAATGCCGCCGCCCGCGCCGGGCTGGTTCACGGTGATGACCTGCTGGCCCCAGACCTGCGAGAGCTTGTCGGCGAGAATGCGCGCGCTGGCGTCGTTGGCGCTGCCTGCGGCCGAGTCGTTGATGATCCGAACGGGCTTGTTGGGATAATCGGATTGGGCGTTTGCAGCGCCTGGCAGCAGCGCCACCAGAGCCAATGCAATCGTCAGCCCGTTCATCTTCATGTCCGTCTCCTCCGGCGATCATGCCCATTCAAGGGCGCGCAACAATGCGCGGCTGGACGCCCTGTTGAGAGGCGGCCTCAAGCGTTTTGCCGGGATCATGTCGCAGCGTCAATTGCGGGTGCTGACGTGCTTCGTCGCAGTTGATTTCTTGGCGCGCGGATGATCCGCGCGCGTTTGGTTTCCTCAACATTGTCGTTGCACGCAGAAGTGGTGCAGACTAAACGCGGTCGGCGATGCGCTGCGGGGAAACAGGAGAACGCATGCGATTGGCTTCGGTTCGGCCGCCGGGCACCCTTTCGCGGCCGGTGCGGCTTCTCATGCGCCACGGGCTGTTGAACCGGCACACGTCGCTCTTTGACTTCGGCTGCGGGCCGGGGACCGATCTGGAAATCCTCGGCCGTATGAACATCGCCGCCTGCGGCTGGGATCCGGTTCATCGCTCTGACGCGGCAAAAGTTCCGGCCGATATCGTCAATCTCGGCTACGTGCTCAATGTGCTTGCCGACCCCGGGCAGCAGGTCTCGGTGCTCACCGAGGCGTGGTCTCTTGCCAGGAGGTTGCTCGTGGTCGCGGTCCCGTTCTGCCGGCGGCCGGTCGATTCCGGCCGTCCCGACCTGGAGCAGCGCCGGCTCGTCGACACGGCTTTGCAGGCCGACAGCCTCAGTGCCGGCCTCGGTATCCGGTACGTGTTTCGCCACCGTGACGATCGCGACCGGTTTCTTGCAAGCGTCAGTCGTCGCCACAGGCGCTTCGATTCGCCTTTGGGCAGTTTTGCTGCGGCTTCTCCGCTCCGGCTCCATTCCTCCCGGCGCGATCTGCTGCGTGGGTCAGCCGCCGGATTGGCCGGGGCGGTCGCCTCGTTGGCTCCGATCGCACCGGCGTGGAGCGAAAGCCGCACGGTGGCGGAAGACACCGGCAGCAAGAAAGCCAAAAAGAAGTACGCGACCTGCGAGGAGGTGGCCACAGCGGTCACTGAGATCATTGCCGAGCATCTCGGCGTCGACCGCTCGAAGGCCATTCGTTCGGCCACCCTCAAGCAGCTCGGCGGAGACAGCCTGGATCTGGTCGAGCTGGTGATGGCCTATGAAGACGAGTTTGGCGTCGAGATTGCCGACGACGTGGCGGAAACCATGACCAGCGTCGGCGGCTCCATCGATGTCGTTTGCCGGATCATGAAGCTCGAGCAACCGCGCTCTCCTGAGCGGCGCGGGCGATAAGCGGCGGCTCGCCGGCGCCGCTCCTCATGCCGGCTTCGGCACCTGCTTCGCGTACCAGTCGTAGATCTGCTGGCCGGTCCAGTGCACCACGCCCGGGTGCTTGTTGATGTAGGCGTAGAGCTGCTCGAAATACTTGATGCGGTGCGCCTGTCCGGTCACGTAGGGATGCACGCCGATGGCGAGGATGCGCGTCGACTCCTTGCTCTCCAGATACAGCCGGTCGAACGCGTCCCTGGTGCGGCTGAGCAGCACGTCGGACTCGTGGTGGTGCGACACCATCATGGTGATGTCGTTGATCTCGGCGCTGTAGGGGATCGCCAGCACCGGCCCGTGCGCGGTCTCGACCCAGATCGGCTGGTCGTCGAGCACCCAGTCGCCGAACCAGGTGAAGCCCGCCTTGGCGACGTGATCGAGCGTGTCGAACATCTGGCCGCGGCCCGGGCCGAGCCAGCCGCTCGGAAACTTGCCGGTGAACCTCTGCAGGATGTCGATCGACTGCTGCATGATCTCCGGCTGCTTGTCGGCGATCTGCTGGATCGGCATCTGCACATAGGAATGCGCCATGAACTCCCAGCCGGCGTCGCGCGCGGCGGCGGTCGCCTCCGGATAGGTCTCGCAGACCCTGGCGTTGAGCGACATGGTCGGCGTGACCTTGGCCTTCTGCAGCGCCCGCATCAGCCGCCAGAAGCCGACCCGCATGCCGTACTCGTACCAGGTCCAGTTCGGCATGTCGGGGATGGCGCTCTGGCCCTGTGGCGCGATCGAAAGCTGCCGCGCCATCGGCCGGGTGATCTCCCATTCCTCGATGTTGACCACCGACCACACGATCATGCGGCCCTTGCCGGGTAGCTTCAGCTTCGGCCGCGTGAACGGCGAGGAATAGGAAAAGCGGTCGCGTGGGTATGTGGTCAACGTGTCCTCCCGGATGATTGCGCTCAATTGTCGAGGATGGCGACGGCCCGTGTCCAGCCTGCGGAGCCGCCTTTCACCTTCACCGGAAAGCACGCGACGGTGAAGCCCGATGCCGGCAGCGCTTCGAGGTTGTGCAGCTTCTCGAGGTGGCAGTAGCCGATGTCGCGGCCGGCCTTGTGGCCTTCCCAGATGATCTTCGGGTCGTGGTCCTTCGCGTAGCGCCTGGCGGTGAAGCTGAACGGCGCGTC
>JAIESI010000395.1 GCA_019746135.1 Xanthobacteraceae bacterium
GAGCGGAACAGCTCGACCTTGATGCCGTATTCCTTCTCGAAGGCGTTGGCGATCTTCTGCGCCTGCGGCAGCGGCGTGGAGGTGTACCAGACCACCTTGCCTTCGGCCTTCGCCTTGGCCACGTCGGTTGCGTCCTGCGCCGAAGCGGCGCTTGCGAACGTCAGCGCCGCGACAGCGGTCAAAACACTTCTACGATTGAGCATTGTTTCTCTCCCATTCAACAGACGGTCATGGCCGTGCTTGTCGCAACAAGCACCGGCTCCGGGACCCCGGTTGCCATCCCCAAAAAGAAAGAAACCGGGGTCCCGGGTCTGCAGCGCATGCGCTTCGCCCGGGACACAGTTCAGTGCGCGCCGGTTTGGCCCGGCTTGTAGGTCGAGTAGATCGGCTCCGGCTGGGTGAAGAAGCCCAGCAGGATGTGATAGGCGATCATGTAGTTTTTCTGCTGGAACGAGGCGTGGGCGATGCCGGGCATCACCGCGAAGGTCTTGTCCGGGTTCGGCAGCTTCTCGAAGAAGTTCAAGAGGTCCTTGAAGCTCGCGATGCCGTCGTATTCGCCGCGCATGATGATGGTCGGCACCACGATCTTCGTCGGATCGACCACCGGCAGGTGGTTGCACATGTCGATATAGGTGCCGTTCGGGATCGAGTCGTCGAGCTCGAGGATGTGCTTGGCGAACGCCTCGATGACGTTGTCGTCGGCGGTGCCGGGATGGTCGCGCTCGAAGATCGAGCGGACGAACGCGCGGCTGATCGGCCGGCGCTTGGTCTTGGTCAGCTCCGGCAATTTCTTCTTGCGCTCGACCAGCGTCGGACTGCCTTCGCCGGTGTAGACATGGGCGTCGAGCGCAAGCCGCTTGACGCGATTGGGATGGCGCTGCGCAAACAGCGCGGCGCGCAACGCGCCCGACGAGATGCCGTAAACCAGCAGCGGGCCGGTGTGGTTGCGGGTCTTGAAGATGTAGTCGGTCGCGGCCTTCAGGTCGTCCGCGCCTTCCGAGATGGTGGCGTCGAGGCCGCGGTCCTTGGTGGAGCGGCCGTAGCCCTCCATGTCCACGCTCCAGGTGTCGAAGCCCTGCGACACGAAGTAGTCCATCGCCGACGAATACGGCCGGCCCGGCACCTGGAGATCGAAGGTCGGCTGCGAGGCCATCGACGAGCCGTGAACGAACAGCACGGTGCCGTTCTTCGGTCCGCCCGGCGCGCGTTTCTCCCACAGGAACAGCTTGGCCGCGTCCTTGGTGGTCCAGTGCTCCTGGCCCTTCACGGAAACCGGCGCGCTGACGTCGTTCATGGCTCAACTCCTATGGATTGCTGCGAAACACGGTGCATTGCGCGGCGTCGACATCGACGGTGACATGATCGCCGACGGCGAAAACCTGTGCCGGATGGGTCTGTACCCGAAGCGTCGGACCGGAGTCGAGGCTCGCATAGTACTCGCTGATGTTGCCGAGGAACGTGCGCTCGGTGATCTTGCCCTGCACGCCGCCGCTCCCGGCAAGACCGGGGCTCGCGAGCCGGATGTTCTCCGGGCGGATCGACACCTCGACGTTGTCGCCGGTGCCGAACCCGTCGGTCTGCGTCACCAGCAGCTTGAGCCCGCCGGCCGCCTCGATCGTCGCGGTGCCGCCGATCGCGGCGCTGACCTTGCCGGGGACGAGGTTCACCAGCCCCATGAAGTCGGCGACGATCCGGTTCGCGGGCCGCGCATAGACCTCCTGCGGGGTGCCGTATTGCTGCAGCTTGCCCCCATGAATCACGGCGACCATGTCGGACAGCGCCAGCGCCTCGGCCTGGTCGTGGGTGACATAGACGAAGGTGATGCCGGTGCGGCGCTGCAGCTGCTTCAGTTCGCCGCGCATGTGCTCGCGCAGCTTGGCGTCGAGGTTCGACAACGGCTCGTCGAGCAGCAGGATTTCCGGCTCGACCACGAGGCTCCTTGCGAGCGCCACCCGCTGCTGCTGGCCGCCGGACAGCTCGTTCGGATAGCGCTGCTCGAGCCCGGTGAGGTTCACCTGCGCGAGGATATCGGCAATCTTCTTCTTCGCCTCCGCCGCCGGCACCTTCCGCAGCTTCAGCCCGAACACGACGTTTTCATAGACCGTCTTGTGCGGCCACACCGCGTAGTTCTGGAATACCATGCCCATGCCGCGCTGGTCCGGCGGCACGACGTTGCCGGGCGCGGAAATGAGCCGGCCGTTGACATGGATCGAGCCCGTATCGGGCACGATGTAGCCCGCGATCATCCGCAGCGTCGTGGTCTTGCCGCAGCCGCTCGGGCCAAGCAGCGTGACGAACGAGTTGTCGGCGATCTCCAGATTGAGATCGGATACCGCTGCGGGTGCGTCGTCGCCGGCCTGGAGGCTCTTGGTCAGGTTCTTGAGGGAGATGCTCGCCATTTACGACGCCAGTCCGTTCATTCTTTCTCTGTCATTTCGACCGCCAGCAGTGCCAGCGCGTAGGGTGGGCCAAGGCGCGTTAGCGCCGGGCCCACCTCTTCTTGTTCGACGTGAGAAGGTGGGCACGCCGCGGAGCCTGTCATCGGGCCGCGCTTCGCGCGGACCCGTTGGCGGCTTTGCCCACCCTACGATCATGTTCCTGACGGAGATACTCGCAATCACGACGCCAGTCCTTGACTTGCACCCGAACGGCTCGCGATTTTTCCGCCGCCGAGCTTGTTGGCGACGAAGATTGCCGCACCGATGATGATCATGTTGACGATGGCGAGCGCCGCGACCGGCTCGATGTAGCCGGTCTCATAGAGGTTGTAGACCGCGACTGCGAGCGTGATCGAGCTCGACGAGAACAGGAGGATCGACGCCGACAGCTCCTGGATCACCGGCACGAACACCAGGAGCCATCCGGCGAACAGGCCGGGTCGGATGAGCGGCAGCGTCACCTCGCGCATGGTGGTCAGCCACGACGCGCCGAGAATCTGCGCGCTTTCCTCGAGCGACGGGTCGATCTGGCGGAGCGACGAGTTCGCCGCGCGCACGCCGAGCGGGATATAGCGGCCGACATAGGCCAGCAGAAGGATCGCGAGGGTTCCGTACAGGGCCAAGGGCATCGCCAGCCAGAACTGGATCAGCGCCACCGCGACGACGATGCCGGGGAGGCCGAGCGGAATGAGCGCGGCGTAGTCGAGGAGCTTGCGTCCGGGAATGCGGGTGCGCAGGTCGATCCAGCCGATGATCGCGCCGAGCAGGACGGCGATCGTGGCGGCGACGGTCGCAAGGCCGAGGCTGTTGAGGATCGCGCGCTGGGTGACGTTATATTCGAACAGGATGAAGTTGTAGTTCTTGAGCGTCAGCCCCTTCCAGAAGTCGAGGCCCCAGGACTTCGACAGCGACACCGCGATCAGCGTCGCATAGGGCAGCACGATCGCCACGATAAACGCCAGCACCGCGAAGCCGAACACCGCCCAGCGCCACGGTCCGAGCTGCATCAGTTGCGGCCGTGCGCCCTTGCCGGCGAGCGTGACGTAGGAGCGCCGGGCGAGGAACGCGCGCTGCAGATAAAGCGCCACCACGGTGATGACGACAAAAAGCAGCGACAGCGCCGAGGCGAGGCCCGTATTCCGGCGGATAATCGAACAGCGCGTAGATGCGGGTCGGCAGCGTGACGATGCGGCCGGGAAGGCCGATGATCGCCTGCGAGCCGAACAGCGCAATCGCGTTGACGAAGGCGAGCAGGGTTCCGGAGAGGATCGCCGGGGCGACCAGCGGCGCGGTCACGGTGAGCGCGGTGCGGAACTTGCTCGCGCCGAGAATTTGCGCCGCCTCCTCATAGGACGCATCGACCGACTGCAGCGCGCTCGAGGCGAGCAGATAGACGAACGGGAACGTGTGCAGCACCGTCACCATGACCAGCCCGGTCATGGAGAAGATGTTGAAGGTGAGGAACGGCAGGCCGAGCACGTCGCGCACCACGACGTTGATCAGGCCGGCATTGGGGCTGAACAGATAGACGAAGGCGATGGCGGTCAGAAACGGCGGCGAGAGATAGGACAGGCTCGCCGTCACCTGCATCAGCGCCTTGCCCGGCACGTCGGTGCGCGCGACCGCCCAGGCCAGCGCCACGCCGAGGATCAGGCTGAACAGGCCGGTCCAGGCCCCGAGAATGAGCGAGTTCTTCAGCGCGTTGACGTAGAGCCGGCCGGTCGCCACCTCCCTGAAGTTGTCGAGGCTCAGGCCCTGCTCGCCGCGCAGGCTGCCGATCAGCAGCGAGAGCAGCGGCAACACCACCAGAATGATCAGGCAGAGAATCGCGCCGCCCATGACGAAGTGTTCGAGCCGCAGCCGCGTGCGCAGACGTGCGGCCGGGGCGGGCGCGCTGATCGCTTGAACCGACATTCCTCCCATCCCGTAAGAAGCGGCCCGCGCGGCGGGCTTCTTGTTGTAACGTCTGGCCCCGACACGCCCCGTCAACCGACGGTGTGCTTTAAGGTCAGAAATTTAGCGTGTAAAGTCAAAAGCTTAAGTAGGAACACCGGGGGCGTCCCGCTATTCCAGCGCTGTTATAGAGGAGCGATCGTGGCGAGCGAAAGAAAACTTGATGTCGCGGCGGTGAAGAGCCTGGTGGTGGCCGGCTGGACCGGGCGCAACGTCGCGGCGCTGGAGGCGCATATCAAGGAGCTGGAAGCGATCGGCGTGAAGCGGCCGAAGACGGTGCCGATCTTCTACCGGTGCGCGCGTTCGCTGCTGACGTCGGATCCATCGATCGAGGTGATGGCCGACAAGTCGAGCGGCGAGGTGGAGTTCGTGCTCTATCAGTTCGACGACGGGCTCTGGCTCGGTGTCGGGTCCGACCACACCGACCGCAAGGCGGAGACCATCGGCGTCACGCTGTCGAAGCAGATGTGCGCCAAGCCGGTCGGCACCACGCTGTGGCGCTACGACGAGGTGAAGCCGCACTGGGACAAGCTCATGCTGCGCTCGTTCGTGCCGGGCAGCGGCCAGCGCCGGCTCTATCAGGAGGGGCCGGTGACCAACATGCGGTCGCCGGAAGAGCTGATCAAGCTCTACACCGGCGGCGACAAGCTCGCGCCCGGCACGGCGATGTTCTGCGGCACCTTCGCGGTGCACGGCGAGATCTCGTATTCCGGCACCTTCGACATGGAGCTGGAAGACCCGGTGCTCGGCCGCAAGATGACCCACAGCTACAAGATCGCGTCTCTGCCGGATGAAGGCTGATGCCGTGAACCACCGCCGTCATTCCGGGGCGCGGGCGAAGCCCGCGAACCCGGAATCCATACTCCGCAGCCGTGGTTATGGATTCCGGGTTCACGCGCCATCAGCGCGTTCAGGCGCGTCTTCGACGCGCTATGCGCGCGTGCCCCGGAATGCCGACGACAACCGCCGCACCTAGGAGCCAAAGAAAATGAAAGTCGTCATTCCCGATCTCGTCTCCAACTCGTACTTCCCCGCGATTGCCGCGGTGGAGATGGGCTTCTTCAAGGAGGAAGGCCTCGATGCGGAGCTCGAGCTGATCTATCCGGTCCAGAAATGCTATGAGGCGTTGCGCGACGGCAAGGCCGATTTCGTCGGCGGCTCGTCGCATTCCGCGCCGACCGCGTTCCCCGAGTGGAAGGGCGTGAAGTTCCTCGGCGCGCTCGCGCAGAACACCTACTGGTTCCTGATCATGCGCGCCGATCTCAACGTGAAGCGCGGCGACGTCGCGGCGGTCAAAGGCAAGCGCATCGGCGCGGCACCGCTGATCGACATCGGCCTGATCGAGATGCTGAAGGAATACGGCATCGATCCCAAGCGCGACAACGTGCAGATCGCCCCGCCGCCGATGCCGGCCAATCCCGCCGGCGTGTCGTTCGGCGTCAACGCGGCGAAGGCGATGGAGGAGGGCAAGATCGACGGCTTCTGGGCGAACGGCATGGGCGCGGAGGTCGCGGTGAAGCGCGGGCTCGGCACGCTGGTGTTCGACGCACGGCGCGGCGACGGGCCCGCGCCGATCAAGGGCTACACCTTCGGCGTGCTGGCGACGCGTTCGGATCTCGTGGAGAAGGAGCCGGAGAAGGCCGCGGCTGCGGTGCGCGCGCTGATCAAGACGCAGAAGGCGCTGGAGGCCGATCCCAAGCGCGCCACCAAGGTGGGCGAGAAGTGGTTCCCCGCGTTCGAGGCGAGCCTGATCGCCACGCTGATCGAGCGCGACCTGCCGTATTACGACCCGGCGATCTCCAAAGGCGTGTTCGACAGCATGTGCAAGTTCGTGCAGACCGTCGGGCTGACGAAGGGGGTCGGCAAATACGAGGACGTGGTGGCGACGCAGTACAGCGATTTGTGGAAGGCGTAGCGTCGAATCACGCTGACGGAATCGGCCTGCTGCCGCTTGCTCCGTTTACCTCTCCCCGCCGTGGGAGAGGTCGACGCGCGTAGCGCGTCGGGTGAGGGGGGACTCTTAACGGGACGGTCCGCCGAGATTCCCCCTCTCCCCGCAAGCGGGGAGAGCGAGCGCACCGCCGCCGCGGCACGCGTTTCAGTTTCAACTGGATGACGCCCTGGCTAGAGCATGATCCCGAAAAGTGTGAAGCGGTTTTCGGAAAAGATCATGCTCGAACAAGAAGCTAAAGCGGGATGACGATTCGAAGAAAAGTCATCCCGCTTTAGAGACCGAACGGCGGCTCAATCCAGCGCCACGCCTGTCAGCTTCACCGCGTCGCTCCACAGCGTGCGCTCGCTTGTGAGAAACCGTTCGGAGGTCTCCGGCGGCACGCGCATGACCTCCATGAACTGTTTCTCCAGCGCCTGCGAATAGCCCTCGCTCGCGATCACCTTGTCGAATTCGGTGCGGAGCCTCGCAACGATCGGTGCAGGCGTATTGGCCCGCACCACCACGCCGAACCACACCGGCGTGTTCATGGTCGGGAAGCCGCTTTCCACCAGTGTCGGGACGTTCGGTGCAAAGCGGCTGCGCTGGCCGGTGGTCACCGCCAGTGCGCGCAACTGGCCGGACTGGACCAGCGGCAGCGCCGCCGATGTCGCGGTGAACGCCATGCCGATCCGGCCGGCAATAAGATCGGTCATCAGAGGGGCCGCGCCCTGATACGGTACATGGAGGAACTGCGCGCCGGCCTGCTGGCCGAGGATCGCGGTGGTGAGGTGGGTGAGGGAGCCCGCGCCGTTCGATCCATAGGCGATCTCGCCGGGCTTGCGTTTTGCGAGCGCGATGAGCTCGGCCAGCGAGTTCGCCGGAACGGCGGACGGATTGACCAGCAGGACGTTGGCGATCACGCCGAGCATGCCGACAAAGGCGAAATCGGTCGCCGGATCGTAGTTCAGCTTCTTGTAGAGCGCCTTGTTGATCGCGAGGATCGCCTGGCCGGCGACCAGAAGCGAGTAGCCGTCGGCTTCGCTCCGGGCGACGAGCTCGCCGGCGAGATTGCCGCCGGCGCCGGTCCGGCTTTCGACGACGAGCGGTTGGCCCAGGGCCGGGCTCACCCGCTCGGCGGCGACGCGCGTGAGCACGTCGGTCGGGCCTCCGGCGGCGAACGGAACGATGACCCGCAGATTGCGCGATGGCCAGGCCTGCGCCCGTGCCGCACCCATGAATGGCATCGACAGCGCCGCGCCGAGCAAGGCCCTGCGCGAACATCGCAAATCCGGGACTCTATGTTCTGGTCGTTCCATCGTCGGCTCCAACCGAAAGGCATTTCCGTGCGGGCTCGGTCCTATTGCCATCGAGAATGAAGGAAGCCAGTGCCTGCGTACGCTGCGGGCCCAATGCGCGTTCAGTATAGCACTTGAACTTCGCGATGACCTGATCGCGCGTCATCGGGTTCGCCAAATCGCCGGCGATGTCGTCAACGCCTTCCGTCAGGATTGTGCCACCGAGATCGATCGCGAGTTTCGCGCCGCGCCGCGTGCGGCCCGGGTTTGCCTCGACGGTCACCAGGCTTTCCAGGCGCGTGATGTCCGGATGGCCGACATCCGCATAGGCATCTGGTCCGAGATCGCCGAGCACCAGCGCAGCGGCGATCGCGTAGCTCAGGCTGAATTGCGCCTGGATGGCTGTGCGCGGGGCGCGGTTGCCGCAATACTGCACGGCCTCCGGATAGATATCGAGCTTGATTGCACTGATTTTCTCCAGTGCAAAGTTTGCATTCTTTCGCAGACGCAGGGCCGCTTCGACGCCGTAGTGCGTGTGGCGCACGGCGGCGTATGGCTTCAAATATCCATCGAGGATCGTCCAGTGACCGGTCGGCGCGACCGTTGCAACAGCCGTGGCCTGCAACACCCGACGCCGGCCTTCCTCCAACGCGCCATGCGGCATCGCGAAACCCGCGTCCGCTGCGGCCGCGGCCATCATGCCGAGCAGCACGGCATGCGCGGGATAAGTGTTGCGCAGCACCGACCCCATGGTGATCGGCAGATAGAGGCTCGCGGGAATTTGACACGCCGCCGCTTCGATCGCGGGCTGGATATGTTCGGGTCCGCTGGTCATGCGCGTCACGGCCGCGGCCACCGCCAGCGAATGCCAGCCCCCGTCGACGTGCCAGCCGGCCGGAATGCGCCACGCCTCGCCGGCGCGCGTTCCGATTTCGTAGCCGGTCGTCAATGCAAGCAGAAGCTCGGCGAGCGTCGTTTCGCGTGAAGCGGCGAGCGCCAGCAGCGCAGGCGCGACCGGCAGGCCCGGCCGGCCGTGCGATGACGCGTTGCCTTCGCAGGCTTCGTCCCAGCACGCGGCGGCTGCGCCCAGCGCAGCCGCGCCGGCCGGTCCGAGCCTGATATCCGACGCCGGCCATGCCACATCGCCCGGGAAGGCGAGACGCAGCGCCTGCCCGAATTTCCGGACCTCGGGATGCGTGAGCCCCGCGAGCAGGCAGCCGAGTGTGTCGAGCAGCAGAAGCCGCGCTTTGGCTTCGACGTCACGTGGCAACGCCTCACAACGAGAAAGCCAACTGACGGCTTCCGCGAGCGAAGGCTTCGCATCGGAACCAGCCATAAGAAGCCCGCGGGCCTTTCAGGCGATCAGGCCACCATGCCCACCAGATCGGGCCGGCTCAGCGCATCGCCCGCAATCCAGGTCGCAACGCCGAACAGCGCTGCGTCCTCGTTCATGCGGCCGAGCAGCTGCAATCCGAGCGGCAGACCCTCGTCGGCCAGCACCGGAATGGTCAGCGCCGGACAGCCGAGCAGCGAGGCCGAGACGTTCATCGCCGTGTTTCCGGTCATGCCGAGGCCCACCGGCGGTGCGCCGCAGGCGCCTGCCGTGATGAAGGCATCGTAGTTCGCCGCAGCCTTGGCATAAGTCGCGCGCACCGCGTCGCGCCGCTGCAAAAGCTCGCCGAACTCTTTCTGCGTCATTGCCTCGGCGGTCTTCAGGCGCTCGCGCGCCGCCTCGCTGAGCTGCTTCGCATCGATGTCGGCATAGGTGTTGAGCGGCCAGCGGCCCTCCCAGGCGTTGATCGCCATGGTCAGCGGCAGCGCATCTGTGAGCGCCTGCTCGACCGCCTCGATATCCGGATCGTCGCCGCGGCTCATCAGGTGCACGCCCTTCACCTGCATACGCTGCTTGGCGGAGAGCACCGCCTTGCGCGCGCCTTCGCTGGTGTGGCTCCAGCCGCCGGTTTCCAGCACGCCGAGCTTCAGCGGCTTGGTGCGCTTGGTGAAATCCACGTCGCCGGCGAGCCCGGCAAAGCCCGGATCGCCGCCGGTGCGGTCGGCGATCGCGCGCAGCACCGCCCAGGTGTCGGCCAGCGTCGCGCCGATCGAGCCCTGACAGCTCTGGCTGAAATGATCGTGGGAACCGCTCCGGTTGATCGCGCCGACGCTCGGCTTGAAGCCGACCGCGCCGCAGAAGCTTGCCGGCCGCAGGATCGAGCCGACCACCTGGGTGCCGAGGCCCGCCGGCACCATGCCGGCTCCAACGGCTGCGGCCGAGCCGCTCGACGAGCCGCCCGGCGTGCGCTTGCCGTCGTGCGGGTTCTTGGTCTTGTGCCACGGATGGCTCGAGGCGAATTCGGTGGTGGTGGTCTTGCCGATGATGATCGCGCCCGCTTCGCGCAGCGCATGGACGCTCGCCGAGTCGCGCTTCCAGTCGGTGTTCTCCCACATCGGCGAGCCCTGGCCGGTCGGCATGTCGGCGGTCTCGATGATGTCCTTGATCGCGACCGGCATGCCGTCGATCGGCGACAGCGGCCTGCCGGCGAACCAGCGCTTCGCCGAGGCGTCGGCGGCGCGCCGCGCGGCGTCGCGGTTGACGACGACGAACGCGCCGATGTCCTTGTCGAGCTGGGCAATCCGCGTCAGCGTCTCTTCGAGATAGGTCTTGGGGCTGAGCTTGCCGGAGCGGAGCTCCGCGCCGTGCGAGACATAGCCGCGCAGCCGGTGCCGGGGCATCGTCAGATCGTTCATGGCCGCACCGCCGGGGTTTCGACCTTCATTCCGCGCGCGCGCCACATCAGATACAGCTCCATAGCGACATACTCCGGTGCGCCGTAGGCATAGGGCTCGGCGCGCATCCCGATCATGCAATTCCTGAGCCGCCGCTGCAATGAGCCGACGCTCTGCCATTCCAAACGGTATATCGGGTATCCCGTAGGATGGGCCTGCGGAATCTTGTTGCCGGCGAGGCTCTTGCCCCAGTTGTCGTCGTGGCAGTGCACACAGGCGAGGTTGAGCTGGCCGATGCGCTGGTTGTAGAGCTCGCGGCCCTGCTCCCGGTGCGGCTCGAGCCGCGGGTCGTCCGGCGGCGCAATCGGCTCGCCGCGAGACTGCAGCTCGATATAGGTGGTCAGCGCCAGCATCTCCCGGCTTTCGTAGGCGAACGGCGTGGCCCTTTGCAGCCTCGTGTGGCACATGTTGATGCGCTGCTCGAGGTTCAACGGCTGGTTGGTTCTGGTGTCGAACGTCGGATAGCGCGCGGCGACGCCTTTCATCCGCGCTGCGGCGTCGCCGTGGCAGTCGGCACATGATTTGTCGGCGCTGCCTGCCTTGGTGTTCCACAGCGCCTCGCCGTCAAGCACCGCGAGCATCGCCGGATTGGCGGTGTCATCGTCCTGCATTGCCTTGTTGTCGCGGCTCATGTCCTCGTAGGAGGAGCGGCGTTCATTCAGGGGAATCTCGGCGCGCACGGCCAGCGCGGCAACTGCGGCACAGCCGGTCAGGGCGGCCAGCGCGATCCGCCACCGCCGCGCGGATATCGTCATGCGACGGTTATTTTTGCCGAGGCCTCGGCGGCAAATCCGTTGTCGCCGGTCCACTTGAACGCGATGGTGCCGCTCTCGGTCGCCACCGTATAGAAGGTGATGAACGGATTGGCGGCGATCGCGGGGTGCAGCGTGGCGTTGAAGATTTCCTGGCCGTTGTAGGTGCAGACCATCGACGTGATGATGTCGCGCGGGATCGGCTTGCCGGTGTTGTCGTGGCGGAAGCCGTTCTCCATGATGTGCGAGATCAGCGACTTGATCGCGATCACGTCGCCGCGCTTGGCCTTGGATGGGACGTTGATGAGGGTGCGGGTAGCCATCAGACCGGATCCTCCAGGCAGGCGCTGAGCGTGAGGATGACTTCGACCTTGTGCGACCAGAAGGTGCCGTCGCTGAGTTCGCAGACGGCGTGGACCTGCTGCGTGTCGGCGAGCCTGATCCGCGTCGTGATCTCGGCGCGGCCGGCGCGCGGGCCGAGCTTGACGCTGATCACGTTCGGCAACGGATTCTTCTCGGTGAAGACGTGGATCGCCTTGACGTAGTCCTTCTCGGTCATCGGGCTGTCGACCGAGACGCCGAACGCCACGGCGTTGCCGTTCTCAACCAGCGGCGCAAGATCGATCTTGACCTTCCCCGGCGTCACCGTGGCGTCACCGGCGACCTGGCGGATCGCCGCCGCCATCGTTTCCGGCGTCGCCTGCGCCGGGCGGACGATCAGCGCCGCGGTGGCGCCGGCGATGAACGCACGACGCGTTGCATTGACCCTCGAATATTGATCCGGCATCTCGCTAATCCTTCAGCGTCATCAGATATGCGACCACGTCCTCGATCTGCTGCGCGGTCAGAACCGGCTTGCCGCGGAAGTTCTGTGCCACGCGGTTCAGGCCATCGATCCGGTAAAACGACGGCATGATGGTAGCCGGATTGAGGCGGGAGGCGTCAACCATGCGGAGCCGCAGCTCCCCTTCCGACCATCGCGATCCGGTGCCTTTCAGGCTCGGCGAAAGGTCGCCCTGAAAGCGCTGGTCTGGAAATGGGCCCGAATGGCACAGAAGGCAAGTGTTCTCGCGTCTGACCACGATGGCCCGGCCGTTCACCGGATCGCCGGGCTTGCCGGTCAGCGATTGCGGGATGGCGTCGCCGACCACCGTGTAGGGCGGCAGCGCCTCCTGGGCGGCGCATGGTGCGCCGCCCAACGCCAGCGCCGCCGAGAGCATCATCCGGCGCATCATCCGAACGCCTCCGCGGTGATGGTGCGGAACCAGGCATCGGCCTCGTTGGCCTCATCCTTTCGCAACGCACGCGGCGCACCGGCCGGGCTGACGACCGCGCCGCCGTCGGCCTCGGTGTATTGATCGTCGGTGGGGCGGTACGTGCCGCGCTGCGAGATCGCGTAGTCGGGCGCGATCAGGCTGTAGCAGGAGCTGGTGAGCGTCGGCGCGCCGGGCGCCTTGCCGGCAAACAGCCCGGCAATGGCCGTTGCGCAGATCGCGCCCTGCGAGTGCGCCGCCGAGGCCGAGCGCGGCATGGCGCCGGCAATGGCGGCGTCGCCGATCACGTGGATGTGCTTCTGCAGCCGCGACTCGAACGTCACCGGATCGACCGGACACCACCCGGTGCGGTCGGCGACGTGAGCGAGGTCGGCGGCATGCCCCGCCTTCTGCGGCGGGATCACGTTCGCGACCGATGCCTGGTATTTGTCGAAATCGGTGACCAGCGTTTTGCTGTCGGCCTCGACCGACGACAGCGAGCCGCCGCTGGAAAGCCCGACCCATTCGATCAGGCCCGGATAAAGCTCCTGCCAGGCCGCCTCGAACAGCTTCTGCATGGTGAAGCTTTCCTTCTGGTCGAGCACGATCACCTTGGAGCGCGGCTTTTTGGTTTTCAGATAATGCGCGATCAGGCTTGCGCGCTCGTAAGGCGCAGGCGGGCAGCGCGCCGGATTGACCGGCGAGGTGATGACCACGGTGCCGCCGTCGTCCATTGCCTCGAGCTGGCGGCGCAGCAGCGCCACCTCGCCGCCGTCGTTCCAGGCGGCGGGCATGATCTCGGCGGCCTTGCGATCGTAGCCGGCAATGGCACCATCGCGGAAATCGATCCCGGGCGACACCACCAGCCGGTCGTAGGGAAGCGTCGCGCGGTCTGCGAGCGTCACCGTCCGCTTCTCCGGATCGACGGCCTTCGCCGCCGAGATCGCCACGGTGACACCCAAATCCCTGATGCGGTCATAGCCGAACTGCTGATGCTTCAGCTCGAACAGGCCGGCGATGACGGCGCTGCTCTGCGGCATGGCGGTGAAGGTCGGATTGGCTTCGACCAGCGTGACCGCCATGTGCGGATCGGCCTTGCGCAGCGCGCGGGCGCAGCTCGTGCCGCCGAACCCGCCGCCGATCACAATGACGCGCGGACCCCTGTTTTGCGCAATCAGCGGCGCGGGGAAGGCCAGCGCCGCGGCGCCGGCCGCCGCGGATTTCAGGACATGACGCCGATGGACGTTCGTTCCGTTCATTCGGATTCCGTCCGCTCGAAACACGGGCGGCGGCCTTTTCGGCCGCCGCCTTCTCACTCCGGGATCATCAGGCGATCTCGAAGCCCTGGTTCTTCAGCGGGAACGTGCGGATGCGCTTGCCCGTCGCCGCGAAGATCGCATTCAGCACCGCAGGAGCCGCGACGAAGATCGTCGGCTCGCCGACGCCGCCCCAGAAGTCATGGCTCGGCATGATGATCGATTCCACCTTCGGCATTTCCGACATGCGGAGTGAGCCGTAGGTGTCGAAGTTCTTCTCGACCACCTCGCCGTCCTTGATGGTGATGCCGCCGTGGAACAGCGCTGACAGGCCGTAGACGAACGAGCCCGCGATCTGCCGCTCGATCTGCGCCGGGTTGACGGCGTGACCGGGGTTGGTCGCGGCGACGATGCGGTGCATCTTGATCTTGTTGCCGCCCACGACCGAGATCTCGGCCGCTGCAGCAACATAGCTGCCGTAGCCCATGTGCTGGCAGATGCCGCGGAACACGCCCTGCGGGGCAGGCTTGTCCCAGCCGACGCGCTCGGCCACGGCGTTGAGAACGCCGAGGTGCTTCGGCTTGTTCGCCATCATCTTGCGCCGGAACGCCAGCGGATCCTGGCCCGCCGCATGCGCCATCTCGTCGATGAAGCATTCGAGATAGATGGCGTTCTGGTTGTTGTTCACGCCGCGCCAGAACCACGGCGGAACATGCGGGTTGCGCATCGAGTGGTCGATCAGCAGGTTCGGGATGTCATAGCCGAACTGGCCTTCAGCGCCGCCGGGGTTCAGTCCCTGGAAGGCCGCCGGATCGGCGCCGGCCTGCATCGCCTCCGGACGCGCATAGGCGAGGATCGACTGACCGGAGATCCGCATATGCATGCCGGTGAGGTTGCCGTCCTTGTCGAGCGCGCCGGTGAGCTTGCACTGCGTGACCGGGTGGTACACGCCGTTGGTCATGTCCTCTTCGCGGGACTTGAGCATCTTGATCGGCGTGCCGGGCATCTGCTTGGCGATATTGGTCGCCTCCGTGACGTAATCGCTGCGCGTGCGCCGGCCGAAGCCGGTGCCGAGCATCAGCCGATGCACCTCCACCTTGTCGGCGGGCAGGCCCGACGCGGCGATGGCCGCAGCATAGGCTGCTTCGCCGTTCTGGGTGCTGGTCCACACCTCGCACTTCTCCGGCGTGTAGAGCACCGTCGCGTTCATCGGCTCCAGGCACGCGTGGTTCTGGTACGGATAGGCGTAGACGGCCTCGACCTTCCTCGCCGCGCCGGCGATGGCCGCGGCCGCGTCGCCCTGCTTGTTGCCGACGAACTTGGTTTCGGCGGTAAGCCCTTCCTCGAGCCACTTGGCGATCGACTCCGACGAGACCTTGGTGTTCTCGCCCTTGTCCCACTCGATCGGCAGCGCATCGAGCGCCTTCTTGGCGTGCCACCAGGTGTCGGCGACGACCGCAACCGACTTGGCGTCGACCTGCACGACCTTCTTGACGCCCTTCATGCCGGCGACCTTGGCGGCGTCGAAGCTCTTCACCTTGCCGCCGAACACCGGGCAATCCTTGATCGCGGCGTTCAGCATTCCCG
>JAIESI010000150.1 GCA_019746135.1 Xanthobacteraceae bacterium
GGAATCGCCCGATCGATGCTCCGATACGGGAGGACGGACATGAGTTCTAGGAATGCTTCGTTTCACGATGGTGTCGTGGCCGGCGCTCTGCTTGCGCCGCTCAAATTCCTGTTTGCCCTGTCCCTTGCCTCGTTCGGCATCCTGCTCGCGGCGTGGATCGTCGACTGGGTTTTCGTGTTCAAGGTCTGGCCAGATGGTGTGGCACGGCTGAAGAGCATTCTTGCTGCGGACCTCGGTCGTGGAATTGAACTCGCGGCCTGGCAGGGCGGGGTGCCGGGAACGGTCACCGGCACGGCAAACTTTCTGTACGGCCTGGTGTTTCGATTCACCGGGATTCACGACATGGGAATGCGCTTTGCAGAAGGCGCGGCACTCTCCATACCGGACACGATCGTGCGCAACTTTTATATCGCCAATCGCGAAGCCATCGAAGTGGCGATGATTGGTTCGCAGCTCCTCGGGGTTCGGCTGGCGACGCTGGCCATGACTGTGCCGCTACTTTTGCTTGTGTACATCGTCGGCGCCATGGATGGGCTGACACAGCGCGCGATACGGCGGGCTTGTGGGGGCCGGGAATCAGGGAGCCTCTACCATCGCGCCAAACACCTTCAGGTCGCACTGACTGTGGTGGCCGTCCTGACGGGTCTGCTGTGGCCAGCGTTGCCGGACATCCGGTGGATCGGCTTGCCACTGACCGTGGTTCTGGGAATTCTTTCCCGGCTACAGTGGGCGTATTACAAAAAGCATCTCTGATTTACCTTTCGTAGGCGCGGCGTGGCTCGCCCGCCGCTAAGTATGCGTTGACAGTCGTTTCATGTTATGGCACTATCGTTTCATGAAATCAGATCAACGTTCCATGAATGAGCTGTTTCGTATCGTCGGAGGGGCGCTACGTCTCGACATCGACAAGGTGCGAAATTACACCGCCTTTCTCGCAGACAAGCTCGAAAAGGAGGGGGATGCCGTTTCTGCGGGCCGCCTCCGCAAGATGCTCAATGAGAGCGACCATGAACTCCGGCCATCGGAAGCACGCTTTCCGCACGCGCTTCCGATCGACGGCGAGAGTCGTTTCCCTCTGATCGAACGCGTGAATTTGAGGGCGCATCATGAACCGCCCATCGTGCTTTCACAGGACCAGTGGGACGTTGTCAACGAGTTCCTGAGTGTAGCCAAAAGTTATGCTCAGCTTGATGAGCAGGGGGCAGCAGGCCCAACGAACCTACTCATGTACGGTCCTCCTGGGAGCGGCAAGAGTCGCCTTGCGCGCCATATAGCCGCTGAACTGGGTCTCGATCTTTATATCGCCCGTTTGGACGGACTCATTTCATCGTTTCTCGGGAGTACCGCGAAGAACATTCGGGCGCTATTCGATTTCGCGGCGCGAACACCGTGTGTCTTGTTTCTTGATGAGTTTGATGCAATCGCAAAACTGCGTGGGGATACTCAAGAGCTGGGTGAACTCAAGCGGGTAGTCAATAGCTTTATTCAGAATCTCGACGCCCTAGGTCCTCAGTCCATCATCCTTGCGGCAACGAATCATGAGGAACTGCTTGATTCTGCAGTCTGGCGTCGATTCGTTTATCGACTAGCTTTGGGCTACCCACCGCCCGATTTGCGCCGGCAAATGTGGAACGATTTTCTTCGCCCCCTTGATTTCGGGGACCGAGATCTGGAGTTGCTCGTCGATCTCTCAGAGGGATTTTCCGGATCAGACATTCAAGAGGTTTCCCGCAGGCTTCATCGCCGGAGAATCACCACCCAACAAGCGCCCGAACTTAAGGACGCATTTCTGGTTTTGCAAAATATCGGGATTGGCGAAGGTCAGGAACGCCGATTCCTCTCGGCCCTGCGAGGCATGCATGTAGATGCAATCGCGAGGGCACTTCGAGATAGGAACGAGAAACTCTATAGCCATGCGGCCCTCGCACATCTCTTGGGGGTTTCAAAGGCAACTGCCTATCGAAGAACCCTGAAGGGAGGTAAGCAACGTGGCGGAAAAGAACATTCCAAGACCTGATCGCCTTCCGATCAAACTCATTCTCCCCAGCCAAGGAAAGGAGAAGAGGATCGATGGTGGCGGAACGCCGCCCAAGCCCTTCCGCACTGTTGATGGCGCATACAGGAAGAGTCTTGCGACGCAAGTCTCTGCTGTACGCGAGGCACTGCTCCCGCAAATGAAGCAGGCTGGCGCTGCGCCCGTGAGAGTGAAACTCCTTACGAGGGCGGCTGCAAAGAGCCATCGCCCAGAGAAACTATTTTCGGCACAAACCTGCCCGATCGTTGGCGCAGGAGGGCTCGGCGAGTTATTTGTGAAGGCTACTCCCGATGGGCTCGCGCAATTGGTAAACACCATCGAGGAAAACCGCAGCGAGCGCATCGTGAAAGAGCTCTCCTGCGTCGAATCCATTGAGGCAGTTACCCCACTATATCGACGCAAAGGGCTTGATCCAAAAGATGTTCTACGGCACAGCCCACGGGGGAAGGAAGGATTTATGGCCCGCGTGCGCCTGTTCAATTTCGGAGCAGACGATGATCAGCCCAGGCTCGTCGATAATTTCGTAGACCTGTGCCGCAAGCGCAAGCTACGCATCAGTACTGCCGGGTACTCGCCAGGTAGCTTCATCTACGGGGCTGAATGCCGAACGGTCGATGATATCGAGGCACTTTCTCGCGTCGTAGGTGTCCGCTCCATCGTCAGCATGCCACTCATCCGCACAGTGCGACCTATGATGCTGAATCCAACACCTCTTCCGAATTTGCAGGCGCGAGGAGATGTCATGGGCGATGTGCCAACTGTTGTAGTCGTAGATAGCGGAATATCCGACCAGATTCCCGGACTAGAGAGCTGGGTCGTTGGGCGGGAGACCCAAGTGGCCCCCGAATACCGCAATACTGACCATGGGACCTTCGTTGCGGGGTTAATTTGCTGGGGCAGTGCACTCAATCCCACTATCGCGGGCATCGACGCAAATCCGTGTGCTGTCTTTGACCTGCAGGTAATTCCAAACGCCGATCCAAGCAGAGGGGATACCGACTCTCTACGTGAACAAGAGTTTTTGGTTTCACTTGAAACCGCGCTAAGGGACCACGCGAACGAATTCAAAGTCTGGAATCTTTCGCTCGGTACTGACGCCGTTTGCTCGCTTGATGAATTCTCCGAATTCGCGGAGGAACTTGACAATCTGCAGGAGCGTTATCAGGTCTCGTTTGTTATCAGCTCCGGAAACTATATCAGCCCGCCGCTTCTCGACTACCCGCGATCCACAACGCAACTGGAGCAGGGAAGAATTACTGCACCCGCAGACAGCGTATTAGGAATTACCGTGGGGTCCGTTTCGCAAGTTGATTACAAGAAAAACGGTCCAAAGGAACATCATCCATCTGCCTTCTCGCGTCACGGTGCGGGGCCAAACTACGTTATCAAACCTGACCTCGTGCATTACGGTGGATCATGCTCAACCGATGCCACGCACATTGCCGGAATCCGTTCTGTTAGCGGTACCGGCACCGCTGAAAACCTGGGAACCAGTTTCGCCACACCGCTGGTGTCCAGAACTCTCGCGCAAATCTATCACCAGATCACGCCGACCCCGACGCCCGTGCTTGCACGCGCGCTCCTGACACATCATGCGCGTGATCCGCGAACGCAGAAACGCGTGCCTGACGGCGAGGAAAACTTTTTCGGGTTCGGACTGCCGTCGCCCATCCCCTACTGTTTGGAGTGCACACCGCACACATCCACACTTGTATTTGAGGACTCGCTTCGCCCCGGATACTTCCTCGAGTGGGATGATTTCCCGTACCCACCGTCGCTTCGTCGAAATGGGCGGTACTTCGGCGAAGTGTGGATGACTGTCGCATTCGCGCCAGCTCGTGGTGCGCGCTGGGGCAGCGAGTATTGCGAAACTCACATTGATGCGCACTTTGGGGTCTACCGCGAGCAGACTTCGCGGGATACAGGGGAGATTAAGACCAAATTTGTTGGGTTGGTTCCTCCGGAGCACAAGAATCCAGGCGTTTTGTACGAGTCGTATCAAGTCGAGAAGCTACGCAAGTGGGCGCCGGTCCGCACGTACCACGGCGACCTCGGAGACAAAGGTGAGCGAGGATCGCGCTGGCGTTTGAAGGTGCAGCTCTTGACGCGTCATGGTATTGAGGATGAAGAAGCCTGTAAGCCGCAGCCGTTCTCACTGATCGTCACCATCGCTGATCCTGCAAAGCGGTCCCCCGTCTATGACGAGATGGCACGCACTGTTCACAACCGATTCCAATCACAGAATCTTGGGGTGCGTGCGGCTGCGCGCATTCGTGGTCGGCGCTAAAGCGACCTGATTATCAGATTGCCACCACGGAGGCGACGAATGCCAGAACCACTGAGAAGAATGGGAAAGGACGGCACGCCATATACGCGCCCGCCTGAAATCGAGGCGTGGATTAAGAAGCTTGAAAGCGTGGAACCGACAGTGCGGATCCTGCAATTCGACGGGATTTCACGGAGGCGTCCGGAGTACGTACCGACGGAAGTACTGGTGTATTTCCTTCGGCGCGCTTGGGCGGCAGGCGACCACGCGAACTTCGAGAAGATCTTCCGGATTCTTCTGAGTCGAGTCGAGAAGTCGCTGAACTCGGCTATTTCCGACGCACGGATGGACGGGGCGGCAGAAATTCGCGATGAAGTAAGGGGGCGTTTCCTTGAGCTGATCACCAAGGATTGCAACGAGAGGCCGGATTTGATGGATTTCTTCGAAATCCGCTTCGACAAAGCTATGGTCGCCATTCGCACCTCCGTATTGCGCAAGATGGGTCCCTCAACAATCAAGACGGTACCGTTAAACCGCCCAGGGGATGACGACGACTCGGAGATATCGGAAGAGGTCGAGACTGCCGCCACAGAGTTCCTGGGAGGTGATCCGTCAAAACTTGATGATCCGGCTTTCCGGTCGACGCTTGCCGCAGCGATTGACGGACTACCTGCTGATCAAAAGCGGGTTATTTGCCTGATTTTGGAGGGGTTTCCAATTGATTCCAAGGAGCATGGTGTTATGACCATTGCGCAAATTCTGCAGTGCGATGAAAGGACGGTTCGCAACCGCCGCGATCGCGCCTGCAAGGCGCTCAAGGCCATTCTTCACGAGGAGAATGCGCAATGACCGATAAACGTGTGGGGATGACTGAAGAAGAGGTGCTGCTCGCCTTCGCCATCGAGCCGACACATGATCGCAAGACGTTGGAGCGCTATCTGGCTGAATATCCAGGACATGCCGAGGCCTTGGTTGACTGTTCGGTTGAATTGATGATGGACGCCACGCGTGGCGATGAGGTTTCGCTGACATCTGAGGCGATCGTCGACCGAGCTTGGCAGCAGTTTCAGACCGCTGCTCGCCAGCCGGTTGACGGTGCAACCGCAAATCCGTTTGCTAGGCTCAATCGAGATGCCTTCAGGACGCTGGCTGAGCGGCTCAACATCAATTCTTTGCTGTTGAGCCGTCTGCGCGATCGAGCAATCGATGCTGCGACGATACCGGGACGCTTTGTTCAGGTGCTTGCGACAGAGTTGGGCGCTTCCGTAGATGCCGTAACGGACTACCTGCGCAGTCCGCCAGCGATTGTATCCAGCCAGAGCTTCCGATCAGTAGTGAAGCCCACTGTAGCCAAACAGATATCGTTCGATAAAGCCATTGAGTCTTCTCAGCTTACTGAAGCCCAACAGAATGCCCTTAAGGCTCTGAAAGAGTAGGACGGTGGACGCGACCGAGGCAGCTCGCCGAGAGGCAGAACGCATACATCGGGCGGTGGTCGCGTCGGGTGAAGATCCAGCAAGATTGCTGGAATTTGTCAGGCGCGCGGCGGAGCGTCGCGACTTGGACGTATATGGTGTGTCGCAAGGCGATTCGCAGCTGAAGGGCGGCAGCGCGGTCTTCGACAGTCAGGCTGGCGTCATTCTTTATGAGGAGACGGGCACCGAATTTGACCAGGCCTTTCTAATTGCCCATGAACTCGGGCATGTCGTACTGGAGGGGGGCGCACTGGATGTTGTAACAGTTCAGGTTGAACCTGAGCGGTCCATCGAAGACGCGCCGGTTGGTATTGAAAAAGTGCTCGACTATGGCGCGCGAGAGCGCAGAGAGATTCGGATGGATCTCTTTGCGCGAGAGTTCATTTTGCCGCGTTCGGTAGCCCGAGATCTGCATGTCGGCAATGGATTTTCGTCGGTGGAGATTGCCCGTCGCCTCGGCATACCGCTCCAAGTGGTTCAACAACAACTCTTGGACGCGCTGTTGTTGCCGCCTGTAGAAATTGCCAACATGGAGGCTGCCGCCTCCGCGGCTGAGATGATTCCCGACCCGAGCCAGATCACGGCGGCAGAACACCGCGATAGCGCGTTTCAGCTACAGGCTGGACCTGGCACAGGTAAGACGCGAACGCTTGTGCGTCGAATCGAGGGCCTTCTCGCCGACGGTGTGGATCCCGTATCCATACTTGTGCTCACGTTCTCGAATAAAGCGGCCAATGAGTTGAGCGAGCGGTTGGCCGCGACGAATCCAACGGCAGCCTCAGCGATGTGGATTGGTACGTTCCATGCCTTCGGTCTGGACGTTGTACGCCGCTTTCATGACAAGTTGAATCTCCCCCCTGATCCGCGGCTCATCGATCGATCAGAAGCAATCGAATTGCTTGAAGACGAACTGCCTAGGCTCCCACTTCGTCACTATCGAAACCTTTGGGATCCGGCACTTGATCTCAGTGACATGCTCAGTGCGATCTCACGTGCCAAGGACGAGGTCGTGGATGCAGCGGGATATCGGGCATTGGCGCAGATCATGGCGAGCAAAGCTGCCCAAGATGCTGATGCGGTCATTCGCGCGGAGAAGTCCCTGGAGGTGGCACTGCTCTTCGAAACCTACGAACGGTTGATGGCATCGGCAAACATGATCGATTTTGGTGATCTGGTGGCTCATCCAGTACGCCTGGTTGAAAACGACGCCGATGTCAGAGACGCTTTGAGGGCCAGACATAAGCATGTTTTGGTCGACGAGTACCAGGATGTCAATCGCGCGTCGGTGAGATTGTTGAAGGCGATCGTGGGTGATGGTCGGAATCTGTGGGTGGTAGGAGATTCACGACAATCCATTTACAGGTTTCGCGGGGCGTCGGCGACCAACATGGCACAGTTCGCCGCCGACTTTCCTGGTGCGCAGACACGCGCGCTCTGTGTGAACTATCGGTCTACGCAGCAAGTTATCGACGTATTCACAGCGTTCGCGGGTACGATGAAGGCCTCAGTAGGCGCTCTACCTTTGCACCTGACGGCTCATAGGGAACCGTCAAATGCCGTGACGGAATTTCGGGTGGCTGGGACAACCGAAGACGAAATTTCCGCCGTTGCCGCCGCCATCCAAGGGCAGCACGACGCAGGCGTTCCGTTTCGCAGGCAGGCGCTGCTTTGCGCATCCAATGCACGACTAAGTGACATCGCGGAAGGGTTGGAGGCCAGGGGCATTCCGGTGCTGCATCTTGGAAGCATTTTCGAGCGGCCCGAAATCAAAGATCTTCTCGCTTTCCTTTCGATGTTGGCTGATCCTTATGCCGTCGGACTCGTTAGAGCGGCCACCATGGCGGCCCATCCATTGCCATTACAAGATGTCATGCAAATCGTCGCCCATCTCAGGGAAAGTGGTGCTGCGGTCCTCGATTGGAAACAGGTGGGAACGCGGCTGGACTTGACGGCGGACAGCGTAACGGCCTTAGAACGTATCGCCAGTCTCTTTGATGGGGTGAATCCCACAGGAAATCCTTGGACGATTCTGACGACGTGGGTCATTGACCGGATCGGGCTAGCGAAGGCCGTACATCTTGCGGACGATCCCCATAGCCGGATGAAAGGTCTTGCGCTATGGCAGTTCCTTAACTTCTGCCGCCGCCAACCAGCAGGCGCTGGCACTCCAAGCGTCCGCTTGCTTGATCGAATTCGTCGGCTCGTCCTGCTATCGGAGGATCGTGGCCTGCGTCATCTGCCAGCAGCCGCCGAAGGCATCGACGCTGTGAGGCTGATGACGATCCATGCAAGCAAAGGTCTTGAGTTCGATACTGTGCATATTCCAGGAATGGTCACCTCTGGTTTGCCACGCAATAACATGACGCCGCGTTGCATTCCGCCCGACGGTCTGATTTACGGTTCGAACGGATTGACGGGGCTAGAGGCAGTGAAGGCAGGGCACGATGAGGAGGAGGAGTGCCTGTTCTTCGTCGCCCTGTCGCGTGCCCGCAACCTACTTGTTCTCTATGCGTCCTCGGTTCAATCCGATGGCAAGAAGCGTAACCCTTCGAAATTCATTCCCGCGATCAATCATTTGGTTGTCCGGCCCGCAAATCCACTGCGGCGAACTAGAGAGATGACTGGGGACACCGCAATTCGGATCGATTGGGAAGAAAAACCAATCTGGACTGACGGCGCGGTCAACCTTTTCGATCGATGCCCACGCCGGTTCTTGTATACACATGTGCTCAAGCTTGGCGGGCGCCGTACGGAAACGGCTTTCATGAAGATGCACAACGTGGTCAGCGACGTATTTGATTGGCTGAAGACCATCCATGAAACCACAGACCCGAGTGATACTGAATTAGGCGCTCGATTCGAGCAGGCATGGCAGGTAAAAGGCGCGGTGGATCACGGGTATGCCGAAGACTACCGTCGAATCGGTCGTCGCTTGGTCGATTACCTCGTCGAAACACGGAGGTCTGGAATACGTTCGCCGGCAACGCCAATTTCGTTGGGCTGGGCCGAAGGTGATGTCCTTGTCAGGCCAGACGCTGTAGCCAAAGGTGAGCGTGGCCAAGTCGTCGTTCGACGGATCAAGACGGGTAAGCCGCGATCCAATGCTTTTGACGACATTGAATACACGATACTTCATCTCGCCGCAGTTCAGACCTATGGTGGCCAAGCACAGGTCGAGGTGACTTATTTGACCAGCGAGACGACGGAACCGATGTCGATTTCTGCAAAAAAGCTTGAGACTCGACGCCAAAAAGTTCAGGAAATTGTCCGCAGCGTCCGATCAGGGTATTTTCCTCCCAAGATAGAACCTCGCACTTGCCCCCGATGCCCGAGTTTTTTCATCTGTGGGGACCTCCCGGATGGCGCCGTCACCCTAAAGAGGGCAGACACACCTTTCCGGTCCTGAAATGCGCTGCGATTGACCTACTGAAGGCCAGAAATCTGCAATCCCGCAGAGGGCCACCAGAAAGGCAATCATATGCAAACAAGTACTCCAAGCGGCGAAGGCCGCATTTCCCTCGAAGAAGTTGGTGCCGCTCACCGCCTTACCATCGACGTGGCGGATCACACCTTGTCCTATCGGCACGTTCGTATCGACGACTTCACCCCAACCGGTGCCCAGCTTGCGATCGCTGCCGGCTTCAATTCCGTCACTGGTGTAAGCGTGCTTCAGGTTCTCCCGAACGGCGATTTGGAAGACGTTCGCCCCACCGAGACGGTTGACCTGCGCCGGGACGAACGGCGCTTCGTTATCGTCGAGAGCGACCGCGCTTACCGTCTGACGATCGACAGTCAGCGTTTTGACTGGCCGTGCCGCATCGTTTCCGGTGGACTGTTGCGCAAACTCGGCGAAGTGCCGGCCGACAAGGCGATCTACTTCGAACAGCAGGATAAGCCGGATCGTCTCTTGGACGACCAGGATCTCGTCGATCTGGACGCCACTGGTGTCGAGTCGTTTATTAGCCGCAAGCTTATTTGGAAACTCAATGTGCAGGGCGTCGTGCTGGAGCTCACCGCACCGACCATTTTGGTGCGCGCGGCGCTGGTCCAAGCGGGGTTCAACCCCGATCAGGGCTGGCAGATTTTCCTCAAGGTCGCCGGCCAGCCAAAGCAGCCTGTGGAGCTCACCACCGAGATCGACCTGCGCACGCCCGGCATCGAGAAACTTCGGCTCACGCCAAAGGACGTCAACAACGGCGAGGCACCGACGGCGCCTTGCCGGGACTTCGCGCTGCTCGACGTCGATGAGGCGCATCTCAATCGCCTCGGCCTCCGCTGGGAGACCATCGTCGAGGTCAATCGGCGCTGGCTTCTTCTTCACGACTATCCGCTCCCTGCGGGCTACGCTGTCGCGCACACGAAGATCGCGTTGGAGATCCCGCCCAACTATCCGGGCGCGCAGATCTACGGCTTCTACGCTTACCCGCCGCTTGCCTTGTCCTCCGGTCGGACCATCGAGAGCACCCAACTTCGCGGCGTCCTGCTCGGCGTCGAGTTCCACGGCTGGTCTCGGAACCGCGGCGCCGGGGCGCCCTGGAATCCCGCCATCGACAACGTAGTGACTCAGCTCGCTCTGGTTGACGCCGCGCTCGCCAAGGAGGTGGGCGAGTGATTCCCGAGACAACCCTGGCCTTCAGCGGCGTCGCACATGGGCAGGTAAGACGCCATCTCTTCCCTTCGGACGGCTTGGAAGCAGCCGCTATTCTGGTCTGCACGCGCACACCCGGTCCTCGGCTCCGACTTCTGGTCCGGAACGTGATCCTCGTGCCGTACTCAGCCTGCAAGCGCCGAGAGCGCGATGCCATCACTTGGCCCGGCGAATACCTCGAACAGGCGATCGACCTGGCGGAGCCGAGCGGCGCTACGATCGTCCTCATCCACTCGCACCCCGGCGGTCTATTTGCGTTTTCCCAGGCGGACGATGAAAGCGACTGCGCGGTGATCCCGAGCCTGTTCCAGGCCTTCGGCGCACTACACGGCTCGGCCATCATGACTATTGACGGTGCGGTTCGCGCCCGCCTTTATGATCCAAGCATCCGCGACCGACCGGTAAACTTGGTTACGGTCGCCGGCGACGACCTGAGCTATTGGTGGGACGACAAAGCCACGCCCGCCGGCCCCGGAAACCGGCCGGTTGCCTTCACCGACAGCATGACCGCCGAACTCGGCTGTCTCTCGGCGTTGGTGATCGGCGTCTCCGGAACAGGCTCGATCGTAGGGGAGCAACTCGTCCGGTTAGGTTTCGGCCGAGTCTCGGTCGTTGATTTCGACCGCCTCGAATTGAAGAATCTCAACCGTATCCTCAATTCCAAGCGTGCAGATGCCGAAGTGAATCGCCTGAAGGTTGATGCGTTCGCCGAAGCCGCGACCTCCTTTCGCGGCGAGGGTGTCGTCATTCCGGTGCCGGCCTCCATCGCCACGCGGGACGCCGTTCTGGCGGCTGCCCAGTGTGACGTCATCTTCTGCTGTGTTGATACGCTTGAAGCCCGTCATATCGCCGATCTGATCGCGGCTGCGTTCCTGCTGCCGCTGTTCGATGTAGGCGTGGTCATCCCGGTTCGCAAGGAGGGTGATACATTCGCGATCGCCGACGTATGCGGTCGCATTGACTACGTTCATCCTGGTGGTTCGACCTTGCAGGACCGCGGTGTCTACACGCCGGAGAGCCTGCGCGGCGAATATCTGCGTCAGGTGGCGCCGGAGGCTCATCAGGAAGAACTCAAGGCCGGCTACCTCAAAGGCATCGTCGAGGAAGCTCCGGCCGTGATATCTCTAAACATGCGCGCAGCGGCGGCCTGCGTAAATGAGTTCGTCGCGCGCGCTTATCCTTTCCGCCTCGACTCCAATCGCCTCTATGCGCGTACGCAGTTCAGTCTGGCTGCATGTGAGGAGGAATACTTTCCCGAGGACGCCTTTGCGTGCACGTCGAATCTACTTCTTGCGCGTGGCGACAGTGAGCCGCTGCTCGGATTGCCGTCGCTTAAGGTGCCTGCGCGATGAATATCGCACTCGGTGTTATCCGGTGGTGGCGCAACGTCTTGGCGGGTCTCGGCCCGCGTCGCAGATTGCGCATTATTGAAGGTGATAGTCTGCCACCTCGCATGCCCATCCGGGATGTGGTGCTCGCGCGCGACGACGGTGAAGATTGGTGCGTTGGAATGCGCTGCCCTTGCGGATGCGGCCATGTCATCGAGCTCCTAGTCATTGCGGAGGCAAAGCCTCGGTGGGACGTCTCCGTCGATATTCAGGGCAGGCCGTCGCTATCCCCCTCGGTCTGGCTGCGAAAGGGTTGCCGCTCCCATTTCTGGCTTCGAAATGGCCGTGTTTACTGGTGCTGACCGTCACACATGGTCATAGAAGGTGAAGATGCGCGGACTAATTCCCAGATCCGGTTGTTGGTTGATTGGCTGCCCCCAGAGTGGGAATGGCCTGAAAATCACTAGCAATTGATACAAAACATCGGTTAGTATTTCGAATTGACCGAGGATTTGTATCTAATGACGCCACGGACCACCAGTACTCAGCGGGAGCGCGTGTTTGCCTTCCTGAAGTCCAGGGGGATGGCACGTCTGAGCGAACTGATCGCGGAGGGCGTTACCGCAGCCACCGTCTCCCGGCTTGAACGTGAGGGCGCGATTGTCCGGCTCGCGCGCGGGCTTTATCAGCTTCCGGATGCGTCGATCGACGCGCATCACACTCTGGCCGAAGCGGCAAAGCTCGTGCCGAAGGGCGTCATCTGTCTCACCTCGGCGCTAGCTTATTATGAACTGACCGATCAGATCCCAGCGAAAGTATGGATCGCAATTGGTCCGAACGACTGGCGCCCGAAATTTCTTTACCCGCCTGCACGCTTCGCTCATTTTCCGAGCGCCCATCTACAAACCGGTGTTGAGCATCACACCATCGACGGTGTCGACGTCCGGATTTTCGGTATCGCCAAGACAATCGCCGATCTCTTTCGCTATCGTCGCATCGTTGGTGTGAATGTTGCTCTGGAAGGTCTGCGCGAAGCGCTGCGGAAAAAGAAAGTCACGCCAGCGCAGATCGCCAAATTCGCCAGTGACGCGCGGGTGTGGAAAACCATGGAACCGTACGTGAGTGCGTTGACCGCTGATGGCTAGACAGCCCCGCGATGTTGGTGCCTCGGTTCGTGCTCGTCTGCTGACAATTGCGCGCGAGAAGGGGCAGGCGTTCGATCTGCTCCTCACGCGTTACGCGACCGAGCGTCTGCTCTATCGCCTCAGTACCACGCCTCACCGCGATCGCTTCGTTCTAAAAGGAGCGATGCTGATAACGACATGGTTTGACGATCCGCATCGTCCTACGCGCGATGTGGATCTTCTTGGCTACGGCGATCCGTCGCCCGAGCCGATGCTCGCTGTTTTCAAGGAAATCTGCGCTGTCAAAGAGAACGATGGCATCCTATTTGACGTCGAAGCGTTGCGGATTGATCTGATACGCGAGCAACTTGAATATGGCGGCCTCCGTCTGCGTACGACTGCGAGACTGGCCGGCGCGCGGATTACGGTCGTAATCGATATCGGTTTTGGCGACGCTATCGAACCAGGGGTCGAGGAAATCAACTTGCCGGTAATGCTGGATCTTCCCGCACCCCGCCTGCGTGCGTACCCACGCGAAACGGTTGTGGCCGAGAAGTTTCAGGCAATGGTTCTATTTGGCCTGGCCAACACCCGAATGAAGGACTACTACGACATCTGGATATTGAGTCGAAGTTATGTCTTTGATGCAGAACGCCTGAGCCGCGCCATTGCTGCGACATTTGAACGGCGAGGAACCGCTATCCCGGAGGAATTGCCAGACGCGCTGACGACCGCCTTCTCCACTGACGTGACCAAACAGCGCCAGTGGGAAGCGTTCGCCAGAGACCTGTCTGCAGCAGTGCCATCCCTCGAAGCGATCGTTGCTGATCTCGCCGGTTTCCTGATGCCGCACGCGCGGCAGGCGCTGCAACGTACGCGCGGCAGTCAGACGTAATGGGCCGTGATTTTCGAGAATCGCCGGGCTAGGGTGGATCAAGTTGCTCCAGAGTAGCGGCAATTGCGTGCTTGACCTCGGGCATTAGCCATTCCATGGCCGGCCGATATTGGCGAAGCCGAAGCAGGTGGGTCCTGGTATCAGATTTAGCAGTTGCATCAACTACCGCTTTCGCACGTTTTGCGCTCCACTTTGCGGCATAGCGTTCGTCGGTAAAGATGCTGCTGCGCCCGAAGGCGCTGAAGCAGGCTTCGAGTAAAGGCAGAAAATCTGGGCGGATATCCATGCAGCGATGTGCGGTCTGGATCAGGCTTTGATAATTCCATCCGACCGGGCGCCCCGAGCGAGCGGAGAGGTACATGTCCACTGCAGTGAAAAAGCCTCCGCCATACAGATCGAGCGGCCAGGTGAACGCGTCCGGTAGAGAGCGTTTCAGTATTCGCCATTTGTCCAGCACATTTCCGTCTTGGTTGGCTCTACATCGCAACAGGGACTCGAATTCATCGAGGATGCACCTGCCATCAATTGTCCGCAGCGCTCGTTCGATCTCGGACCGCACATTGTCATAGTCGAAGTAATAGACACGTTGATTGGCCGGATCAAGCGTGAGCTCAGAGAATCTGACGATCCGTTCGCACCAGCGTTCCTTGAGAGTCCATCCATCCCGCACCGGTTCGAGATAACCACATCGAAACGTGAGTTCTGCATTCTCCGCTGACAACGCAACGGTTTCCTCGTCTATCGCGAATACGTTGCAATTGTTCGGGTAAAGAACGTCGTCCTGAAACTGCCGCCTATCTTCCTCGCGCACCCGCGTCAACACCCAGAAGAGGAGACCACCCTCCGCGAGATAGAACGACCGGCGCTGCCGCATGACATTGACGTAGGTCGATGACAATTGGATCTCGAATGCAATCCGCAGTCCGTTACGCGTCGCCTGTATATCAGGAATTTTCCAGCTACCCGGCTTGACCTTGCCGCGCCAACGAACCTCCTCGAGGATCGACTGCTTATCGAAAGTGCCGTCTCGCGTCAGGCTCTCTCGGATGAGACGTTTCATTCGAATGTGTTGCGGTCCTTCCTTCTGGCCGTTGTAGCGCCTTGCATCAAAATCGTCTTGTGACAGGAATCCTTTGCTCTGGTATCTGCACGAACCATCTTCCTCATCATGCCGAAAATACCATCGCCGGAGAGCAGACAAGCGGAGAGCTACCCCGACTTCGCAATGAGCGCATCGGAACCGCGGCTTGCCGGCAGCCAGCAAATCTTCCTGCTCTCCGCGAAAGCGGTTGAGTTCTCTAAGCTCCCGCCGAAGAAAATCCGCCGACTTGTGGACGTCACCGGTGGTGTCGTCCCTGATCTCCTCCACAAACCCTTCCTCCACGACATCAGCAATTTCGGGAAGCCGCGGGGCAGGGGTGACAAAAGAAAGCATTGGTGACGTACGGCGGATGGGTGGTTGCTGCTATTCAGCCCAGATGGCCGTGCCGAGTTTGTCAGCGTTACTGACGAGCAATTGATACTCTGGTGGCTTGTGTTTGTCAGCGTTGGTTGCCAGTCGCAAATCCTGGATGATGTAGCTCGCAAGACATCGACGCACTTTCAACTG